>NZ_QUOK01000045.1 GCF_003390325.1 Rhodohalobacter sp. SW132 | reverse complement strand
GAGACTGTTCAGAAAAGTGTGTCAAAACAGTTAAACTCAACTTAACATAGAATAATTGACACATGAAGAACAAAACTAACTTTGATTGGGATTCATTTGAATCCGATGCCATTAAGCGTTTGATGGATGGCGATGAACTGACCGGAGAAAACGGGATCCTAACTCCGTTGATCCAGCGGTTGCTTCAGGCAAGCTTGGATGGG
>NZ_QUOK01000044.1 GCF_003390325.1 Rhodohalobacter sp. SW132 | reverse complement strand
CCATGAATTTGAAGAAATGGCTGAAACACAGCATCAAGTCTCCAAAGGCAATGGCTCACAGGGGAATTATCAAACAGTGGAACAGGGATGTTTTAAATTTTAAACCAATCTATTCGTTTGTAGAATCAATTATAGCTGAACTACTCCAAAAACTCGCACCAGAATCAATAAATCTCCGAACATCCACTATTTTGTGACTTTCGGTTGTGCAACACGCACTTTAACGTGGGG
>NZ_QUOK01000043.1 GCF_003390325.1 Rhodohalobacter sp. SW132 | reverse complement strand
GAGATTATAGATTTTTGAGTTCGCATCTAAAAGTACCCGGCTAAGTAGTGATTCGAAATGATTTTACAATGCTGGGTATTTCTGAGAAGATATCTTCTATCACTACCCCATTCCCTCGAAGACTCTGCCAGGAGCTCACTCCGTTCGCACTCTTGCAGGTCTTGTATTCACTCTCTCCATCTCTCATTCATTCATTCTCAATCCCAGTAGATTTCAGCCGATAGGTGTCGTTCTATGCTTAAACGTATCAAAC
>NZ_QUOK01000042.1 GCF_003390325.1 Rhodohalobacter sp. SW132 | reverse complement strand
CAAATACATCCAGCCCTGCTCGCCGCGAATGTAGGTAATGTCACTGACCCAGACCTGGCCAAGTCCTTCCGGGGAAAAGTTCCGGTCCAGCACGTTTGCTGCCACCGGCCATCCATGTGTCGAATGCGTGGTTTTTATCCATTTCTTCCGAATTCGGCTGGCAATGCCCATCTTAACCATCAGACGGGCAATGCGTGGTCTGGAGGCCGTACAGCCATCTTTTCTTAACTGGTTGTAGATCCTTGGCGAGCCATACCGCCTGCCCGACTCCTGCCAGGCGGCT
>NZ_QUOK01000041.1 GCF_003390325.1 Rhodohalobacter sp. SW132 | reverse complement strand
TAAATACATCCAGCCCTGCTCGCCGCGAATGTAGGTCATGTCACTGACCCAGACCTGGCCAAGTCCTTCCGGGGAAAAGTTACGGTCCAGCACGTTTGCTGCCACCGGCCATCCATGCGTTGAATGTGTGGTTTTTACCCACTTCTTTCGAATTCGGCTGGCAATGCCCATTTTGGTCATCAGCCGGGCAATACGTGGTCTGGAGGCCGTGCAACCGTCTTTTCTTAACTGGTTGTAGATCCTCGGCGAGCCATACCGCCTGCCCGACTTCTGCCAGGCGGCG
>NZ_QUOK01000040.1 GCF_003390325.1 Rhodohalobacter sp. SW132 | reverse complement strand
ATAACGATTTGGCGCGTAACCTGCGCCACCAAAAGACACTAAACTAAAACACTAATTCGAGTGGCGTCAGAGTTGACGCGCTTGTTATACAAACAAACCCATGTATTACGAAGAAAAAGTTATCGACGGAAAATTAATGTGCCGATTCCGCCCAGATGGTGAATGGCACGAAGTTGAATATAAAAGCCTACTTGATAAATATCAGAACCTTAAAGAGCGCAACGATAAGAAGTATCAAGAAATACAAGACTTGAAAGAAAGCCTAAGGAAACTTGACCAACTTGCAGCAGATTGTTCTAACCATAAGCTGTTTGTATAACGG
>NZ_QUOK01000039.1 GCF_003390325.1 Rhodohalobacter sp. SW132 | reverse complement strand
TGATCGCTATGAGTGCAGCCAGGGAGAATATCTACCGTATCGATCGATATCAATCACTGGAAACAAAAAAATGCGGGTCTATAGAACTTTTGCCAAACAGTGTAAAAACTGTCCAATCAAGGCGCAGTGTATTACCAGCAAAGTCAATTATAAACAATTAAAACATTCGGAGGGCAAGGAGTGGTACGATCTGATGGAGAAACGATTACACACCAGCTATGGCCGGCAAATGGTCCGCAAGCGCAAAGCCATTGTAGAACCGGCCCTTGGCAATCTGTTGCATCAGAACGGAATGAAGAAGGTCTATGCCCGGGGCATACAAGCGGCCAATAAACACGTCATGCTTGCAAGTATGG
>NZ_QUOK01000038.1 GCF_003390325.1 Rhodohalobacter sp. SW132 | reverse complement strand
ACATACTTGCAAGCATGACGTGTTTATTGGCCGCTTGTATACCCCGGGCATAGACCTTCTTCATTCCATTGTGATGCAACAGATTACCAAGGGCCGGTTCTACAATGGCTTTGCGCTTTGCTACCATTTGCCGGCCATAGCTGGTGCGTAATCGTTTGTCCATCAGATCGTACCACTCCTTGCCCTCTGAATGCTTTAATTGTTTATAATTGACTTTACTGGTAATACACTGCGCCTTGATTGGACAGTTTTTGCACTGTTTGGCAGTGGTTCTATAGATCCGCGCTTTTTTGTTTCCAGTGATAGATGTCGATCGATACGGCAGGTATTCTCCCTGGCTGCACTCATAGCGATCT
>NZ_QUOK01000037.1 GCF_003390325.1 Rhodohalobacter sp. SW132 | reverse complement strand
ACCACGGTTATGGATCTGGGCGACCGGCAGGTTATCGGGTGGTCACTTAGCGACCGAATGAGTGCGGAGCAGACCAGTATCGCGGCTTTTAAGCAGGCTGCCAAGCGGCGCTCCCCAGGTAAAGACCTGATCTTTCATTCGGATCGTGGGGTTCAATATGCCTGCGAGGATTTTACAAAGAAACTGGACGCCTATGACATCACCCAAAGCATGAGCCGAAAGGGAAATTGCTGGGATAACGCCCCGGCGGAAAGCTTTTTTAAAACGCTCAAGCACGAACTGGATATGCCGGATTGCTATCAAAGCTACGGGCAGGCCAGATCGGCTATTTTTGAGTTCATAGAAATCTGGTACAACAGAAAACGACTGCACTCGGCTATGGATTACCAAAGCCCGGCGCAGGCCGAAGAAAACTTAAAACAGAAATCAGCCGCATGACTACCTTAACTGATTGTCCA
>NZ_QUOK01000036.1 GCF_003390325.1 Rhodohalobacter sp. SW132 | reverse complement strand
AATCCTAACCTAAATAGCCAGGTCTTATGATGAGTACCCGAAACCGTTCGCCGCCAAAAACCTGATTTCACGATTAACGAGACCCTATAGCGACTCCTAAATAATCTTTTATACAAAAAGATGAACTCCAATGGATAACCGGCTCATTACGAATACTCGTTCCAATGACTTCAATCATGGATAGGCGTTTGACCCGGCAAGAAAGAAACCCTATACGCATCGACTTGATGTGCCACTAGATGGCATAACGAAATCGTAGGGTGATAAAAAGGAGCAAGATAGTGGTTATGTGGCATGTGGCACGTGCCACACCCATCACATAACCCATCTTGGATTCGCCGCAGGGGACTCAACCTTTTTATACACCAGGCGAAAAATCCCGCCTGAAAATCTAAATCAAAAACATTTATTACACATGGAAAATAATACACGAACAACCCCTTCGATTTCCCTTAAATATTACCAGCGACAAATCCTGGAAGCATGGGCTGACGAAAACGGAATCTCCCTGGGCGCCTACATTAAAAAGGTAGCGCTGTGTGAGATCCCTCAGAAAAACCGAAAACTGAAAGAGAGTAGTATCACTACTCAGGACTTCCTTGATCTTTACCAAGAGGT
>NZ_QUOK01000035.1 GCF_003390325.1 Rhodohalobacter sp. SW132 | reverse complement strand
TTTGGCGGCTAAGCGGCGAGGCAACCAACTTTCCAATGCACCAAATTGCAAACTCGTCCGCTTGAGCCGCTGGTTATTTTAGTTACTATAAGGTTTGCAACTCGTGTATTCAAAGTTCACCATAAATAGAACATTGATTTTTCATGCCTGATGTACATTGCAAATGCCGTATCAGCTCTATTTATCACATGTCCAGAATGACCTAAAACTGGTTCTAGTCCTTCAATCCATCTAAAATGTTTTAGCTCTGTGCGATATTCATCTTCTGGATGTTCTGATACACAAGAGACAGGTCGAATACGATCATACAAATGAATACTTCTCATGTGACTCATTTCAGATAAATTGAGGTCAAAATCATCATACCTTGAATTTAAACCTTGGTATGGCAAAAACTCACCAGCCGTATATTTTTCATCTATTTCTGATCTAAAGTTTTCAGAAGTTTCATATAAATCAATCTCAATTTCGCAACCGTCTTGAAGAACATCACTATTTCTAAAAAACAATACAGCTACATATGAAAAATCTGTTGTGTAAAACTCATAATATTCATGAGGCTCCTCTTTTGTATTATCAAAAGTTTCCGCATTTCCACTACATGCGACAACAAAAATCAATAAAAAGTAAAATAGCTTTATCATCTTAAAGTTTTGATATCCTGTTTTTGACTATCTGTGGGTTCACGAAA
>NZ_QUOK01000034.1 GCF_003390325.1 Rhodohalobacter sp. SW132 | reverse complement strand
ATAACGGTCCAGCATTTAAGCGGCGGGGCGTTTCGACGCTGGTTTAATGTAGTAAAACCGAACCAAATCAGAAACTTGGGGCAAGCACTGAACGTTCTGCCCCGTCCGCTTGAAATGCATGGTTAAGGCACGGAAGGATCCACAAGCTGCACACCCTACCAAAACCGGAGCTTTTTTACAGCCACAAAACGTTGATTCGAACCGGCAGGCGCAGGGAAAGCTGTCGATTCGAGGATTCACAACCAACGCCTCCCGGCTCATTGTAGGTTACAAAACCAACAAGTGGTATTAGCCAACCGTGCCCCAGGCGCCGAGGGAAAACCTACGAAAAGGCAGAGCAGGCCCCGCGTTCAAAGCAACCAGCCAATAAGTGGAACCTCTCTGAAAAGGGCAGGGGACACCGGACTACTGCAACCCCAACCAATACCCATAGCGGCCACAGCTAAAAGAGAAAAAATTTTAAAACGACGAGCCGCCACCGGTTTCTCGGGAAACCCCTGAAAGTGCCCGCCTTTTCCGGAAAACTTCGGCGCTTCGCGCTGCCTGACGATCTTTACCAAAGCGAGGCCTGCCCACGTTACTATCAACATTTTTGAACAAGCACCATGGCGCCCCGTTTTTCTTGGGAAGGGTTTAAAAAAAGCAAACCACAAAACGAGCGGGAAGCGGGGGACGACTTGGGATTTTTGGAGAAGCAAGATGCCAGCGCACCCTTTGACAAAACCCAACGCGCCTGCCGGGCCTTAACGG
>NZ_QUOK01000033.1 GCF_003390325.1 Rhodohalobacter sp. SW132 | reverse complement strand
GGGCGATAGCCTTTGAAGAACGGCGTGTGACGGCCTCCTTCATCTTTGCTCAGTACATACACCTCACACTCAAACTCCTTGTGTGGGTTGATGCTTCCCGGCTTGCACAGCACCATGCCGCGCTCGAGCTGCTCCTTGTTAATTCCTCGAAGCAGAATACCGGCGTTATCACCAGCCTCTCCCCTGTCCAGCAGGCGGCGGAACATCTCAATCCCGGTAACCACGCTCTTCAGCGGATCTTCAATAATCCCTACAATCTCTACCTCGTCGTTGAGCTCAATCACTCCACGCTCAATCCGGCCCGTTGCTACGGTTCCGCGACCGGTAATTGAGAATACATCCTCAACCGGCATCAGGAACGGCTTGTCTACATCACGCTCAGGAGTCGGGATGGTGTCATCCACGGCGTCCATCAGCTCAACAATACTTTTCTCATGCTCTTCTTCGCCGTTCAGCGCGCCAAGGGCACTTCCCTGGATTACAGGAATGTTGTCCCCGTCAAACTCATACGATGACAGCAGTTCGCGAACTTCAAGCTCAACCAGCTCCAGAAGCTCTTCATCATCCACAAGGTCCACCTTGTTCATAAACACAACCAGCTGAGGCACGCCTACCTGGCGGGCAAGCAGAATGTGCTCACGGGTCTGTGGCATGGGGCCGTCTGTGGCCGCAACCACCAAAATCGCCCCGTCCATCTGGGCCGCTCCCGTTACCATGTTCTTCACATAGTCGGCGTGACCCGGGCAGTCTACGTGGGCATAGTGACGATCTTCCGTCTCATATTCCACGTGAGCCGTGGCGATGGTAATCCCACGCTCCCGCTCTTCAGGTGCATTGTCAATATCTGCAAACTGCTTGGCAACTCCACCGTAGGTCTTCGCCATCACCGTGGTAATCGCTGCCGTTAAGGTTGTTTTCCCGTGATCCACGTGACCAATCGTTCCGATGTTCACGTGCGGCTTGGTACGTTGAAATGTCTCCTTTGCCAT
>NZ_QUOK01000032.1 GCF_003390325.1 Rhodohalobacter sp. SW132 | reverse complement strand
GAAATGCAGGCCCACGTCGATCAGAATCGTCCCAATCGACGTAACGGCAAGAAAGAAAAAACGGTTAAAAGCTCTCAGGGGTTGTTGCGCATCGAGATGCCCCGCGATCGGGAAGCGAGTTTTAACTCTGGGCTTCTTCCGAAGCGAGCGACCACGCTGGGCGATGGGCTGGATAATAAAATCCTGGCCCTGTACGGACTAGGCATGAGTTATTCAGATATCCGTACTCATTTAGCCGAGATGTACGGGGTGGATGTCAGCGAGGCGAGTCTGTCGGCTATCACAGATAAGGTTCTTGGTGAGTTGGCCGGCTGGCAGTCGCGTGAGCTTGACCCGCTGTATCCGTTTGTATGGCTGGACGCCCTCCACTACAAAGTACGCCACGATGGACGGGTCATCACCCGGGCCATGTACACGGTACTGGCCCTGCGCCTGGATGGTCATAAAGAGCTACTGGGACTTTACATCAGCGAAAGTGAAGGAGCCCGGTTCTGGCTGGGCGTGCTATCGGACTTGCAGTCGCGGGGAGTGCAAGATATTCTGGTGGCCAGCGTGGATGGGCTGAAAGGTTTCCCGGAAGCCATAGAGAGTATTTTTCCACACACGCGCGTGCAGCTGTGCCTGGTGCATCAGATGCGTAACTCGCTGCGCTTTGTGCCGGATAGAGATCGAAAGACAGTAGCCCGGGAGTTGAAGAAGGTCTACAAGGCTCCCAAACGTGATGATGCAAAACTAGCTTTTGAGGCCTTCTGCAACGATTGGGGACAAAAATACCCAATGATTGTGAAAAGCTGGACGCAGCATTGGGACCGCCTGATGGAGATGTTTGAATATCCCCCGGAAATACGTAGAATTATGTACACGACCAATCCGGTGGAAGGGGTGCATCGCCAGCTTCGCAAGGTAACCAAGACAAAAGGAGCCTTTGTGAGTGATCAGGCGTTGTTAAAGGTCTTGTATCTGGCCTATAAGAACATTAGCAAGAAGTGGCGAATAACCAACCAAAACTGGGG
>NZ_QUOK01000031.1 GCF_003390325.1 Rhodohalobacter sp. SW132 | reverse complement strand
ATAGTAACCCCACGTTTTAGTGCGTGTTGCACAACTCAGATTGGTGAGTTTGTAGTGATAAGTATCTTGTTACTACGTGTCATTCAACTCAAATAATAACAGTAGGATATGTTTTTAATTGAGAGGTTTTCTTATCTTTCCGCATGCAAGGAATAAAACAACGTACCTCGAAACTTTTCTATCAATTTAGCCTCGAAGAACACATCTCCTCCGATCATCCG
The DNA here is from genome assembly GCF_003390325.1 of Rhodohalobacter sp. SW132. Taxonomy (NCBI): domain Bacteria; kingdom Pseudomonadati; phylum Balneolota; class Balneolia; order Balneolales; family Balneolaceae; genus Rhodohalobacter; species Rhodohalobacter sp. SW132. Next base: position 917 of record NZ_QUOK01000031.1, on the reverse strand, counting down.
TTACGTCGAATCGACCAAGAGCTTGATCTTCGGTTTCTCTATAAACAGACACGTCCATACTATGGTTTGGAGGGACAAAAAAGCATTGATCCAGTGGTATTTTTTAAGATCTGCTTGGTTGGCTACTTCAATAATATTGTTAGCGATCGCGCACTGATTCGATTTTGCAACGATAGCTTGTCAGCACGATGGTTCATTGGATATGACATTGATCAGCCTCTGCCAGTTCACAGCACCTTATCACGGACGCGTGCGTTGTTTGGTGAAGATGTATATGAGAATGTTTTTACCACCATTCTTGCGTTGTGTGTGGACGCAGGCCTGGTGGACGGAACCCGCCAAGTGGTCGATAGCGCTTTGGTTAAGGCTAATGCCCATATTGACTCGATGCAGCGCAAGCAAATTCTTGAAGATGCCAGTGAGTATTGCCGGCAGGTAAATCAGGAAAATATCGATGATGAGCCGCAGGCTAGGCCCCCATCACCTCCATCTCCGCCAGCATTAGAATCTGTGGCGCTTCCACCGGATAACAAGGATACTAAAGGTAAAACCCGACTTAAAAATGACACCCATCAATGCAGCAGCGATCCGGACGCCCGCATGGCGATAAAACCGAATAAACCAAAAGATATGTACTACCACGGGCAGGTCTGCGTGGATAGTCAGCATGGTGTGGTAACAGCCGCAATGGGCGATTACGGAAGCCGAAAAGATCCGCAAAGTTTTCCCGAGTTGCTTGCAAAAGCCCGTGAAAACCTGGCTAACTTTGACCGGCAAATCAAAGAATTACTTGCCGACGGCGGTTATTCGGCCGGCGAGAATATTTCTTTGTGTGAGCAGGCAGGTATTACCGCCTACATACCCAATCCGTCAAACTATACCCCGGTTCGTCCCGGTTTTACCTACAATGAGCAGGA
>NZ_QUOK01000030.1 GCF_003390325.1 Rhodohalobacter sp. SW132 | reverse complement strand
CAATAGTGTCCTAAACGTTTTGAGTTCTCCTTAAATATGGCATTTCTATACCTGTAAGGCATATTATTTTCGATTTCAAAAAAGAACCCCCTGCAAAGGCTCTTCAGGCGGACCGAAGTCTTGATTAAAGGGATGATCCAGCCATCGTTGGAGATCGATCTTTACAAACAGATTTAAGCGGATAACCCCCACCAGGTTGGACAGATACCATCGATGTTTAGCCATGGCTTTTAGGACTTTTAGGATAAGAATCGTAATCAGTGCGGTCCATATTTGAATCATCACAGCGTTTTCGCTGGTGCCAATAAAGGATTTGATATGCAAGAGCTGTTTGATCTCCCGAAAGAATATTTCAATCTGCCAGCGGGCTTTATACAGCTCTGCGATGGTATTGGCCGTCCATGTCAACTGGTTGGTAATCAGTTCAATGACTTGCTCATTTTCGGCATCCTAAACCGCCACTCTTCGCAGCTTTCCGGGGTAAATGTTCTTCGATTTGGGACCGGTAAGCTCGATTAGTTCGTCTTTAAGTACATGCCCGTGGCGCTGCTCCGGCAGCTCATATTCTTTTATCGAACGATACTGCAGATTTTCTTTGTGGCGAACGACAAAGTTGACCTCGCTGCTGTCCCAAACATTGAGCAAGGAAAAGTCATTGTAGAAGCGGTCGGCGACTATGACACTATTTTTAAGCAACGGAATATCATAGGCACCTTTATTGTCGGGGGTTTTGCCATCGGTAATATTCACATACGCGGGCAGATTCCCATCGTAATCCAGTAGAGTGTGCATTTTCACCGCTCCTTTGCGGGTCTTGTATTTGGCCCAGTCAAAAAGCGACAGGCACAGGGAAATGGTGGTCGAATCCAAGAGCAATATCTTGGACTTGATTCGGAAGTTTACTTGCTTGAATCCCGCTTGCTGTCCTAAACTTTTAAGCAATTGACAATAATAATCGCGGAACAGCCGCCAGTCGCGATGCTTGTTTTGATAGCTGATGGTGGATTTGGACGGTGCCCGCTCAATGCCGAGATGATTAAGGTTGCCGGTAGCGCTGCGAAGTCCGTTGCTAATATCTCGTAGCGACTGACTTTTGGCAAACTGACAAAAAAGCATCGCTACCAAATGCGTCCAGCTTGTATAGCCTTTTTGGTGTTTGTCGGTGTGACGAGCGCTGACAAGTTTGTTAAACGAAAACCGATCTAATTTGGAAATGATTTGAGAAAACAGTGTTATATTTGTCATAGAGAGAAAGTTTCTTTGGTGTTGTGCAACTCAAATATACATTTGAGATACACAAAGTTCTTTCTCTCTCTTTTTTATTCTTTCCAAACGTTTAGGACGCTATTGAT
>NZ_QUOK01000029.1 GCF_003390325.1 Rhodohalobacter sp. SW132 | reverse complement strand
TGTCAATCCCTGAATTAGCTTGACCGTTAGTATTGATTGTTAATTTAAATGTATAGTACAGTATGGATATTGACACGAAGTGTCAATGGCGTTGGATTGGAGGCTAGCCTCCAAAAAATCTGGCGTATTTTCACTGCGGATTACCTCCACTCGTCGCTTGTCTTCCGGCAGCTTCTTCCAGGCCGTTTCATAGTCTACCGGAGAGCATTTTCCCAGGCTTCCATGATGGCGTTTGGTATTGTAATCAGTGACTGCCTTCTTGCTGTAATACTGTAGCTGACGAAAGCTACTCAGTGACCAGGGAATCAAGTATTCATTCTTAATCACCCCGTTGATCCGTTCGGCAAAGGCATTGTCCTGGGCTCGCCCTCCCATGCTGATGAGCATATCATTGCCGCGTAGCATCTTCAGGTACCGGCCGTCGGTATACTGGCTGCCGCGATCCGAATGGTGGACACAGCCACTGAGTTCGCCGGACGAAACCGTAGCAAACGCCATCTTTATGGCTTTAATGTTCGCCTCGGCCCGAAGGCTGTCGCTGACGGCGTACCCTACAATCCGGCGCGTATACACATCAATGATGAACGTCAGGTAGTAAAAGCGATCGCTCACCTTGATGTAGGTAATATCACTTTGCCAGACCTGGTTAGGACCGGTAACCAGGCGCCCTTCAATCAGGTTGTCAAAGACCTTATGAGCGGGAATAGTGGTACGGATCGGGTTGGTTGTCCGCCGGATTCCGTAGCCCAGCTGCCCGAATATCCGGCAGAATTTATCTCGTCCCAGCCCTTGCGGATTTAGTTGATCGTAGAGCTTCTCCAGTCCTTCCCCCGGGTGCTCCTTTCGGCGCTTGTCGACGCGGCCGATCACCCGCTCAATCATCTCCAGTTCGGCTTTTTCCCGGCGAAAATGATCCCAAACGCCTTGCTTTGTGATGCCGGCCACCTTGTATAAGCTGTTTAAACTGTAGTCGGTCATTTGTCTGTTCTCCTGGAACCACTCGATCGCTTCGAAGAAGAACTTTTTTTTACATCCAGATTGTATTCATCTTCAGCCAGGTCAATCATCTTTTCCAAAAAATCTACCTTGATCTGTTTCTTGCCAAGAGCGCGTTCTAACTGAGCAATTTTATCGTGAAGGTCTTTGACTTTCTGATCGGTGCTTTCACTCATTTCGACGACATTGACTTGTGGGGAATCCCCCGGTGAATATTTATAGATCCAATTGTATATGGTTTGTTCACTGCAATGATACAAATCGGCCAGCTCTTTCGCGGTATAAGTTCCTGAGCGAAATTCCTTGACAGCCTTTCGGCGTATCTGTTCACTAAATTCTCGACGTTTATTGAGTTTTCGATGGTTCATAACTTGTATATTTTATGGTCAAGCTATGTTAGGGATAGACA
>NZ_QUOK01000028.1 GCF_003390325.1 Rhodohalobacter sp. SW132 | reverse complement strand
ACCATCGTCATTTCCCAGCGAGAACGTAATGGGCTGGCTGACATGAGTTCCCAGTCCCGACATGGAACTGTTGGTCACTTCCAGGGTATATGCTCCCTCATCCGATGATCCAACACTGGATAGTTCAAGTACAGATGAGGTTTCCCCGGAAAGGGCCTTCCCGTCCTTTACCCACTGGTACCGATTGCCTGAGTAGTGATACTCACTCATATCAATAACGACCCTCGAGCCGGACGGCTTTCTTACCGTCCTTGATTTGCCAAACGGCTTTTGATTATCTATTCTGTACGAACCGCCAAGTGCAGATTGCAGATCACCGTACGAAGGTCCAATATCCACAAACGTAAAGCGGTTTGTATGAAACCAGTATCTGTTTACATCAATATGTTTGCCCCAGTCGGGCACCCTCCCGGAAAAATTATTTCCGTCAAACCTGAACTCTGTGCCGCTACGCCAGTTTCCATCATCATCTTGAAAAAGCGTGGCCCAGCTATCCGGGATCTCACCCTCAAAATTATTATTTTGTATCTGGAACCAGTTCATACCATCAGTAGCCCACTCTTTGTCAGGTAATTCACCGCTAAAATTATTTCCCTGTATTCTAAATGTCTTTAGGCTGCTGTTATCCATAGCGCCTTCAGGAAAAGGCCCTGAAAAATCATTAAATGAAATATTAAAAGTCATTTGACTAATCATATTGTGCGCCCAATGAGGAAACTCTCCTGACAAATTATTACTATGAACTTCAAAAGCTGCAACACGATACCTGCCACCGGAGTTTTGCGCAGGGAAGACAGCATCTGGGACCGTAGAGGGCATTTGACCAGAAATATTGTTACCAGAAATATTAAATTTATTTAAACGTGAATTATTACCATTAAATATGCTCTCCCAAGGGAATTCACCCGTAAAATTATTTCTAGCAATATTGAAGTAGAATACCTCAGTAAGGTTTTGAAAAACAGGTACCTCACCTGAAAGGTCATTATCATAAACTGCAAAATTAACTAACTCATCCCACCCAAGCATACCAGGTGGAAGCGGCCCAAATAGACTTAAACGTGTTGATCCTGCAATTCGGAAATATCTCATTTTTGTCATATTCCCCCAAGAACTTGGTATTTCACTGTACAAGGCATTTTCAACGTTTCGTGGCCGGTCAATAAAAAGCCCCTGCAATTCAGTGAGATTTCCCCATTCAGATGGAAGTGTACCTTGGACAAACTGGTGACTAAATTCAAATATTTTTAAACCCGTTATACTTCCAATTTCAGGCGGTAATTCCGTTTTAAACCTATTTGTGGCTGGCACATCTTTTCCGTTAACAGAATATGAAAAAGGATCATCACCTGTGCTTGTATGCATATGCGATGACTCCGCCCATAAACGCTTATTATCCATATCAAGCTCCCAGTGATGTCCGGCTAGAGATAGCCTTTCCAAATCACGCATAAACCCTAACTCGGGGGGTAAAGACCCATATAGAAAATTCTGCTTCACATTAAACTTTCTCACTTTTTTCAGATTCCCAACTTCTGCGGGGATCTCACCCACAAGATTATTACCCGTTGTAAAGAGTCTGTTACCCGAATAGACTTCCGTAGTGATTTTTTGCATATCTACCTCGATCACGCGACCGTTAGAATCTGTAGTAACCCCCACAGCATTCCCCATAGTATTGGGAGTCATATTTTCCCACCCCGTTTTATCTGTCCATGGCTTTCCTGCATTTTGCCATGAAGACGTACCACCACGCCTATTAAATTTTACCCACCAGATATCCCCGTTAATCATATACATATACGGGTAGGTCGCATTGCTGTGATGAGGCAAATCATTTGAACTGCGAAGAGTGGGCAGATCACTGCCCTGGGTCGAATGATAAAGCGCCTGAAGTGCCTGAAAATCCCCCTCCACACTGTCCATATTCTGGGCCATCACACCACCCGACATTACCAAAACCGC
>NZ_QUOK01000027.1 GCF_003390325.1 Rhodohalobacter sp. SW132 | reverse complement strand
GGAACCACACAAAATTCAAGTACCAATTTCTGCAAAATTCTTTCAGTCCTGAATTTTCATTACATTTCATAAGCAATTGAAACCTGGCTCGTTAATAGAAACAAACTATCTCAAAGTTCAAGCAGGTTCAAACAGTGAGGTGTCCTTATGAATACAGCAGATCTAAATACAAAACTGATCGACAGCTACATGTCTTTGTTGAAGAATATGAGTGCACAAAACAAGCTTGATCTTATTTCGAAGCTCTCCAATACTGTAAAAACTGATTTAGAACAAGAGAAGACTGATTTTTATAAAGCTTTTGGTGGTTGGGATAAAAATGAGAGTGCTGAAGATCTGATAGAGACCATAAAGGGTTCCAGAACATTCAACAGGACAATTGAAGAGTTTTGAATCAATACCTGCTGGACACAAATATTTGTATTTATTACATCAAGGGATTGTACGATCTGAAATCAAAGTTTGAGGAGATCGGCCCGGAATATTGTTTTATATCCGAAATTACTTTGGCTGAATTAAAATTTGGAGTCGCTAAAAGCAAGGCAAAGAAGAAGAATCAAAAAGCCCTTGAAAACTTTTTAAGTGGTATTCAGATACTCCCTATTTTTCCTGCACTTGATATCTATGCTGAAGAAAAGGCACGTCTGCAAAAATCAGGAAAAATTATAGACGATTTTGATCTTTTAATCGGTGCTACTGCTGTTTCATTCGATTTGACAATGGTAACAAATAATACAAGTCACTTTAGCCGGCTAACTGATATAAAGCTGGAAGATTGGTCGGTTACTCCTTAATCACGTATTGGCTCCATAACCAGCGTTTTAACCCGATTTTGCCGCTCATAGCTGGTATTAAAATTTTTAGAGTTGTGGTATCTCTTGCTTTTTATCACATTAGTAGCTCGTAATCGCAAAACCGGTTAAACGCCAAGCCGTTAGGCAACTTTATAAATTACCATTCATGAAGAAATTAATAGTACTAATATTAGTCATATGTTTGGGATTTCATTTTAAGGTTCTGGCTCAAGTTGATTCAACGATTCAGGGAGAGTTGAGCAGTCTAATTCTTGAAGATAATCCTGAGTTTTATGTTCAATACAGAACTACAAGAGAATTAACTGATGGATTTATTGCACGCTTCTTTTTCTATAAAATAAAGGATGACAATTGGCCTGGTGGAGTTGGTTTTGAAATTACACATCCAGAAAGAACTGAACCTCTATGGTATACAATGATCCATGGAGATTTTGGTCCTCACTCTGTTCAACTAATAGATATAGACCATAATGGAAAATTAGATTTGTTCTTTTATGCCGGTTTTGAAGATGTTTTTTCCACATTTATTTACTCATCCAATTACGACGAAGCGTTTACTGATCCTTATAGAAAAGACAATTTTATTAAATCTTATGAAAACCGTAATGATTATTCGGTACTGATTAAACTGGATGGTGCTAATCAGCCCTTGATTCTTGACTCAGGCTATGAGGGTAACGTAAAAAAAAGTGGTAAAGCCTGCCTTGAAGATCAAAGTACAATGGTACACCAAAATGAATATCGATTAACAATTACGGAATCAGTAAAAAGTAAAATTGAGTCAAAATACAGGGAAATTACAGGGGAACTTGATCAATACAACTTTGACTATAACATGCCTGATGTCTATTTCCTTTTCAATACAAAGATACTCGATCCTATTAGGTTGTTTAAGATTAAGGAACAGGATTCTGTTGATGTAACAGCTGATTTTCCAAATTATTTGGAATGGAGAATAGAAATCTTGAATCAAATAAAGTTGGATAGTTCAGAATTATGTGAGGGAATAATTCTAAAAAGAATTGAATATTTAGAAAGTTATCTAGAGCTATAGCAAGTGCCTAACAACCATTTCAACGCGGACTTGGCCACGTAAGGCATGATTTCGCACCCCTGCCCTTGTAATACTTAGTAATTTTCCTCACATTATTTGCTTCAATGGCCAAGCCGGTTAAATGGCTCT
>NZ_QUOK01000026.1 GCF_003390325.1 Rhodohalobacter sp. SW132 | reverse complement strand
GTGTAATCTACCTCAAAACATTTATCAATAAAAATTCATCGCCAGTTTCTGGAAAATCTGGAGACAGTTTTTTGACTGGAAGTTTTAATTGATTTATCATCTCGGCAAGAGAATTTGAATCGTAATCTCCGCTCTGAACCAATAAATCCATATTCTCTATCAGGTCTAATTCAGGTATTGACTCCATACCGTGCATCTCCCATATATTGGTATTTAAAATATATACTCTACCTTTTAATCTTTTATCAACATATTCATTCAATTGGTTCGAATTCACCTTTTCAATAATAGGTGTTATGTTTGGGTTATTCGTTATTTGGTAATGCTTTTTAAGAGCAGTAATGTATGTTTGTAGTTTCTTTTTTGCGATCTCAAGATTTTCAGCACCAAAAAAGAAAGGGAACCAAAATTGGCTGTTGCCATATTTGAACTCTATTTCAGAAAAGTAATTATTCATGTCTTTATATTATTATTTGAATTTTAAATTCTTGTTTACACATTTAATTATATGACAAATTATTTTTTTGAAAATTTATTTCAAATTCAGAACAGTTTTCTTCATTCGATCTTTAATACCATCGGACACAATAACATTAATTAGCTCTTTTTCGTCAACTCCTTCTATCTGACTTAATGCTTTAAGGTACCGCTGATCAGTTTCTTTCATCAGGAAACTGAATTCAATCCTTTTCTCTTCTTTTTGAGATTTTTCTTCAATTGCGGACTCATCATTTCTGGACACCTCTGTTTCTCCAAAGAAATCCTCTACCTTTTTATGTAACCGACTGGTGGTTTGTGATTTTAAAACACTCATTAATGGGCTTGAGTCTCCATTCAGCCACTTTCTGACTAACTCGCTGAACTCACCAATTGAATCCAGTTTTAATCGTCTTCTGCATCCGTCTCCAATCGTCTGATATGTGACTCCATATTCATTTGCCACCCTGGATATCGCATCTTGATAAGAACTTGTCAACGACATGCCAGAGTTGTAGTTGTATTTGCTGTATTTTAAAACAGTCAATATTTGTTCAAGGGTTTTATTTGTCATCATTCGTGTCTCCTGTATTTTAGATTCATCTTACGTTAAGATAATATTTCATCTAATCTTAAGATGCAACTATCAAAAAGAAGGGATTACACATAACCAGCGTTTCAACCGGATTTTGCCGCTTAAAGTCTAATTTAAGGCCTTTATTATTGGAGATATCATGAGTTTTGTTCACTATATTGCCCGTAATGGCAAAACCGGTTAAACGCCGAACCGTTATGCAACTTAAATCTAATAACTAACTATGAACCTACGATTATTATCTCAAGAGATAGTTTTTTCTGACTATCCAAGAAATGAAGTTGACATTGAAATGGAAGACGGCCAATTAGTAACCTATTATGTCGACAATAGAAAGATTTTGATTGCTCAGAATTCAGTTCAGGAAATAACTCAAGATTTAGATGTGTTGGCCAAAAATAATCCCAATGCCATTTCAGCGATTATTTATGAGGCAAAAAATACCTCAGAAAGAATTTTTTTAAAGAAAATTAACCTCAAAAATAACTGAAATATGCTGATACGTGCATATGGTAGTTTTTGGAATCCAGATATCGTTGACTGGGGAACTGTTGGGGCGGGTAATAAAGGCAGCTTAGTCGGAAAAGTAAAAATCAAAAAATCTACTCATAAAATTGATTTCTGGGATGCTGTCGCAATTTACGTTTTGCATGATCAGTTCAAAACTGTTTACATAGGTAAAGCTTATGGGTCTCGATTAGGTCCTCGTCTGCGAGATCATCTTACAGATAGATTTGCAGGTCGTTGGGATATGTTTTCATGGTTTACCTTATCAACTGTTAATACTGTTAACCCAGGTTTGCGAGCACCAGGAACACGACAAGTAAATCCTGAAACGATATTAAACACTCTTGAAGCACTATCAATTGCTATAACTGATCCTGCATTGAATCGAAAAAGAGAATCTATACCTAAAGCAATTGAAGCTATTCAGGTCGGAGACTCACCAAAGGCAATTCGATCTTATCTTGAAGAAATTCTAGAAAAAATTGATCAATAATCTTGGTATCAAATTTAGAAACTATCAGTTGCATAACCAGTGTTTCCTGCGGACCTGTTCCAGATTATTGTTTGACTTTTAAATTGATCGTCAGGCCGCAGAAACACCAAA
>NZ_QUOK01000025.1 GCF_003390325.1 Rhodohalobacter sp. SW132 | reverse complement strand
ACGTAAAATTACTGTACCTAATAACTAACGCAAAGAGGTCAATTATCATGAACACTCAACATCATATTATCATGCATTCACTACTTGCTGTGTTTCTAATCGCTGGATTATCAGCATTCACAAACGATTCTGAAAGCAGCGAATTATCAGATTTCCTTTTCGTTGTAAATACAACAAATGATCAAATCCTCTTAAATTGTAAAAAAGGATGTGCCTGGACCGAACTTTCATTTAGCGCAAAGACTAATGGAAACTATCAGGCAGTCGATCAATTTGGAATGACAACCACAGAAACAAGCAAGATTGTCGAAGACAGTTCTGATCTTTCTGAATTTCTTTTCAAAATTCAAAAAACTAATAACGGTATAAGTCTCTTAGGACTAGAAGGAAGCGCATGGACAGAACTTAGTTTCAGCTGCTATGCTTATAATTGTGGGCAAGCGGTCGATCAGTACGGTATGACAAACATCGATTCAAACTAATGTTTTACGTATAACAAGCGTTTCAACCGTATAGCGGCCCCTGCTTTTTTCTAATTCTCGGCTCGAGAGAATGCTTCCGCATTCTCTGTATTCCGCGACGCCGCTAACGGTTAAACGCGAGACCGTTATTTACTTTAATAAAAAGCAATGAAAGTCTCGCCAGAAGAAATTTTTGTTAGGAGATATGATGAAGTCCGGGCAGGTCTACGTATAACTGATGATTTTGATGTCGTTGAGTTAGCAGCAACACTTAGAAAGTTACTAATAGATGGGAAAGCACTTATAGATAGAGCAAATCAAAAATATGGTTTAAAGATTAGATTTACAGTAAATAATTTGAAAGGTGGTTCAAAATTACCAAACAAGCCTGATTTTCAATTTTATGCTGATGGAATTAATCCTGCAAAAATCAAAAAGTCGTCGGGTATTAAATCACTAAAACTTAAAAAATTTTTAAAACTAGAAATTGCAGAAACTAAGGATGATAAATTTAATATATCTGAAATCATTAAATATTTAGCGAATAAGAAAGGAGGCATACACTATGATGAAAACCTTGACAAACGTGAATCGCTGATTGCTGACACATTTGATAATTTAAATATATTAGGGTTTTCAGCATTTACATTAGGAGTTCGTGCTATTTCTGAGGTTGTATTAGACAGTCTCGCGCCGTTGTATAATGAAATCGTAAAAATTCCAGATTCTATTCCACTCATTGCTAACTTTACACTTGGAAAATGTCAAACAGTACAATTTTCCAATAAACAAGCTTTACATTCAGAGGATTTCAATATTGAAATTGATCCTGCCTTTGGTTGGGGTTCAATATTAAAGATTTCAAAAAAACCTACATCAGGTAAGCATACAATATTTAAAGCAAGCAATGATTCAAATCTACCAGAACTTGAAATTTATATAAATGATAATGGTGATTTGTGTTCTTCTTTTACTGCAAAAGATAAAGTCACACTAATTACACGTGCAGTCAACTTTTCTAAATCAAAGATTTTTGATTCATTTTTTTTCTTTTTAACAGAGATATGTATAGATGGTGATGAGATAAATTTATACATGTATATAAACAACGAACTAGTAGAACACAAAAGCTCAATAGTTAAAATTATTGATAAATTTTTTAAGTACACAATAATTGGCGGCAATACACATGAACACGATGATGTGGATTTTTCATTAAGAGAAATTGTAATGTCCAGTAAATGTTTAACTGAATCAGAAAGATCCGAGCTTGCTAATTATTTTTGGCTTAAATGGAAAAACTAACAAGGATAGGTAAATAACCAGTGTTTCCTGCGGACCGGTTCCGGTTACTTGCTTAACTTTTGAGTTGGTTGCCCGGCCGCAGAAACACCAGACCGTTATATTGCATCGCTAGCTAACTGATCTCATTCTTTAAATAAATGAAACTCAATATTTTTATCATCATAACACTCATTTTTATCAGCTGTCAGGGTGTAAATGACACTGAAAATGAGACCATTGAATCTGCCTTGCTTGGAGAATGGTTGGTAATTGAGGAACGTGATCCGAATTATCCTTCGCCTATTAACAGTTACAGAGGCTGGAGTTTAAAATCGGATGGTACGATGTACACTCTTGGACTGGATGGTCAAACTGGGTTAGTTGAGTATTATAACCCGGGAAGCACAAGATCAACTAAAATTCTTTTTGCAAGAAATGGAAAAATGTTGGTTAGACACAGTTCATTGGCTATCAGAGAAGACACTGTCTCCTACAATATTATTGGTGATAAATTAAATATCGAAGGAAGAGTTCTCCAAGGTTCTTATAATAGAACTTCTATTGGAAGTGGAGTTACTTCCCCACCAGCAGCTGAGTTTTTTATTGAGTTTGATGATGCGGAGTTTAAAAACAGGCCGGTGGGTATCGTTGTTCCAACTGCCTATATAAGTAAAATGTCCGATTCAAGATTAATGATAAGATCCTACTTAAGTGAAGACAATCACAGCATTTCCGTAATTGTTGATAATTATCAAGGTTCAGGAACCTATAGCATAGATGAGGATCAAGGGAAATATTTTTATAACAGTGGGAGTATGACCAGTAGTTGGATTACCAGGTATGATTCTTCTGGTACAGTCACGATAGATTGTGATATGAATCATGCCCGATGTTCAGGGGAACTTTCATTTGATGCATTTAGGCCGACCTCCTCAACGGAACCGGAATTCATGAAATCTTTTAACAGTGGAACCTTCGATCTTCCAGTTTTTGACTAAATCTGTTTACAATATAACAAAGCATTTCGTGCGGACGGTTTCACGTTTGTTGCTTAAATACATAATTCGTCGCCCCGCCGCACAAATGCCAAA
>NZ_QUOK01000024.1 GCF_003390325.1 Rhodohalobacter sp. SW132 | reverse complement strand
GGAATTTTGCGAAAGCTTCTTAATAGTATCCGATGGTTGTCCACAGGAATAAAATCAACGATTTTCTTCTTAAAGATTGATACTTAGCACGAGGAGATGTCTCCGCTCCACACCGTAAATGCACCGGTGTTCCGGTCGACATGACAGCTCATTTTGGTGGCCAGGCGCGGCGCTAAGCATCAAAAGTTCAAACAGGTTTAGGGTTGCGCCGCGTGGAGTTTCTCATAATTTCTCTTTCCCCCAATTCACTCTCCAATCACGCAGCAGAAAGATAGGTGCTTAAAAGATATCTAGTTAGTGCCAAGCCTTTCACCTTGTTCATTTTTGCTCGTCCAAAAACGAACCAAAAAGGACGCAAACGATCAGAACTCGCTTGTGCGGATTATAATGCGGACGCTGAAATAATTAAGTTCCCGCACTGCGTTCAGACAATGCTCGTTTGATCTGGGGGTTTATGTGCCTTTGTTGGTTTATGAAGATTCTTCATTTTTTACCAGGTAGATTAAACACAAATATACCCCGTAAAACCCGCGGATGCGGGTGAAATGTGAATAGCCCCACGTTTTTAACGTGGGGTTAGCGATGGTAATTAAAACAAACCATCGGGCGGAATTTTACGAAAGCTTCTTAATAGTATCCGATGGTTGTCCACAGGAATACAATCAACGATTTACTTCTTAAAGGTTGATACTTAGCTTAGCACGAGGAGATGTCTCCGCTCCACACCGAAAAAGCACCGGTGTTCCGGTCGACATGATAGCTCTTTTGGTAGCCAGGCGCGGCGCCAGTTACCCAAAGTTCGAACAGGGTTCAGGGGTGCGCCGCGTGTGGAATGTTGAGAGGGGGTAGAGATTATAGATTGGAGATAATAGATTTTCAAATTGTGAGGCTTTAAATCGATGCTGGCAGAATACGGAGAAGCACCATAATACAGACAGGTCTTTTTCACTTCTGCCTTTACACTTTTCATTGCCTCGAAGACTCTGCCAGGAGCTCACTCCGTTCGCACTCTTGCAGGTCTTGTTTTCACTCACTCTCTCCATCTCAGCAATAAGATAAGAACTTAAACCGAGTCCCATTTACGAGACGTCATAACTATAGCTATTTGGTTGAATTATACGATTGAAATTGAATTCAGAGTTCGAATGATGCCGCACCTACGGTGCTTCTTATTAAAAGGGCCTCTGTATACCCCACGGAAATGCTGCGCATTCCCATGGGGCCTACGGATATGCCGCCCCGGAACGGGGCTGGTTTCATCCCTGAAAAGGTGAACGCCATTGAATGAATTGAATAATTTGAAACTCAAAATCCTGAGTTCAATTGTTAGATTATGAATCTAAAAATCCCATTTGTAACGGGAGACTTCTTCCTGATTGATTTGAAATGATTAAGAATCGAACTGAGGTTCAAAAAAATAATGCTGAACGATGTGTGGGCTGAAATATTATTTGTGTATACATCAGTGTAAGAGACAATAAACCAAGCACCTTAGGTGCGGCATGTCCGTAGCCCAAGTTCACTGCGCAGCGGTGGCCTGGGGTTAAAAAGCGAGCATAAAAAATGGGAGCGCCGTAGGTGCGATATATCCGTAGCCTTGCAAGACGAGGGCCCCATTTTTATCCGCAATGTATTTTATTGAATTCAAAGTTCGAATGATGCCGCCCGAAACGGGGCTGGTTTATATCTCTAAAAAAACGAACGCAAAACATTGCTAAGCCAAAAAAAAGCGGCCCATGTGGGCCGCTTTCCTGCCTGTTGCCGCTAAACGCGGTCAGGCTGCGGTTTCAGTTCCGAGAAACTGACTGTTGGAAACACCGCGGTTTGTCTCTGACCTGAAGGTCAGGTACCCGGCCACTGAATCGCCGCTCCACGATTCCGGGAGGGTCACCGCGAGGTTCTCATCCGCGCGTGAAGCGCCGTGCAGTTTATAGATCACAGCATCTTTATCCACATTGTAAAGAAGGGCCATCGCGGCATCATTGTCTGATGCGTTTCCGACTCCCGATTCATTTATCCATGTGAAGATTGCTGTTTCTGCAACGGAAAGGTCCAAACCGGCCGTTGATGATCCCTGCAGATCTCCGACTGACACAACAAGCGCCTGCGGATCTATCTCCAGGTCGGGATAGGTTCCCGAAATCGCATTTCGGACATTCACCGACATGGCGTAGTTCATCTCCGTCTGGTTTTTTCTTCCTTTACGGAAGCCTATTACCACAAACGGCTGCATTTTTCTCAGTAGAGTGATCACCAGACGAAATCGCATGCGCTGATTGCGCTGGGCTTCCGTATTGGGATTTTTAACAGAGGCGGGTTTCGATCTGATGTAGTCGATGCCCCGCCAGCGGCCTCCGACTACGTTTCCTACGGTTCCCGAGATACCACCCAGGATACCAGAACTTAATTTAGCCATAATACTATGGATTTAAGTTTTGAGTTTATGCAATACAAATTTCCGGTTTGATGGAATTGCATTGCGTTCAGGAGCAACCTATCCCGAAAAAAGATGGCCTAAAAAAGGTGGTAGGGCGATTTCCGAAATATTCCACAATCTTCCGAAATCTTCTTTTACCCTGAATTGCCCCGAAAATTGCATCTTTCAGGGCCTGATTATGCGGGCGAAAATCCATGTTTTGTGCGTGACATCATAGTGGTAAATGGCCCTGAGATGATCCACACCACGGCCACAATTTCGGGGAGTTGGTACGGAGATGGTATAGGGTTGGTAAGGAGAAAGTACGGAGAGAGAGCAGGGGTAAATTCCCGGTTTTGCAGGAGAAATTTATTAAAAGTCAAGTCAGATTGTTTTCGGTGGGTTAACGGGTTGTGGTAGAGTATTCACTGCGTGAATGTTGAGTATTCCGCTGCGATGGGTCGGGACCAGAAATGCACTGGCTGCGTGAATGTTGAGGAGGGCAAAGATTAAAGATTGGAGATTAT
>NZ_QUOK01000023.1 GCF_003390325.1 Rhodohalobacter sp. SW132 | reverse complement strand
AACGAGGAAGCCCCGGATCCCTTGCCGGCTCCTACTCTTCAATCCCCTTCAAATGGCAGCAATAATATTTCTCTAACTCCCGATTTTGAGTGGAGCAACCTGGACGCAGACCATTACATCCTGGAGGTTAATGGTGGTAACCCATCTAAAGTGACAGTAAACCAAGGTAACAGCATCACCTATCCTGGAATACTAGAGTATGAAACGACCTATAGCTGGAGAGTACGGGGCGTAAAAGATGGTGTTGAAGGAGAGTGGAGTGCTTACAGGGAGTTTACAACGGAACAGGCAGAAGAGGTCATAACGATTGCTTCACCGGTACCTGCATCACCGGAGAACAGAGGAACGGTTTCTACCTATACGCCTACATTTGAGTGGTCGCCCGTGGAGGGTGCAGAGTATTATGTACTCCATTCGAACAGGGTGGATCCTGCAGAAATGGTGGTGGTTGAGGATGTGTATGGAACCAGTTATACCGTGCCAAAACCTCTGGACCCCGGAACGGAGTTTCACTGGCGGGTTCATGCGGTTGTGGACGGAGAACAGGGCGAATGGAGCAGTGTCTGGACATTCCACACCGAAGAGATCGTCTCGTTAACCGCCCCGTTTGCGGTCTCCCCAGCTAATGAGCTGGAGAACAGCTCCACCACACCTTCTTTTGAGTGGGAGGCTGTGGAAGGTGCAGAGCACTATGTGCTGCATGCGAACCGGCTGAATCCGGCCGGTATGGTGATTGATCAAAAGGTCACCGGTACGTCATTCCAACCGGCCGATGCACTGGAATTTGAAACGGAGTACCAGTGGAAAGTCCGAGCCGTGCGCGGGGATGAGCGTGGGCCCTGGAGCAGTATCCGGTCATTTACTACCGAGATGGAGGAGGAAGTGGTGGAACAGCTTCCTGTACCGAAACAGGTGTCACCTGCGAATCATGCGGTGAATGTCAGCCTGAACCCCGTCTTTGAATGGACGGCGTCTGAAGGGGCGGATGCTCATCAGCTGACGGTCATTCGCAGCTCCGACGGTGAGACTAAGATTGATGTGGAAATTCCCGGAACTCGATATACGTTCAGTAACTCTCTGGAACCGGAAGAGCAGTATACCTGGCGGGTGCGTGCCTTGCAGGAAGACAGACAGAGCAACTGGAGTGAAGAGCGCACTTTTGTAACTGAACCGGCCAAAGAGGAGATTGTACAGCTTGATATTCCGGAGAAAATTTTGCCAGCGAAAGATGAGGAGAACAGCAGCATCACCCCAACCTTTGAGTGGAGTGCTGTAGATGGGGCTGATTATTACCTTATTTATTCCGTGAGCCTGAATCCAGGTACCGTGATTGCCGACTCTACATTGCAGATTACCGGCACAACGTTCACTCCTGATCAACCGCTTGAGGAAGGAAAAGGGTATGAGTGGCAGGTGCGTGCAGTAAACGGATCGTCACAAAGTGAGTGGAGTGAAGCGTGGACGTTCCGGACCGCGGAAGCCGAAGAGCAGGTTGTACAGCTTCCCGCCCCTAAACCAATCTCACCGGCAAACGGCGGTTTGGAAACCAGTCTTACACCGACGTTTGAATGGTCAGCCGTAGATGGGGCAGACTATTATGTGCTCCATTCCAACAGAACGAATCCTTCCCAAATGGTGGTGGTTGAGGATGTGTATGGAACGAGTTATACGGTGAAAGAACCTCTAGATCCTGAGACGGTACACCACTGGCGCGTGCATGCAGTGAAAGATGGCGAAAAGGGCGAATGGACAGACATCTGGGAATTCAGAACGAAAGTGGCTGAAGAGGATGAGAATGAAGAAGAACCGGAAGAGGTTGTCATTTTGCCTGCCCCGAAACTGGTCTCACCGATAAACGGATCGGCAGATAGCAGTCTGACTCCTGAGTTTGAGTGGACGGCCGTGGAAGAAGCAGACTCCTACATTCTGCACTTCGGCAGTACCGCTTCTTCGGGATCCATCACCGATGTTACAGCTGACGAGACGACGTTTGCAGTGACCGACTCACTTGATGCCGGAACAGAATATTACTGGAAGGTACGGGCGGTGAAAGACGACAAAGAAGGCGAATGGAGCCGGATCTGGACTTTTGAAACTGCACATGAAGAAGAGGAGCCGGAAGAGATCGTCCTTCTGCCTGCCCCGAAAATGGTCTCACCGGTAAACGGATTAGCAGATAGCGGCCGTACACCAGAGTTTACATGGGAAGCAGTGGAAAATGCGGACTCCTATATACTGCACTTCGGCAGTACCGCAACTCCGGGATCTATTACCGATGTAACGGTTGAAGGGACGACGTTTACAGTGACGGATTCACTCGATGCAGGATCGGAGTATTCCTGGAAGGTCCGGGCTGTGAATGATGGCAATGAGGGCGAATGGAGTAAAATCTGGACATTCGAAACCGCTAAAACAGAAGAACCACCGGTAGTTCTCTCGGTACCCAAACTGATTGGCCCGGCCAATAACAGCGGTCAGTCCGGCCATGCGGTTACATTCAGCTGGGAAGCGGTTGAACATGCAGAGGCGTACCTTCTTCATTATGGCAGTCTTGGAAAGGAGTCAGTTACAGTGGATGTACTGGTGGGGGGAACGGAGTTAACGCTCTCCGATACGCTGCAACCAAAAACCGACTATTATTGGAAAGTACGGGCAGTAAATGGGGATACCGATGGGGAGTGGAGCGATATCTGGTCATTTGCCACTGAAAAAGAGAAGAATAATGGCAGACCTGTGGTGAAAATACCTGCACCCGCCCAGGTGGCTCCTGCGAGGGATGCTGAAGAGAGCTCTTTTTCAACCACTTTTGAATGGGATGAAGTGGAGGGCGCCGACTACTATATTCTGCACTCCGTTCGCCTGAACCCGGCAGAACTGGTAATTGAAGAGAAAGTGACCGGCACGAGTTTTATTCCCGAAGAACCGCTGGAGCCGGAGTCCGTTTATCACTGGATGGTGCGTGCGGTGACCGATAGTACGGAGAGCATGTGGAGTGAAATATGGACATTCACCACGGCTGCAGACGAAGATCTGACGACCAGCTTTGATGAAGATGAGCGTCCGCTGGAGACCGGATTATCTCAAAACTACCCTAATCCGTTTAATCCATCTACGCAGATAGAGTTTACGCTTTCGGAGATCACAAATGTCTCACTCAGGGTGTATGATCTGGCCGGAAGGCAGGTAGCTGTTCTGGCTGAGGGTGTACGGCAATCGGGCAGCCACACCATCACGTTCCGAGCTGACCACCTATCGAGCGGGGTCTACTTCTACCGCTTTGTCACAGACAAACAGAGCTTCACGAAAAAGATGACGCTGATTAAGTAAATCAGCTTCACATATCGAAAAGAGTTAAAAACAGAAACGGGCCGGAAGGCCCGTTTCTGTTTGTATTTCCATTTACTGACTCTCAGTGGAAAGATTTGTGATTAAACGATATCTGAGTCATGAACCAGATCTCGCTTGTGCGGAGTGTTGAACTGTTGAGTATTCGCCCCGATGAGTCGGGACCAGAAATGCACCGGCTGCGCGAAGTTTAGGGTTCGCCCCGGTGGGTAGGGGCCAGAAATGGTTGGCTGAGCGAACGTATAGGCATGGAAATGTCTTGATTCGTTGATAGTTGGTGAAAATGCCAAACAACCCGCGGATGCGGGTGAATCAT
>NZ_QUOK01000022.1:2500-5407 GCF_003390325.1 Rhodohalobacter sp. SW132 | reverse complement strand
ATCGTTGAGTGAGTCGGGCGAGCTTTTTCAGGATATATTTTAGTATATATAATGGAGAGTTTGATCCTGGCTCAGGACGAACGCTGGCGGCGGGCTTAACACATGCAAGTCGAAGGAGAAGGAAAGAGCTTGCTCTTTCTGGAGACTGGCGCACGGATGAGTAACGCGTAGGCAATCTGCCCATAGCAGGGAGATAACCACTGGAAACGGTGGCTAATATCGCATAATGCAGCGGGGTCGCATGACCGCAGTTGTTAAAGGCCTTCGGGTCGGCTATGGATGAGCCTGCGTGCCATTAGTTAGTTGGTAGGGTAACGGCCTACCAAGGCAATGATGGCTAGGGGGTCTGAGAGGATGATCCCCCACACTGGGACTGAGACACGGCCCAGACTCCTACGGGAGGCAGCAGTGAGGAATCTTGCGCAATGGAGGAAACTCTGACGCAGCCACGCCGCGTGCCGGAAGACGGCCCTATGGGTTGTAAACGGCTTTTGATTGGGAAGAACAGGTGGGATTTGTCCTGCTTTGACGGTACCATTTGAATAAGCACCGGCTAACTCCGTGCCAGCAGCCGCGGTAATACGGAGGGTGCAAGCGTTGTCCGGAATCATTGGGTGTAAAGGGTGCGTAGGCTGGCATCTAAGTCTGGGGTGAAATCTTGCCGCTTAACGGTAAAATTGCCCTGGATACTGGATGTCTTGAATCTGACAGAGGTCGGTGGAATTCGTGGTGTAGCGGTGAAATGCATAGATATCACGAAGAACATCAGTGGCGAAGGCGGCCGGCTGGGTCAGTATTGACGCTGAGGCACGAGAGCGTGGGGAGCGAACAGGATTAGATACCCTGGTAGTCCACGCTGTAAACGATGTATGCTAGTTGTTGGGCCTTCGGGTTCAGTGACGCAGTTAACGCAGTAAGCATACCACCTGGGGAGTACGTTCGCAAGAATGAAACTCAAAGGAATTGACGGGGGCCCGCACAAGCGGTGGAGCATGTGGCTTAATTCGATGCAACGCGAAGAACCTTACCCGGGCTAAATCCACGATGACCGCCCCCGAAACGGGGCTTCCCTTCGGGGCATCATGGAAGGTGCTGCATGGCTGTCGTCAGCTCGTGCCGTGAGGTGTTGCCTTAAGTGGCGCAACGAGCGCAACCCCTGTGGTTAGTTACCAGCACGTAATGGTGGGGACTCTAGCCAGACTGCCTACGCAAGTAGTGAGGAAGGTGGGGACGACGTCAAGTCATCATGGCCCTTATGTCCGGGGCTGCACACGTGCTACAATGGATGGTACAGAGGGAAGCTACCCAGCAATGGGATGCAGATCTCCAAAGCCATTCCCAGTTCGGATTGGAGTCTGCAACTCGACTCCATGAAGGTGGAATCGCTAGTAATCGCGTATCAGCAATGACGCGGTGAATACGTTCCCGGGCCTTGTACACACCGCCCGTCAAGCGATGGAAGTCAGGAGTACCTAAAGTTGCCGTTCAACGCGGTACCTAGGGTAAGCCTGGTAACTGGCGCTAAGTCGTAACAAGGTAGCCGTACCGGAAGGTGCGGCTGGATCACCTCCTAAGAAAGTAAAAAGCAACTTGGCTTGCTTAGCGATCTGTTTATCTCTTTTGATGTTTACCCCCGCCGGTTGGGCGGGCCATTGGTTGGCCGCGTGAGTGGCAGGCATCCTGAAAATGGGCTTGTAGCTCAGGTGGTTAGAGCGCACGCCTGATAAGCGTGAGGTCGCAGGTTCAACTCCTGCCAAGCCCACTTTGGCAGTGTGTCAGCTACCTGGTGATCCGTAGGCAAGGTTATGATGCGCTGGTTGCAGATTACTAGCCCACGGATAATAAGGGGCTATAGCTCAGCTGGCTAGAGCACTGCCTTTGCAAGGCAGGGGTCCAGGGTTCGAATCCCTGTAGCTCCACGAGAATTTGTACACGTTTTTATTTTATTTTTTATTGATGATACAAGATGAACGGCGGCGCTTTTTGCGAAAGAAGCGATGGGCCGGGCAGGGGATCGACGCCCCGGAGTCTTCAGGGTTCCGCTGATGCGGGACTTGTTCTTTGACATGTTGGTAGTAAAGCTGCGCGGGCCCCTCAGGGCCTGCGTGGACATATTAGATAGAATGCGAGGTAAAAATAATCGAGCTCATAGTCTTGGGTGGTTTGTGCAGGATTTGTGCAAGCCATGCAAGCAAAAGTAAGTAAGGGCGTACGGTGAATGCCTAGGCATGCAATGGCGATGAAGGACGTGCTAAGCTGCGAAAAGCCATGGGGAGCTGCAAAGAAGTGTTGATCCATGGGTATCCGAATGGGGAAACCCATCCCGATTTATCGGGATATT
The DNA here is from genome assembly GCF_003390325.1 of Rhodohalobacter sp. SW132. Taxonomy (NCBI): domain Bacteria; kingdom Pseudomonadati; phylum Balneolota; class Balneolia; order Balneolales; family Balneolaceae; genus Rhodohalobacter; species Rhodohalobacter sp. SW132. The sequence goes on along the minus strand of NZ_QUOK01000022.1, from coordinate 3,066 downwards.
CCGGTTTACCGGAAAGCGAACCTTCCGAACTGAAACATCTCAGTAGGAAGAGGAAAAAGAAACAACAGTGATTTCCCAAGTAGTGGCGAGCGAACGGGAAGAAGCCCAAACCGGTCGGTGCTTGCATCGGCCGGGGTTGTAGGACTTCTCATATACAAAAGAAAAGGTGAATCGAAGCTGCCTGGAAAGCAGCGCCACAGAAGGTGAAAGCCCTGTAGGTGAAGCTGGCTCTTTTGGAGGAGTATCCTGAGTAGCGCGGGACCGGTGAAATCCTGCGTGAATCCGGCGGCACCATCCGCCAAGGCGAAATACAGTTGCATGACCGATAGTGAACTAGTACCGTGAGGGAAAGGTGAAAAGAACGCCGAGAAGGCGAGTGAAATAGTACCTGAAACCGTGCGCTTACAAGCGGTCGGAGTCCCGACTTGTCGGGATGACGGCGTGCCTTTTGTATAATGAGCCTACGAGTTGCACCTGGCCTGCGAGGTTAAGCCCCTGAGGGGTGGAGCCGAAGCGAAAGCGAGTCTGAATAGGGCGAGCAGTAGGTTGGGGCAGACGCGAAACCG
>NZ_QUOK01000021.1 GCF_003390325.1 Rhodohalobacter sp. SW132 | reverse complement strand
CAACAACCCCAAAATCATCCATTTCAATATCCTAACTACTTTCATATCAAAAACCCTTCAATTACTTCTTAATTTTGATTTACCTGTTGAGTCCGTGAAGAACTGACTGTGTACAAGAGGACCCGGCAGGTTTTTTGTTACAAATTTATTAGATTTTTCTAATCTTTTACCTTGAATCTCTCTATTTATTATCGGCAGGGCATTTATTGCCTAAACCAATTCATTAGAATTTTCTAATTAATATATAAAAATAGCCGGTTCCACGTACGTATATATGTGCCTAATCACCTACGCGTATACACCCCTCTTGAGAGGGAGTGTGTAAGAGATGGGGAGAATGGGTGAGTGGGTGAATGGGAGATGCCTCCGCTACACACCGGCAAAACCTCGGCGTTCCGACCCCCGAAAATATTGTGGCAGGCAGATGACAAGAGAGGTGCGTGGCGGGTAAAACCTGGCGAGACCATCCCGATAATTACGATATGTTTGACAAACATCCATTAAATTAACCATTATCGTCCCGTCAGAGACGTTACGTTTGTAGAAAAGGCGTATTTGCCCAAACCGGGATGTTCCGCAGGAACAAAATATTACCCAATAAAAACAATTCATCGTTCAATAGAATAGAAACATACCGTACCTACGGCACGGCTGGTTGATTGCACGTTTATGTTTCTACAAATCTATCGTTCCTAAAGGAACGGGATTTGATCATTTCTCTCATTTTTTGATTATCGCTGCCCCGATCAAGAAATTTCTATTTGTTTAATTCTTATTGACTTATATAAATACCCGTCTCAGCAATCCCATTCGAAGTGCCATGTTTGGTCAAATCAACAAATCCTGTACCGAGGTCACACCAAAGGGAACTTCACGATTATAACAATCAAAACTACCCCAAAGTGATCGTCCCGTCAGGGACGTTACGTTTGTAGAAAAGGCGTATTTGCCCAAACCGGGATGTTCCGTAGGAACAAAATATTAGCCATGAAAAGCTGTTCATCGTTTCCGATGGTGTGTTTCGGATTGCCGCCCCTACCCCACATTTCCCAACAGATGCCATCGGGAATCGGTATTAAGAACGAGTTTTTTCTAAACATCAAATAAATCAGTTCCAGGAACGTAGAGATGTCTCCTTTTGCCAGGTAAAAACCTTCAAAGAAAGAATCGTTGATTTAATCCCTGCGACCAACCATCGGATATTATTAAGAACCCTTCGCAAGATCACGCCCGATGGTTTGTTTTGAATGGCCGTTTCAACCCCCCACGTTAAAACGTGGGGTTACTATTTGATTCACCCGCATCCGCGGGTTTGTATAGCATCATTTTCACCATCTATCAACGACTAAAAAACCAACCGATCAAACGAATATTGTTTGAGCGCAGAGCGGGATCGGCATTGTATCAACGAATCAAGCCAAATCCGCTCAAGTGAGTTCTATTCGTTTGCGTCTTTTTTGGTTCGTTTTTGGACGAGCAAAAATGAACAAGGGAACAGGTGTGGCGTGACTCAAATCATCATTCAATACTCCCGTTCACGTCCTTGCCGAACCTAAAGGGAAAAGTTCGGTATTAAGAAAGAGATTTTTTCTAAACATCAAATAAATCAGTTCCAGGAACGGGGAGATCTCTCCGTGCACTCACTCCGTTCGTTTAGTCGAAATGACAGGCGTGTCCTGGTGGATAAGCGCGGCGCACACCATTCTGAGAATGAACAGGATGTATGGCAGCGCCGCGACGAAACCATGCTATTAAAACTAAACTCACACTCCAAAAAAGTAGGTTTAGTCATAGGATTGTATTCGTTTTTCCCCGTTTGAGGATTCCTTTGGGAGAACGAGTATAAAATCAACATGGGGAAAGATGGTGATACGCGATGTATTTTTGTTCAAGCACCAGCACCAGTTTTCTCCATTCGAAGGATCGAAAGGCCGGTGCTTTTCCGGGTACAGTGAAGATATCTCCTTTTGCCAGGTAAAATCCTTCAAAGAAAGAATCGTTAATTTAATGCCTGCAACTAACCCCCACATTAAAATGTGGGGTTACTATATGATTCACCCGCATCCGCGGGTTGTTATGGCATCATTTTCACCAACTTTCAACGACTAAGAAACCAACCGATCAAACGAATATTGTCTGAGCGCAGAGCGGGATCGTTAAGGTTTCAACGAATCAAGCCAAGTCCGCTCAAGTGAGTTCTATTCGTTTGCGCCCTTTTTGGTTCGTTTTTGGGCGAGCAAAAATGAACAAAGGGAAAGATGGTGATACGCGATGTATTTTTGTTCAAGCACCTGCACCAGTTTTCTCCATTCGAAGGAACGAACACCGGTGCTTTTCCGGTGTGTAGCGGAGACATCTCCTTTTACCAGGTAAAATTCTTCAAAAGAGATAATCGTTGATTTAATCCCTGCGACCAACCATCGGATCAGGTTACAAACCTTCGTAAGATCCCGCCCGATGGTTTGTTTTAATTACCATCGCTAACCCTCCACGTTAAAACGTGGGGCTATTCACATTTCACCCGCATCCGCGGGTTATTGGGGCATTTTCACCAATTATAAACGAATCAAGACACTTCCACTCCCTATACGTTCGAGCACCCAGTGCATCTCAGGCCCCAACACACCGGGGCAAACACTCCACATTCATCACGCGGCGCAACCCTGAATCCTGTTCGATCTTTGGATATCTGGCGCCACGCATGTGCCCCAGTACCACCTGTCATGTCGACCGAAACACCGGTGCTTTTCCGGGTACAGCGAAGATATCTCCTTTTGCCAGGTAAAACCCTTCAAAGAAAGAATCGTTGATTTATTCCTGCAACCAACCATCGGATATTATTAAGAACCCTTCGTAAGATTCCGCCCGATGGTTGGTTCGGATTTCCATTACTAACCCCCACGTTAAAACGTGGAGTTACTATGTGATTCACCCACACCCGCGGGTTATTCGGGGCATTTTCACCAACTATCAACGAACCAAGACATTTACACTCCCTATACGTTCGAGAACCCAGTGCATTTCTGATCCCAACACACCGGGGCGAACACCCAACATTCATCACGCGGCGCAACCGTAAACTCTGTTCGATTTTAAGGTACCTGGCGCCGCGCCTGCCCAAAAATGAAACCTGTCATGTCGACCGAAACACCGGTGCTTTTCTGGTGTGGAGCGGAGATATCTCCTGTTGCAAGGTAAAATTCTTCAAAGAGATAACCGTTGATTTAATCCCTGTGACCAACCATCGGATTTTATATTAAGAAACCTTCGTAAGATCCCGCCCGATGGTTTGATTTGATTTGCCGTTACTAACCCCCACGTTAAAACGTGGGGTTACTATTTGATTCACCCGCATCCGCGGGTTTGTATAGCAACATTTTTACCATCTATCAACGACTAAGAAACCAACCGATCAAACGAATATTGTCTGAGCGCAGAGCGGGATCGTTAAGGTTTCAACGAATCAAGCCAAGTCCGCACGAGCAAGTTCTATTCGTTTGCACCTGGATTAACCAAAGCCCGCACAACCAGACTCTTCCAGGAGCTCACTCCGTTCGCACTCTGGAAGGTCTTGGTTTCACCCCATCACACATTCACTCACAAATCATCATCACAGATAGGATCCCGCTGATCGCCGGAACTGAAGTCCACCCCTTTAAATAATCGGCTTAGCTGTTGCTCGAGTTCTTCCAGCTCAGGGCCGCAGAACCGGTTGCCGGACAGGTTGAAATCCCCGAAAGGGTCCCGGCCGTTGTTGATCGCTGCCGGTATGGAGGGATGTATCGGGCCGGAGAAGCTGTTATTCTGAAACCAGAGATTGGCAAGGCTGCCGTTATGCGGGTTCAGCGCGGGAAGCGGACCCGAAAAATTATTATCCCGCGCACGGATATAGCGAAGCTGGTAGGCGTGACTCATATCCGGGAACTCCCCTTCAAAATCATTCCAGCCCAGGCCTAAATTGATGATTCGCGGGGATGAGGAGAGATCGGGGATCGGTCCGGAGAGATTATTGCCGTCTACAGTCAGCACCGTCAGGTTTACGTTTATATCAGGGATTGAACCGGACAATTCGTTCCATTGCAATACAATGGTATTGATAGCCGGAATACTCCCGTCAGTTAATTTTTCAGGTATTGGGCCCGTAAAATTATTATTAGACAGACTAAGCAGTCTCAGGTTTCTCATCTCCCCCATGGTGGGCGGAATGTTGCCGGTAAATTCATTCCCGCCCAGCCTGATATATCGCGCCTCCTGCCATCCGCTGAAAATATCCGGAAGCTCTCCGCTGAGCTTGTTGGAGTGCAGATGCAAGTGACGCATTTTCTCCAGGTTTCTGAAAGACTCCGGGATCTCACCGGTATGCTGGTTTCTCTGGAGGGATAGAAACCAGAGCTCTTTGAGATTACCCAATCCTTCCGGCAGCGGAGTATCTTCAAATCCGGGCTGATTTGCTATTTCAAGGATCTGAAGTTTTGTCATCTCCCCGATGTACGGGATTGCCCCGCTGAAGGAATTTGTAGCTTCATTCTCTTTTCCGGGGTAGGTATCGCTTGTCGCGTTCGGCTCTTTCTGCTCCACCCCTGATAAAAGCAGCCACTCAAGCTGCATGAGATTCCCGAGGGATTCGGGAATTTCGCCTGTCAGTTCATTCTGTTTGATATTGAGATACCGCAGGCGGGTTAAATTCCCGATACTCTGCGGAAGAGTCCCATCCAGGTTATTTTGGTAGAGATCCAGCCGGACCACCCGACCGTTCCGGTCTGTTCGCACCCCGTACCAGCGATCTGTGGGATTACCGTCCAGCCAGGCCGTATTATAGGTCCATTGATCCCCGTTTGTGGCATGATACAGATCTTCCAGGGCCCGGCGATCACCCTCTACACTATCCATACCCTGGGCAATTGCCCGGTCTGCGGTCGCCACTCCCGCCAGCGAAGCCAGCACCAGCGTCAGGATCAACATCAGCACCGGCTGTAGTTCTTTTCTGCTTTTCTTCATATCAATCAATATAAAAATTCTATTTTTAGTACGAAAATCATAGTATTAAGTCAACTCCGGGAATATAGGGCCTCGGACCGGGGCTACGGCTTTATGTTTAGGGCCTACTAATTATTATATATTCATCTCTATGATATTACAGTTGTAAATGGCAATTAGTTGAAATTTATCATTCATATTTCTAATAAAATGATTAAAATTTAAACTAATTGGTAAAGCTGTGTGAAGGGAATTGACTTCGTCTCAAGCCATAGTGCGTATTAATAAGCTGAAAATAATTTAATTTAATCATTAAGCTGACGGACAAATTCAATATTTTTGGAGTAAAATTCTGGTAAACCAATTGGATATTACTGAACAAAATATTTTGAAATAATTAATACAAACATTTTTTTACTGAAGACAGTTGGGAAATTCCTTCTGTTTTCTATTTTTTTTGATGGCATGACATGAAATTTTCATTATTTATTTTTAACTGAATAATTGGCTTATGGAGTATATTGAGTTAATTGCACTACCTGGTACAGGAAAATCCACGATCGTTAATACCTTCAAGACAAATACTCAAAAAAAAATATTCCTAAGGAGTAATAAACGCAACCTTATTAATCTACTTATATACCCTAACCGGTTACCCCTTTTTTTAAAAGTCATGTTAAAAATAAAAAATGAAAGAGATGCTACTCTTAGAAATGCCGCACAAAGAGCTCTAATGATAGTATATGGACCACTCTATTTTAGTTATTCATCAGATTTGTATTTATCTGATGAATGCTCAATTGTATATTTATCTTCTATTGGTTGTTTCGGTAAAGAATGGGTAGAAATAATAGATAAAGTATATCCTTCATCTTATCTAAATTCAGCACTTTTTGTTTTTCTAGAAATAGATGAAAAAGAAAGAAAAAAAAGAAAAAGAAATAGAAATAGAAATAGAAATAAGAAAAATAATGCTTCATTAAAATCAAATAACCATTCTAAATTTAAAATTCGGCAAAATGAAAAAAAAGATATTAATACCGCTGAAAGAGTGGAGGCATTCGCATTTTGGAAAAAATATCTAAATATGAGAGGATTTAATGTATTAACAATTGATGTTACTAATTTAAGTGCTGAAATATCTGCAAGTAGAATTGCAAAAATGCTAAGCACCTAATTAAAAAGTGAAAATAAATAATCGATCCCTAAATACTAAAAGTTGGATTGTGGTGAGATTTATTGAAAAGATAAAGCTAAGCTAAATAAAAATTTTTATACCACATTTTACCTCATTCGTGATAAATTTTTGATATATGAACATTCTCTTTTCTGTCCCAAGAATTCATACTAACTACACGGCAATGATAAAAGGGCTGATCAGTAATGGCCACAAAGTTTCTTTCATTACCATGAATAGTGAAAAATTGAATAACCCATACAATCTGGAAGTCAACACTCACTATTTTGCACCTCGCAGCCGGCCTTATTTCCCTTCCGGTCACACCAAGTTATTTCATTTCGAATCTTTTCGTGCTCTGAAGTCCGTTATAGAAATGGAGGCACCGGATTTAATTATAGTCAGAGATCTTATGATGTTAAATATACAAATTGGCCTGATTGCAAAATTTTTAAAGATCCCTGTTCTCTTTTATGATCAAGCTGATCCTGTAGTACATGAAAGTTTAAAGCGCCGGGTTTGGTATGCCATCGTCCGTCTGTTTATCTCAAAATACAGGATGACAACTGCCAAAAGAATAACTTCTGATACTGATATTCCAGGAAATATATTTTTTATACCCTTCTCGGTTCCATATACCAAAATCAAGCAAACATACAAAACGCACATTGACTCTTCCAACCCCCTCAAAATTATTGTTGTCTCAAAGCTGGGTCAGAAGCGAAAAAATTTACTATTCCTGCTTGAGGCACTGTTGCCACTTTTCAAACAGGATAAAATTAGGCTTTCATTATATGGAATGCTAAGAAGTACACAAACCAGCAAACAAAATTTCACTCGATTACAAAATTATATTAAAACACACAATTTAATATCTAAAATTGACCTGCACCCTAATGAGAAATATGAAACAGTATTGAATGCGTACGCGGATCATGATTTATTCGTACTTCCAAGTTTTAATGAACTCGCTTCCATATCTCCATTTGAAGCAATGTCTTCGGGTCTGCCAGTCATTGTAACCAATCAGAATGGAACCAATTACATTATTGAGGAAAACGTAAACGGCTTTATTTTTGATCCAGACGATAAAAGTGAGCTATTTCTAAAGATTAACTACTTCATAGACTCTCCGGATAAATTGTGCCAATTTGGTTTAGCTGCACTCAACACTATTAATGATCACTATCGACCAAAACACTTTTCGAAAAATCTGGAAAAAATTATCTATCAAAATTTATAAAGCCTGAACTCATTTTTCGTATACAGATTTTTTTTACATTATATCTTTTCACTATTTCAATAGCGTCATTTTCATAGTAAAGCTTTGGGTTTCGGTAACGAGCCTGTAGAAGTAGACACCGCTGGCCATATGATCAGCATGAAACGATGCCGAGTGCCTGCCGGCCTGCCGCATACCGTCGACTAACACCGCCACCTGGCGGCCCGCCATATCATACACGCTCAGCGTCACGTTTTGCAATTCAGAGAGCGTAAATTCGATTTGGGTAGAAGGATTAAACGGATTTGGATAATTTTGCTCAATCGCTGTCTCCAGGGGGGCTTCTCCGTCCACACTGGTTAGGGCGCGGCTGTCCGTATCTGTTTCAAACGTGTAAACTCTGCTCCACTTCCCTTCAACGCTATCTTTCACACCACGAACCCGCCACTCATATGTTTCGCCGGTTTCGAGCAGGTTATTGTTGAGTGTATAACTGGTATCCTTCACTGTAACATCCACATTGACCCCATTACCGGTTAGTTGAAGGACATAGTAATCGGCACCCGCATCGCTCCATTCAAAAGAGGGCGTCACCGATACCTCTACGCCATGGTGGACCGGTGCATACAGTACTGGAATATCTACAGACGATGTACTATCACCATCATCTCCATGGCTACTCCC
>NZ_QUOK01000020.1 GCF_003390325.1 Rhodohalobacter sp. SW132 | reverse complement strand
TAACATTACCATTACTACCCTGCCTATCTTCAAATCAAGCATTCCGCTACTCATCAACACTAAGTTAGTATTCAATTTAAAACGTGAGTATTACAATAAACCTCTGTACCCTCACCAAGCCCTATAATCACGGAAATATTAGAAAGTTCCAATATTTATTAAGTTTTTAATTTATCGGTAATATTTCAGTTTTCATAAGTTGTTTATTGCTTCAGAAATTGGATCAGTAATGAACAATTAAAAAGGTGCAATTCTCATCTTTTCGTGTGCATCTTTACAGAAAATTCCCATATGAGCTTAATGTACCTGTGAAATAAAAGATAGGCGTTAAAAGACTATCCTAAATATTTAAACCCATTAGGTTTCACTTCTTTTATTCAATCACCTGACCCAACTCATCTGATGTCATAAACTCAACTTCAGGCCATTTATCCAGAATCCGTTGCAGTAATTTTCTCATCAATTTTAAATTACAATCTCGGTTTTCAGGGTGCAGAAACCCAACATAGTTTATACGATGAGATGTAATAATAGCAGGTTTTCTCCATAAAAATGCAGTCGATACCCCATTTAAACAGCTATCGAGGGCATAATCTTTATCTACTGATAATGAAGGCTCGAATGAACAGTTGCGAACAAGGTTTAATTGACCATTTTTATTTTTTCCGCCCAAATATCTTCTCTCCATTGAGCGGCTTTTTTCATTCAATCCCGGAAGTTTCTGGTATTTCATTCCCTGCAAATAGCGAACTCCTTCTTTTTTTAAAACTGGATTTAACTCAGAGCTCCAGATATAATTACTTGCTATAAAGGAGGCCGTCCGGTATCCAAAAATCTCTTCAAATATTTTGAGACCACTCTTAATTATCTTTTTATGATCTTCAATCTCATCTGCTGTATCAGCATCAAAGGAGGCCTGAATACTTTTTTTCATCTTCGGATAGATATCACTGCTTAACCCCCAGCATCTGTTATCGAACGCCAATCGAAAATCATATTCATCATTTCTGAGAAGCTTCAGCCAGAATGGAACATTCAGGTGCTCCCTGCCGTGTGATTGTGGGTGAAAGAGCCTTTTTTTATCTCCTTTTTTCCAAAGTGTGAGGCTATTTTCGTGCTCAGGATATCTCTTAAATGTTTCAGAGATTTGTTCAAAGTAATATTTCTGAAAACCTGAATCCCTGATTTTATCAAAATCTGGATTTGCAGTCAGCACATTGGCTGTTATTACCGGATGATTTCCGTTAGAATCCTGAAACTTCGACAGCGTTTCAAAAAGTGCTTCTAAGTCGGTTTCACTTGCGAGGGAATCATACCTGCAATAAGGACTTTTATCCACAGGCACTCCCTTGTTCAACAGCTTGTCATAAACCTCTGTTGACGGCATTCGAATACTGCCCCAATCGTCAGACTCTATCACAACAATTTTCCTGTTGGTGCGCCATCCCCCCATATTTACCAGGTGCTGTGCTGCAATATGTCTTAATTTCGATACCATTATAATAGGGAGTTACTACATTACATTTTAGCAGTTATAAATTACAGATACTATATGTATAATAATTTTAATCACAATATCATCCTGAGAAAATCATTCATCGACATATAATTTTCATACATAAATAGTGCAACAACCGGGTTCCCAAGGATTGAGGTTGCACTCAACGAATATAATCCAATCCTGAAAGCTACAAAAGCAAATAATAGTAGCCCCGGCGAAACCACCCACGTAAATCTTTTCATGACTTTGTCTCTTGCGACATTCTGAATGTACAAAATGAGCAGAGGGAGGGCGCAAAGGTTTGCAATATTAAAAAACCGGGAACCTGAGGAAAGTGAACTGAGTAGATTTGCCGCTGCAAAGAATGCCAGTACGAAACAAAAAAGGTTCATCCAGTATTTGTGTTTCCTGAAATGTTCACGCCCCGTCACATAAAGGCCTATCAAGAGTGCCATCACAGAATACCGTATAGCCCTGCCATACCAGGAGGCATACCAGCGGCCGCTGTCTTCAGCTGAAGCGACCGCCATCCCGGGCGTCCCGGGCCCCTCTACCCGGTAACTTGAGGTTCGTTCCTGCAATATTTCCGGGGCGTAAGCCTGCATCAGGTTATTAAATACCGCAAGATCAAGTTCAGCAAAGAAAAGGGTAAAGAGGAAAGTGCCGAAATACAGATTCAACCTGTTGCCAAGGACAATGTACCCAAAGAGAACTCCAAGGGGTACAAGCATTGCAAAGTGAAACGCCAGTGAAAAAACTGAAACCCACAAATAGCGGGTCTTTCCCTCGCAGAGAAAAGGTAATAGACCGAATAGGAATATATGCGTTGCCGTCCACATCCGAAACCCGTTGATTCGCCAGATCGGATTCACCAGGAAAAAACAGATTATTAATAGTATGGTAATCGGAAGCAGTTTCCCCTGAAGCCGCTCCATGACATACCACAGATTTCGGGAGAAGAAGTAACCAAAAATGATAGCATAAACAAGGGTTAAAATCGGTTGACTGTCTGAAATACGGGAAACAAGTATAGCAATCGCTGTCCGCATAAAATCTATCTCACCACTCTCCTGGTAGTAATTTACTGCCGTAGCAATCGTCATTTTTTCATGGTGTAAATCTTGGTATTGAGCTACATACCCGACGATATCACTTGTTTCACTTTCTGCTCCGATCGCAAAAGTGAGTCCATAAAAAATACAGAAAAGCCAGAATATGTTTTTCGCCCAGCTCTGTTTGTAATTCTTAAATGCCGTAACCGTAGCCAGGAAGGGCCAGATCAGGAAAAGGAAAAAGGCGTAAAAGCCCTGTTTATTGCTCTGCATTTTTATGCCTCACGTTCCTGCAGTTCAAGAAACTGTCCGCAGACGTTTTCAATCCGATAGCGATCCACACCGTTATAGCTGTAGGCGGAAGAGTAGTCTCCCTCCAGGAACTCGTCTATCGACTTTTTATTAATTTTCTGCCCGTCTACTGAGAGTACCGGCCGGCCGGCAAGGTAGTAGTCGATCAGCTTGCTCGGCATCTGCAGGGAGGTGGCGTTTTCAAAATTCACAAGAAAATCCATTTTGCTCAGCGTGCGCAGCAGCTCCGGGCGGGGGATGTAGTCGCGGATCTCAATCCGGCCGGCACCTTTTTCGAGAAACGGCTCCACCAGGTTTCGGCTCCGCGTGTAGAGAATAAATTTATAATTTCGGTCGAGTCCTGTAATATACTCCAGGAACAGCCGGGGATCTCTGCCGCCGGGAATCAGTCCGCCAGCATAGGCAAATGTTGGAACCGTGTGATCCACGGAGGATTGCCTGTTTATATCCACCTCATCGAAATTAAACCCCTGCGGAACAACCTCAATTTTATCCCGGAATTCAGGGTAATACCCACTTTTTGCATCCTCTATCGGCACCGTTATCACATCCGCTTTTCTGCAGAACGATTTTTCAAAGTACTTAAAGTAGAACCACTTGTTAAACGTATCGAGCCTTGAACCCATGTAAGGATCGCCGCAATCGGCCACCCAGGTTTTAGCAATCGGGTCCTTTTCACTCCAGGCCCATGCGGTCCCCCAGTGAATCGGATGCGGCGTTGCGATCGTAAGCAGCAGATCATACCCGCGCTCTTCTTCAAGAGCTTTTTTTACCAGGTATGCCAGCTGAATATCGGGGTATTCAAACGCCTGTAAAAGCCCTCTGCGGAGCACTTTACGGACAAGCCTTCCAACTTTACCTCCCTTTTGCGAATCAATCGGCTTCAGTTTCAGGTCCCCCAGGTCTTTAATGGTTACCCCATGTTCCTTCTCAAACGGCACATGAAGCTCGTCATCCTTCACGGTCAGAAGGGTAACTTCATGCCCCTGGCGGGCAAACTCTTTCACCAGTTCTGTCGTACGAAAGGCGCGCGGAGTGTTCATCGGGTAGAACGAACGGGAAACGATAAGTATTTTTTTCTTATTCAACGACAATGCGGCTCTTCTGTTCTGATTTTTTTCTATTGTAGTTCTTAAAAATAATCGTGCAATGTCTTACAAAGAATACCACGATTACTCATACAACTGGTATGTTCTTAAAGGTTAACAAACCTGCAAAAGTCATCGGATGAGTCATCTATGAATCATCTGTTGATCCGGTGTGACTCGATTCTTCGAAAAACTCATCCGATGACTACACCAGAGGCTCATTTCGATCATGATTCATCAACCTGGCGCATCTGTTAACGTCAGTAAACCGATCTTATGTTAGAATCCTGCTTCATACTGCCAGGACATTTGCACATTATGTTTTCCTAATCCTGTTTACAAACAACTTTATTCTAAACTATAATACTGAAGAGATAATTTATCATCAATTTTACTAACAATGAAGCCTGTTAAAGAACTATAATTCTGGTTCGTTTTTTCAATTGCGGGATTGGGGAAGGGCTTGTATGACCCAGGTAAAGTTTAAACTATTACCGATCTGTTAAGAGGGAGTGGGTGAGTGAAAATAAGACCTGCAAGAGTGCGAACGGAGTGAGCTCCTGGCAGAGTCTTAGAGTGAATGAAAAGTGAAAAGGCAGAAGTGAAAAAGACCTGTCTGCATTACGGTGCTTCTCCGTATTCTGACAGTATCGGTCTAAAGCCTCTCAATTTGAAAATCTATTATCTCCTTTCTTTAATCTCTACCCCCTCTCAACATTCATCACGCGGCGCAACCCTAAACCCTGTTCGATCTTTAAACACCTGGCGCCGCGCCTCTTAACCACAGTCTCTGTCATGTCGACCGGAGCACCGGTGCTTTTCCGGTGTGGAGCGGAGACATCTCCATGTTCTAAATACGATTCTTCTAATGGAAAACCGTTGATTAGATTTTATAGGTGCCCATCGGACTTTATTTCGAATCATCTGCAAAATTTTGCCCGATGGTTATTTCTTATGCACCTCCTTTGACCCCACGTTGCCCAACGGATGCCTTCGACAAAACGTGGGGCTACAGTATCGTCCACCAGCATTCGCGGGTTATTTGGGTATTTTGTTAATATCTGACCACTACGGGAAAACACCTGTGCACGGAACCCAACGTCATGTATCAACATCATTCTTCAAAATCTAACGAAAACCCATAAACCCATCGATCAAACGAGCATTGTTTGAGCGAAGGGCGGTATCTAAATAATTCAACGTACAGATCCGAATCCGCACAAGCGAGTTCTGATCGTTTGCGTCCTTTTTGGTTCGTTTTTGGACGAGCAAAAATGAACAAGGAGAAAGGCTTGGCGCTAATCTGATATCGTTTAAGCACCGTTCTTTTCAGGAAAATCGTTGATTTAACCCCTGCAACCAACCATCGGATGATGCCCCAACCATTATAACAGGCTAATGGAGTACAGGAGCTTTCTATCCGAAAAATAACGTTTATCACGCGGCGCAACCCTAAACCCTGTTCGATCTTTAAACACCTTGCGCCGCGCCTCTTAACCACAGTCTCTGTCATGTCGACCGGAGCACCGGTGCTTTTCCGGTGTGGAGCGGAGACATCTCCTTGTTCTAATTACGATATTTCTAAGGGAAAATGCTTTCGCACCGAACCCATCGTCATATATCAACATCATTTTTTAAAAACTAACAATAACCCATAAACCCACCGATCAAACGAGCATTGTTTGAGCGAAGTGTGGTATCTAAATTGCTTCAGCGCTCAGATTATAATCCACACAAGCGAGTTCTGATCGTTTGCGCCCTTTTTGGTTCGTTTTTGGGCGAGCAAAAATGAACAAGGAGAAAGGCTTGGCGCTAATCTGATATCGTTTAAGCACCGTTCTTTTCAGGAAAATCGTTGATTTAACCCCTGCAACCAACCATCGAATGATGCCCGAACCATTATAACAGGCCAATGGAGTACAGGAGCTTTCTGCCCGGAAAATTACGTTTATCACGCGGCGCAACTGTAAATCCTGTTCGACATGTGGGTGCCTGGCGCCGCGCATGCGCCCCAGACCCACCTGTCATGTCGACCGGAACACCGGTGCTTTTCCGGTGTGGAGCGGAGACATCTCCTTGTGCTAAGTATGAATCTTTGAAACGATAATCGTTGATTTAACTCCTGTAACCAACCATCGGATCAGGTTACGAACCTTCGTAAGATCGTGCCCGATGGTTTGGTTTGGTTTGGTTTGCCGTCACTTACCCGGGGCTGTCCAAAAAAGTGTTTTTGATCGAGTAAGGGATCCCTTATACGGGAAAGTGCGGGATGACGCCCTCTTCGAACAGTGTTCCCGGTACTTAGGGAAGTGAAATAAAGAGCACTGTGAAGAATTAAGCCGAAGAATGTCCATGGTTTGCAAAATAATCAGCTGAACTGATGAGCTGCTTGTTCACTCTGCATTTCCTTTTATGGTGGGAATTACAGTTTAGAGAAGTAGCAAATAACTATAAGTACGAGGAGGGATTGTGTGGCAGGTTTTATACTATTACAATGAATCGTGGCTGCCCACTTTGCTCAATTTTGCCAGCCTGTTTTTGAGAAGTTCTAACAATTCACGCGATATGGAGTTGATGTCATTGTATCTGCTCCTGACCCGATAATGTCTAAGAAATATAACAGTAAAATAGGGCAAAGATATTTCAAGTAGCTCTCTGGTTAATAAGTTTTCTACTTTTTTAAATATCATATCTTCAATTTTCAGATAATCTTGTAGTGACAACTCATTTTTTTTATATATTTCGGACATGCCAATAGTTTTTCCGAAGTCATAACCCAGCGGATAAAGGCCAAAATTGTCCCAATCAATAACTTTACCATTTTTGAAGGCATTTCTTTCAGATAAATCTCCGTGATTCAAGGTTTTTCTGACATTTTTATTTATGTAATCATCCACGGTGTTCAGAAAATTACTAATATCCGACATATATGGTGTCAGTTCTTTTTTAAGATTATCTAATTTCCCTTTAAAGCTGCTTTTATGATAATGTAACCTGCCATCTGGAAATTCAATGGCCGGATCCAGCTTTACATTGGCGATAGAAGCTGCGATATCTGTTGCTTCATTCAGAAAATTTGTATGGTTTAAGGGTTCTAATTCTAAATATTCAAAGTAGGTGATAAAGAAATTTTCTCCTTCTTTTGATTCAATTAATTTTGGAGTATTAATTCCCTGCGTAAGCACTTCCGGAAGTACCTCTTTTGTAAAAATAATAATGTCATCCACCCAGCTTTTAAAATATATTTTCTCAAATAGAGTGTTCTCTTTGAATTCCAATATTCGATAGGAGTTCATATTTATTCCACCGTAACCTGTTCCAGTAAATTTAGCTGTTAGACAACTCTTTTGTGAGTATAGGTCTATATCTTTATCGTACAAATGTATCATATGCTCATAGAGCGACATGTAACCTCTTTTAGAGAGTGAGTTTCCCAGTCTTCTGATGTGCTCTTTTTTTGGGCGAATTTTAAAAACAAAGAAGAGGATTACAGAGATGTAGTACATTGAGAGTCAAACTTCTGCAAATAAAGGCTCCCCGAAATATAAAATGCAACTCATAAATACGCAGGAGATATGTGAGTGACGAAATTACAATTTAAGCACGTATTAACCAACCCGATTTAAAGAACCGCGTCAATGCATATATGATCAGGAAGAGCTCGGTATTAAAAAGAGCTGTTTCTATACATTAAATAAATCAGTTCCAGAAACGGGGAGACATCTCCTTTTGCTAAAAACGATCTTTAAAAGGGTAATCGTTGATCTGGATTTTGTAGGCGACCATCGGATTTTATTTCGAATCTTTCACAAAATTTCGCCCGATGGTTATTTCTTATGCAACGCCTTCGACCCCACGTTAAAACGTGGTGTTACTATTTAATCCACCCGCATCCGCGGGTTTGTATGGAATCATTTTCACCAACTATCAACAACTAAAAAAGCAACCGATTAAACGATTAGTTTTTGAGCGCAGAGCGGAAAAGGCGCGAATTCAACGTATATAACCCAATCCGCTCAAGCAAGTTCTGATCGTTTGCGTCCTTTTTCCCCGCAGGGATACCTTGGGGAGGTTCGTTTTTCCCCGTAAGGGATCCCTTTGGAAGGGTGAGCAAAAATGAAGAAGGGGAAAGGTGTTGCACGGCTCAGAAACAGTTTAAGCTTTTATCCCTCTGCTAAGAAGAAGAGCTCAATATTAAAAAGAGCTTTTCCTATACATCAAATAAATCAGTTCCAGAAACGGGGAGATCTCTCCACTCCACACCGGAAAAGCACCGGTGTTTCGGTCGACATGACAGGCTCAAATTTGTTCATTAGCGCGGCGCAATATACTTAGGGATTGAACAAGATCTATATTTGCACCGCGTGCTAAGAGTTTTGAGCCTAACGAACACCTCCCGCCAGTCCTGAAAAGCACAGGACAGGCACCCTCCTCGAGAAGCTGTGAGAAAATTGTTTTCCAAAGAAAATGCACTTAAATAAAGTAAGATTTCTGCCATTCTCACAGCTCCCAGACTTTCTGACCCACCCCCGGCCCCTCCCTATCGCGCCCTGACGGGACTTGATAGGGAGGGGAGCTTCAATACAAGCTTTGACACCTTAAAAAGTAAATAATGCCAACGAATGAGATTGTAAATTCTAACAGCCTCTCGAGGTGGGATCAATTCTATCCGCTGATGATCAATCTACACAGCCAACAAAAATACCCCAATAATCAAACGATTATTGGGGTATTGCCAACTAACCCCCTCAACGTTCGCCCAGCCAGCGTATTTCTGGTCCCGACCCATCGGGGCGAACACTCAACATTCACGCAGTGAATACTCCACATTCCGTGCAGCCAGTGCATTTCTGATCCCGCACCGCGAAATACTCAACCGGGCTCGGTTAAAACGATATCCATAACACTCAACTCACTTCAACAACGTCATTTTTTTAGTGTAAACCTGAGAGTTTGTGATAAACCTGTAAAAATAGACCCCGCTGGCCAGGGTTCCGGCATCGAATGTTGCGGTATGACGGCCTGCCTGTTTAACACCATTTGCAAGAACTGCAACCTGCCTCCCGGCCATATCGTAAACTTTCAGGGATACGGTCTGAACATCCGAGAGCGTATACTCAATTTGTGTGGTGGGATTGAATGGGTTTGGATAGTTTTGATTGATCCCCGTTTCAACCGGTATAGTATCCGTTTCAGGTGCTGTTTCATTTGCAGAAGTGCCGGACTCTGAACCATTCACCAGCTCACCTGTTAAGCTCTGAGCTTTTGCACTACTATTATTTCCGCAAATGGGCTTACTCTGACCACCGTAACGTGAACTAACCCCATTGTCCATTGTGTTGACCGCCGCCACCAAGCCCTTCAGATCCGACTCGCAGAACCGGTTATTCGAGATGTTAAAATCCCCGAATGAATCACGGCCATTCGCAATTGCCTCTGCAATAGATGGATCTACAGGGCCTGAAAAATTATTGTTCTGAAACCATAAGTTTGCCAGTCTCCTGTTATTCGGATGCAGCGCAGGGAGCGGACCCGAAAAATTATTATTCCTCGCCCGGATGTATCGAAGCTGTCGTGCATGACTCATATCCGGAAACTCCCCCTCAAAATTATTCCATCCCAACCCAAAATTAATAAGTTTTCGTGCAGAGGACATATCGGGAACTGTACCGGATAAATTATTTCCATCTAATGTCAATACAGTAAGATTTGTCTTTACCGGTGGTATGCTCCCGGTTAAATTGTTCCACTCAAGTGCTACAGTATGTAACCTTGGAAGACTTCCGTCCAGAAACTTTGGCGGTATGCTTCCTGTCAGATTATTTTTTCCAAGTACAAGCACTCGCAAATTAATCATATTATCAAAAGTCGATGGTATTTCTCCCGGTATTTGATTATTTCCAAATCTAACATACTGAGCATCGGTCCAGCCTTCAAAAATTTCGGGCAACGGTTCCGAAATCTTATTATAGTGCAAATGAAGGTGACGTAAGTTTGTCAGATTGGCAAAAGATTTGGGAACCCCTCCGGAATGTAAATTTCTCTGTAAGGATAAAAACCATAAGTTCTTAAGATTTCCAATTTCTGCCGGTATAGGCGTATTTTCAAAGTTTGGCTGATTTGCGATCTCGAGCACCTGAAGGTTTGACAGGTTGCCTATAAACGGGATAGAACCACTAAATGAATTTGTTGCCTCATTTTTCTTTCCCGGATATGTATCATTCCTAAAATTTGGATCCTTTTGTCTGACACCGGACAAAAGCAGCCATTCAAGGCTTCCAAGATTATTTATAGATTCTGGAATTTCACCTGATAGTCTATTTTGCTTCGTATTTAAATAGGTAAGCCTGCTTAAATTCCCAATACTACCCGGAAGATTTCCATTTAAATTATTTGAAAACAGATCCAGACGAACCACTCGACCGTTTCCATCCACTTGAATACCATACCAGCTGTTTGAGGGATTTCCTTTCAGCCACCCTGAGTTGTTATCCCAATTACCACCGCCGGTAGCGTTATACAAATCCACCAATGCCTGCCGGTCTCCCTGCACACTGTTCGCATTCTGGGCCAACACCCCGCCCGCCAAAACCATAGCCAAATTCATGTAAACCAATAAAGCTATCCCTGCCAATAACATACCTTTTTTCATATCACTATTTACTTGTTTTAAGTATTATTTTGTTCATTTTGCTCAACACGAAAGCAAGATTTGTAATAATTTTTATTACATAAAAAAGGGATATTCTTATATAGATTTTATGTTCCCACATATTTGCAATTTTTTTTCCTGTTGTACGTTTAGGGCAAGCTTCAATTCAGATTTTTGGTAAAAGAAGAGGAGGTGAGGGCTTGTCTAACAATGCCTTGGCGCAGGCGGGTGAGAGGGAGAGACGGAGTAAAGGAGAGAGCGGGTGAGTGATTTTTTTACAATATCCAGAAACTATACGAATTTTTGGGTTTCTGCATCGACAGTGGCTTTTGAGTAACTACCCCCCATGTTACCCAACGGATGCCTTCGGCAAAACGTGGGGTTATTATATGATTCACCCGCATCCGCGGGTTTTATGGAGTATTTTATTGATTTAAGTTCCAGTGAAAAGATAGATAAAATAATGAGTCATTAAATTATAAGACGAAGAATCCTCACTATCTGACAAAAGGCAAGTCACCCTCTGATCAAACGAATAGTGTCTGAGCGCAGAGCGGAAAAGGTGCGAATTCAAAGTATAAAACCCAATCCGCTCAAGCGAGTTTTATTCGTTTGCGCCCTTTTTGGTTCGTTTTTGGGCGAGCAAAAATGAACAAGGGGGAAAGGTGGTAATACGTGATATATTTTTGTTCAAGCATCAACACCAGTTTTCTCCATTAGAAGGATCGAACACCGGTGTTTTTTTCGGTGTAGAGCGGAGACATCTCCTGTTGCTAAGCACAATTCCTTAAGAGAGCACCCGTTGATCGGATTCCTAAGACAACCATCGGATTATAGTAAAAGCCTTTCAAAAAATCCCGCCCGATGGTTTTTTTTGATTACCATCCTTAACCCCCACGTTGAAACGTGGGGCTATTCACATTTCACCCGCATCCGCGGGTTATTTCGGGATATTTTATTGCTTTAAGTTCCAGCAAAAGTATGAAGAAATTGATAAGAATATTGTGTTGATACGTAGAATTTTTACAAACTAACAGAAACTCATATCCCACCGATCAAACGAGCATTGTCTGAGCGAAGTGTGGTATCTAAATCATTTCATCGCCCAGATTGCAATCCACACAAGCGAGTTCTGATCGTTTGCGTCTTTTTTGGTTCGTTTTTGGACGAGCAAAAATGAACAAGGGGAAAGGTGTGGCGTGACTCAAATCATCATTCAAGCCTCCCGCTCACATCCTTGTCAAACCTAAATGGAAGAGCTCGGTATTAAGAACGAGTATTTTCTAAACATCAAATAAATCAGTTCTAAGGACGGGAAGACACCTCCTTGTGCTAAGTACGATTCTTCTAAGGGAAAATCGTTGATTTTATTCCTGTGGACAACCATCGGATACTATTAAGAAGCTTTCGTAAAATTCT
>NZ_QUOK01000019.1 GCF_003390325.1 Rhodohalobacter sp. SW132 | reverse complement strand
ATGTTTATCTCTTTCAATATGTCCAAAGAACATTACCCGCGACATCAACTCCATCGCAGATTTACAAACTAAGAAGAATTTGGATTAAATGCCAAACTCTTTTTCACTAAAATTACTTTTTTTCTTCTTCACTTTCTGAATCCGCAGAATCTGCGTCATCAGCTGTGTTTTTTGTTTCTTCTTTCTTTTCAGAAACTTCTTCTGTTGCTTTTTTTTCAGTTTCCTTAGGCTCATCACTCGAAGCAGTTTCACCAGTTTTTTCTTTCTCTGCAGCCGGAGCTGACTTCTCTTCTGGTTTGCTGTCTGTACCTTTGTCATCAGAACTGGTAGGCTTATTAGCCTTACCTGCACGACGTGTACGCTTCTTCTTAGCCGATTTCTTCTCCGGTTCGTAATCACTAAAATCAACAAGTTCAATAAGTGCCATCTCAGCACTATCACCTAAACGAAAACCCAGTTTAAGCACCCGTGTATATCCGCCTGGTCGATCACCAACTGCAGGGCCTACCTCGTCAAAAAGAATCGTTACAGCATCTTTATCCTGAAGGGCTGAAAATGCTTCCCTGCGGTTATGGCTATTATCTTCCTTGGAGCGAGTAATAACAGGTTCAATGTACCGTCGCAATTCCTTTGCTTTTGCAACAGTCGTCTGAATTTGTTTATGCTTAATCAAACTGCACGAAAGAGCCTTTAATGTAGCTACTCTGTGTGGAGTGCTTCGACCAAGTTTTTTACCTTTTACTAAATGGCGCATAATGAAATATCCTCAATTATTTATCCAGGAATTTTGACACATCCATGCCGAATTCCAGATTTTTCTCTTCAATTACTTCAACGAGTTCAGACAAAGACTTCTTACCAAAGTTTCTGAACTTAAGAAGATCCTGCTCATCTCGTGATACCAGTTCTGCAATAGTATTAATGTTTGCAGACTTCAAGCAATTATATGCACGAACACTCAAATTCAGATCTTCAATACTTGTCTTCAGGAGGCTTGCAATACGTTGTTTTTCAGCATCTACTTCCTCTTCTTCCTGCGTAAACGGCTCTTCGATTTTTTCGGTAATAAATTTCTCGATATGCTCTTTTAAAATCTTACCAGCAATCGTTAGAGCTTCTTTCGCATTCAGAGAACCATCAGTAGTTACATTTAATACAAGCTTTTCATAGTCAGTTCTTTGTCCGACCCGAACATTCTCAACATCAAAATCAACTGATTTTATTGGAGTAAATATAGCGTCGATTGGCATCAGGGCTACATCATCCTCAAAATCGGATGCCATTTCTTCTGCTGGAACATATCCCCTGCCCCGTCCGATTCTGAGCTCCATATCAACCTGAACGTCATCGGAAAGTGTTGCGATAAGCAATTCAGGATTTAAAACTTCAAAATCAGCTGTCGCTTCACCAATATCTTCGGCTGTAAGCTTACCGGATTCGGTCTTCGACAGGTTAATCACACCACCACTCTGTTCAACCTGCTTAAAGCGTACCTGTTTGAGGTTCAAAATGATTTCGTAAACATCTTCTTTAACACCTTCAATACTGGAATATTCATGATCAACGCCGTTAATTTTAACAGCGGTGATGGCCAGTCCGGGTAAAGATGAAAGCAGCACTCTTCTGAAAGAGTTTCCAATCGTTACTCCAAATCCCCGTTCAAGTGGCTGCAGAATAAATGTTCCATAGTTATCGGAATCTTGTTCTACCTCAACAGATTCCGGCATTTGCAAACTATAGTTGTTCATAAAATAGTGGATTAAGTCTGTTATAAAATTATTTGGAGTAGAGCTCGATAATCAACTGAGTGTTGATGTTTTCCGGTATCTCATCTTTAGCCGGATCATTCAAATATTTTCCGGTCATTGATTTTTTATCAATTTCCAGCCACTTGTATTTTCCAGGAGAACTATTACTGATAGATTCAGTAATTAATTCCATGTCACGAGATTTCGGCCGGATCGTAATAATATCACCTGGTTTAACGTGATACGATGGAATATTCAGAATTTGCCCGTTTACCACAATATGTTTGTGGCTTACAAACTGACGTGCCTGTCGTCTTGTTTGAGCAAACCCGAGGCGATACACAACATTGTCAAGCCTGGCTTCAAGATATTGAAGTAGCAACTCACCGGTAACGCCTTCTTTGGCGTTTGCTCTCTCATAGAGATTCCGGAATTGTTTTTCCAACATTCCGTAGGTGTATTTTGCTTTCTGTTTTTCATCAAGCTGTACGGCATACTCTGATTTTCTTGAGTATCTGCTTCTGCCATGCTGACCTGGTCCATACGGCTTGCGTTCTAATGCGCTGCTGGGGCCGAAAATCGGCTCACGAAAACGCCTTGCTATCTTCTGTTTTGGTCCTCTGTATCTTGCCATTTTATTCTAAATGTATGATTAAACTCTTCTTCTTTTGGGAGGGCGGCATCCATTATGCGGAATTGGAGTTCTGTCTTTAATAGACGTTACTTCAAGGCCGCTTGTTGCCAACGCACGAATTGCAGCTTCCCGGCCAGAACCAGGTCCTTTTACAAAAACTTCCACTTTACGTAATCCCATTTCGTGAGCAGCAGTTGCCGCTGTTTCTGCACTGACCTGCGCAGCATAGGGTGTATTTTTTCTTGACCCCTTAAAACCTTCTTTACCGGAAGATGACCATGACAGAACGTTACCGTTGGAATCCGTTACACTCACAAGCACATTATTAAATGTGGCTTTAATGAACGCCATTCCGTTCGGATCGCTTATCTGTTTCTTTTTCTTTCGTTTTCCGCCCGCTTTTTCAGCAGATCTTCTTGGTCTTTTTGCCATGATTATTACAGTTTAGAATATGTTATTTTTTAGGCGCTGCTTTCTTACCGGCTACGGCACGTCGTTTACCTTTCCTGGTGCGGGCGTTTGTCTGAGTTCTCTGCCCACGTACAGGTAATCCTTTTCTATGACGAACTCCACGATAGCTTCCAGTTTCTATTAATCTGCGAATATTCGCATTAATCTCGGTTCTGAGAGCACCTTCAACTTTGTAATCTTCTTCAATGATCTGGCGAAGATTTGCTACTTCATCCTCCGACCATTCAACCACTTTTTTGTCGTGATCTATGCCAGCCTTATCCAGGATTTTCCCTGCAACAGTGTCACCTATACCGAAGATATAGGTTAGGCTGATGATTCCTCGTTTTTGTTTTGGTAAATCGATTCCAGCAATTCGTGCCATAGGTATAAATTCAGTCTGTTATTATCCCTGACGCTGTTTATGGCGGGGATTCTTTTTATTGATAACGTAAATACGTCCTTTTCTTCTAACGATTTTATCGTCAGAACTTCGTTTTTTAACTGATGATTTTGTTTTCATCGGAACAACCTCTTTTCAATTATTACTTATAACGATATGTAATTCTGCCTTTTGAAAGATCGTATGGAGACATTTCAACCTGCACACGATCACCGGGCAAAATTTTGATATAGTACATTCTCATTTTACCAGAAACATGAGCCAGTATTTCATGACCGTTATCCAGTTCAACTTTGAACTGTGCATTTGGTAAAGCTTCTAAAATTTTTCCGTCCTGCTTAATCGGCTCTTGTTTAGCCATCGCATTAATGAGTTTCTAAAATTTTATTTTTTGTGATCTCAGCAATATAATCAAAAGTACTGAGAATTTCAGCTTTTCCTTCACGAACTATAATATCATGCTCAAAATGAGCCGCATTCGATCCATCTGCAGTAACGATTGTCCATCCATCGTCTAATGTACTCACTTTCCAGGTACCTGCAGTTATCATCGGCTCAATAGCCAATCCCATACCGGTTCGCAATCGTTCGCCCTTTCCCGGCCGACCATAATTAGGAACGGATGGTTCCTCGTGCATATTTTTTCCTATTCCATGACCTACCAGATCACGAACGACCCCAAACCCTTTATCTTCACAATGGTTTTGGATGGCAGAACCTATATCACCAATACGGTTGCCATGTACGGCTTCATCAATTCCTATATAGAGTGATTGAAGCGTGGTACGCAACAGATCAACGGTCTTTTCATCAGTTTCTCCGGCAATAAAAGTATAAGCATGATCACCAAAGAAACCGTTCAATTCTACACCACAATCAACAGAGACAACATCCCCTTCTTTCAATACTCGTTTCCCCGGTATCCCATGAACAACTTCTTCGTTTATAGAGATACACAATGTGGCCGGAAATGGATTCTTCTTTCCACCGTACCCCTTAAATGCGGGTCGGGCCTCGTGTTTCAAAATGTATTCTTCTGCGATCCTGTCTAGTTTCCCGGTTTCAACTCCGGGTTCCAGAACTTTACCAACCTCACCGAGTGTTCTTGATACAAGTTGCGCAGCTTCACGCATCTTATCAATTTCAGATTCACTCTTCAGGTAGATCATCAGGCCCTGCGTCTTCCTTTAATTTTTCCTGATTTCATGAAACCATCATAATGACGCATCATCAAATGACTTTCAATCTGCTGCAATGTATCAAGGGCTACACCCACGATAATAAGCAGACTGGTTCCACCATAAAAGAGTGCAAAGCCAGGTGTTACACCCATTTGTGCGATTATGGCAGGCATAATGGCTACAAAAGATAGAAATAGTGACCCCGGCAGTGTAATTTTCGTCAGAATATTATCTATAAATTCAACGGTCTGTTTCCCTGGTCTCACACCGGGTATAAATCCACCCTGGCGTTTCATTGTATCCGCCATCTCTTTTGGATTCACTGCGATCGCAGTATAAAAGAAGGTAAAGAACACACAGATGATGAAAAACACTATCGAATACGTAAGCCCTGTAAAATCAGCGGACCATGCTGTCATCCATTGAACGGTTTCATTCTCTGGAAAGAATGTCCCGATTGTACTTGGTATAAACATGATTGATTGAGCAAAGATAATCGGCATCACACCAGCGGCATTCACCCGCAGCGGAAGGTATTGTGTTGTACCTCCATATACTTTCCGGCCAACCACTCTTTTCGCATATTGAACCGGAATTTTCCGTGTGCCCTGCGTAAGTAACACACAGGATGCAATCACAAGAATCAATCCAGCGAGTTCAACAATTATAATAATTGCATTATTAGTTGTTGATATCTCATTAATCAAAGCTGTTGGCAGTGCAGCGATAATCCCGATCATAATCAGTATCGAAATACCGTTACCGATTCCCCGGTCTGTAATCCGTTCACCCAGCCACATTACGAATGTGGTACCTGCAGTAAGTACAATCACACATGTGAGGATAAAAGCGAAATTACCAACCACAATTGCATTTGGTGATGTTGCAATCAGGTTAATTCCAAACCCAATGGCCTGGACAGCAGTAATACCAACCGTACCGTAACGGGTCAAACGGTTAATTTTTCGCCGGCCCTCTTCCCCTTCACGCTGAAGTTTTTGGAAATATGGTACAGCAGCACCCATCAGCTGAATGATAATAGCAGCGGTAATATAGGGCATAATACCCAGAGCAAACACACCGGCTCTTGAAAATGCACCACCTACAAATAAGTCAAAAAGACCCATCAGGCTGGAAGCATCTCCCTGCTGCATGGTAAGTTCACTGGCGTCTACACCTGGCATGGTTACATAACTGCCAATCCGATAAACCATAAGAACTCCAACCACATATAGTATGCGGTTCCGGAGATCCTCAATCTTAAAGATGTTTCTAAAGCTATCTAAGGTACTCATTCGTGATGGTTAAGCTGAGATGGTGAAAGATTTATTCAATGACATTAACACTGCCGCCGGCGGATTCAACCTTTTCACGGGCAGATCCACTACAGGCATGTACTTCGATGGAGATTTTTGAATCAATCTCACCTGAACCCAGCAGTTTTATTCGTTGTTTGTCATCTGCTAATCCGGCATCTACCAGATCAGATATTGTGATCGTTTCACCAAGTTTACCGGCCTCAATAAACTCAGATATTCTCTGAACATTTAAAGCCTGGTACTCAGTTCTGAATGGATTTGTAAAACCAAATTTTGGTATTCTTCTTTGAAGCGGCATCTGCCCGCCTTCAAACCATGCCTTCACCTTGCTTCCGCTTCTTGACTTCTGGCCGTTATGCCCTCTACCAGACTGCTCTCCGGTACCAGAGCCCTGACCTCTACCAACGCGTTTGCGTTTTTTGTGAGAAGCGGGTGCTTTTAAATTGTGTAGTTTCATAACAATGATCCGTTAAAACCTTAATTATCCTTTAAATACCTTACTTACACTAACTCCTCTTCTCTGAGCAACTTCAACCGGGTCGGATGCATTTCTCAAAGCTTCAAAAGCGGCTTTCACCATGTTGTGAGGATTTGAGGAGCGCAGAGATTTTGATAAAATATTTTGAACACCAGCAACATCGAGAAGTGCTTTTACTGCACCGCCGGCAATTACACCAGTACCTTCTGAAGCAGGCCGCAGTAAGACTTTACCCGCACCGGCTTTTCCAACAATTGGATGGTGAATAGAACCTGTTTTAGTCATCGAGACTTTGATCAGATTCTTTTTAGCGTTGTCGAATCCTTTTTGAATGGCATCTGCCACTTCATTTGCTTTTCCAAGTCCATGACCTACAACTCCGTCTCCATTTCCAACCACAACAATGGCGTTGAAACTGAATCGGCGTCCACCTTTTACAACTTTGGATACCCTGTTAATATGAACCAGTTTCTCTTCAAGATTGAGATTACCGGCTGGAATATTATGTTTTCTACGTATTTTTGGCATAATTGAGATATAATTTTTTTAGAGGTCCAATCCGCCTTCGCGTGCTCCATCAGCAGCAGATTTCACAACCCCGTGATATTTGTAACCGCCGCGATCGAAAACAACTTTTTTGATTCCCATGTCGATGGCTGCTTTTGCGATTTCCTGTCCGATTAAATGTGCAGCTTCCACTTTGGATTTATCTGCAAGTTCGCTCCGAAGGTCTGCAGTTGTTGAAGAAACTGAAGTAATCGTTACGTTTTCACGATCATTAATCAGCTGAAGATAAATATGTTTACTGCTTTTGAAGACAGCCAGTCTCGGACGCTCCGCAGTTCCGGTTATAGTAGAACGGATTCTTCTGCGGATCTTGTTTCTGCGTTCTGTTTTTATGCGGTTTTTCTTCATTTCACTATCCTAATTTATTTCGTGGCTGACTTACCAGCTTTTCTTCGTACGTACTCATCAGTGTATCGAATACCTTTTCCTTTATAAGGCTCCGGCTTTCTCATCGATCTGATCTTTGCTGCAACCTGGCCTACCATCTCTTTGTTCACTCCGGAGATAATAAGCATTGGATTTTTTTTCGTTTTTGTATCCACTTCAATATCAATTCCTTCGGGTGGAACAAAATAGATCGGGTGTGAAAATCCAAGGTTTAATTCAAGAACACCATTTGTAAACGATGCACGGTAACCAACACCAATAATTTCGAGTGTTTTTTTGTACCCGTTTGCCACACCTTCAACCATATTGTTGATAAGTGAACGGTACAAACCATGCAGTGATTTGTGTTCTTTGGAATCACTTGGGCGTTTTACAATAATTTCATTCTCGGTTTTTTCAACCGTGATATCAGGATGAATTCGAATCGTTCCCGTTCCTTTCTCACCTTTCACGGTAATTGTGTTGTCAGCACCAATCGTAAATTCGATATTGCTGGCCAACGCAACCGGTTGTTTACCTATTCTTGACATAACGTTCGTATCCTAAATTTTTAGTAAATCGAGCAGAGAATTTCTCCGCCAATTTTCAATTTACGTGCTTCTTTATCTGTCATAACACCATTGGAGGTTGACAGAATTACAATTCCAAGACCGTTATAAGATTGTGGAATATCGTCAGCACTTACATATTTCCTCAAACCGGGTTTTGATACCCGAATCAGTTTCTTAATCACAGGCTGGCCATACGCATCATACTTAAGGAAAAGCCGAAGCACGCCTTGTTTATTATCTGTAATGTCGATGTATTTATTTACGTAGCCTTTATCAACAAGAATTTTAGTCATTGCACGCTTTAGCTTAGACGCTGGAACATCCACACGTCTGTGGCCGGCCTGCTGTGCATTTCTTAAACGGGTTAAATAATCAGATACTGGGTCAGATTGCATAATTTAATTCTCCTGTGTTACCAACTTGCTTTACGGATGCCTGGTATTTTACCATTTAGTGCGAGCTCGCGAAACTTGATACGCGACACACCATACTCACGGATATATCCACGAGATCTTCCGGTGAGATTGCACCTGTTCCGAACACGGGTAGGGCTTGCGTCTCGCGGAAGTTTTTGCAGAGCTTCGTAGTCGCCTGCTTCTTTGAGCTCGCGACGCTTTTCAGCGTACTTTTCCACAGTACGTTTTCTTTTTTCGTTTCGTGCTATCCAGGATTTCTTAGCCATTGGTATATACTTTTATATTCAAATTCATTTCTTAAACGGCATTCCCATATGCTTCAAAAGAGCAAATGCCTCTTCATCTGTTTCAGCAGATGTTACAAATGAGACATCCATGCCGTGCACGGTTGAAGCTTTGTCTACATCAATCTCAGGGAATATTGTATGTTCTTTGATTCCCATGGTATAATTCCCACGGCCATCAAAACTTTTATTGGGCACTCCCTGGAAGTCGCGTGTTCTTGGGAGGGCGAGATTAATTAATCGATCGAGGAATTCAAACATAATTTTTCCTCTCAGAGTAACTTTAGCGCCAATTTCCTGTCCTTCACGAAGTTTAAAGTTCGATACAGATTTTTTCGCTTTGGTTTTAACCGCTTTTTGGCCGGTAATTATCCCAATATTTTCTGTAATGACATCCAGGGTTTTCGCATCATTAATTGCATTTCCATACCCAACATTTATAATAATTTTTTTGAGTTTGGGTACACCCATGATGTTATCGTATTTAAACTCATCCATGAGTTTATCAACGATTTCTTTCTTGTACTGTGTATAAAGTCTTGCTTCTGCCATTCTACTATTTCAGAATTACTTGTCAATAATTTCGCCACTACTCTTTGCGTAACGAACCCATCGTCCGCCGCCTTCTTCTTCAATACGCTTACGACCGATCCGGGTTGGTTCATCCGTTGTAGGATCGATTACCATAAGGTTTGAAATATGTACGGGAGCTTCCCGCTTCAGACGTCCACCCTGAGGATTTTCCTGTGATGGTTTTTCGTGGTGTGTTCTCATGTTTACACCCTCAACAAGTACCCGGTCTCGTTCAGGATAAACCAGCATTACGCGACCTCTTTTGCCCTTGTCGTTTCCGGCAAGCACAAGAACATCATCACCTTGCTTTACGTGTAATTTCTTTTTTCTATTAAACTTACGTGGCATATTGCTATCCTTTAAAGTACTTCAGGGGCCAGTGAAACAATCCGCATGAAATTTCTTTCACGAAGTTCCCGGGCAACGGGACCAAAAATACGGGTTCCAACCGGTTCTTTTTCCTTGTTAATAATTACCGCCGCATTCTCATCGAATCGAATATAACTTCCATCTTTGCGACGAATTTCCTTTTTAGTGCGTACGATAACAGCCTGTACCACTTCACCCTTTTTCACATTACCGCCAGGGATCGCTGTTTTAACCGAGCAAGAAATAAGGTCTCCAATTCGGGCATACCTTCTCTTAGAATCACCTAAAACTTTGATACACATCACTTTTCTTGCACCGCTGTTATCAGCTACATTCAGTGTTGATTGTGTTTGAATCATTCCTTTACCCTACAAATTGATCGTTATTTTGCTCGTTCTACGATCTCGACCAAACGCCAAGATTTTCGTTTTGATAATGGACGTGTTGACATAATCAGCACGGTATCACCGGAGTTAGCCTGGTTTGTTTCGTCGTGAGCCAGGTATTTCGTGGTTTTCGTGATAAACTTTCCATAAATAGGATGTTTAATCTGACGGTCGACAGCCACGGTGATTGTTTTATCCATTCGGTCGCTTACAACGCGGCCGGTTCTAGTTCTTCTTTGAGCTCTTTCTGCTTGTGCCATAATCGTTATTCAGCACTCTTTTTTTCGTTAATAATCGTTGTCAATCGGGAGATTTCACGGCGTGTATTTTTAATTCTCGCCGGGTTTTCAATTTGTCCCGCAATGGCTTTGTTAAATTTAAAATCAACTAAAGCCTTTTTCTCATCCTTTAGCCTGGCTTCCAGTTCTGAAAGCGACAGATCGCGTAATTCGTGTGATTTCATAATCTTTCTGTTCCTGCTTAATTATTCACCGTCGTAATCGCGACGCTTCACAAATTTTGTTTTAATAGGCAGTTTATGAGATGCTCTTCTCAACGCTTCCTGAGCTTGTGCTTCGCTTACACCAGCAATCTCAAACAGTATTCTGCCGGGCTTAACTACCGCAATAAAGTGATCGAGTGCACCCTTTCCTTTACCCATTCGTGTTTCAGCAGGTTTGCTGGTGATGGGTCTGTCAGGAAAAATTCGGATAAACGTTTTCCCATCCCGCTGCAGGGTTCGGGCAATCGTCACACGGCAAGCTTCAATTTGTCTTGATGTGATAAACTTTGGCTCAAGTGCTTTGAGGCCAAAACTTCCAAAAGCAAGAGTATGTCCGCGCTGTGCGTTTCCTTTAAGCTTGTCCCTGTGGACGCGACGTCTTGGAATTCTTTTTGGTTCTAACATGATTTCTTAAACTATCGGTTATTTACGTGTACGACGCTTGGACCTTCCGGAGCCTTTACGCTGCCTGCTTCGCCCACCGCCTTTACGTTGCGGTTCATTTTCCTGTTTAGAATCGGATCCCGGTGTAAGATCTACATCACCAATGATCTCGCCTTTGAAAATCCAGACGGAAACTCCAATTGATCCGTAAATGGTATTGGAAGTTATATTTGCATAATCGATATCTGCACGCAGAGTGTGGAGAGGAACACGACCTTCTTTGTATTGTTCGGTTCGTGCCATTTCAGCACCACCCAAACGTCCGGCACATTTAATTTTAATTCCTTTAGCACCCATTCTCATAGCTGAAGAGATAGCTGTTTTCATTGCTCTTCTGAAAGAGACCCGCGCCTGCAGCTGCTGTGAAATATTTTGTGCAACCAGGCTGGCATCCAGTTCAGGCCGCTTAATTTCACTTACGTTAATCTGTACTTCTTTATTAGTGATCTTTTTGAGCTCTCCTCTGAGGAGTTCAATTTGTTCACCACCCTTACCGATGATTACACCCGGACGGGATGTATTCAGCGTCAGCAAGATTCTTTTTGGAGTACGTTCGATGATTACGTTAGACAAACCTCCGTTGCGCAGTCGAATAGCAAGATATTCACGCAGTTTTGTGTCTTCCAGCAGCATTGATGGCTGGTTCTCATCGGAATACCAGTTGGAATCCCAACCTTTTATGATACCGAGTCTGAGTCCTGTTGGATTACTTTTTTGTCCCAAAATGTTACCTGGTTAATCTTCTATTACAGTTTCTTCCTTCTTCGCAACAACTACAGTAATGTGGCTGCTTCTTTTATTGATGCGGTGTGCACGGCCCATTGGTGCGGGTTGAATTCTCTTCAGGGTCACACCCTCATCCACATAGATCTCTTTGATAAAAAGGAGGTCATTATCAAGCCGCTCTTCTTCAAATTTATCGCGAATGTTTGCAGCTGCTGATTTGATCACTTTAACCACATCGGCTGCAGTACCTTTTTTAGTGAATTCAAGTGTTTTAATCGCTTTATCCACTTGCTCACCCCGTACCAAGTCTACAACAAGGCGTAATTTTCTTGGAGCTTTGCGCAGATGACGCTGGACTGCTTTAGCTTCGAATGTAAGTGTTTCCATTGGTCAAATAGTTTTCTATTTCATTTTCTTAATCGGGTGGCCGCGAAACGTGCGGGTAGGTGCAAATTCACCCAGTTTATGTCCCACCATATTATCAGTCACATACACAGGGATAAACTGTTTTCCATTGTGTACTGCAATAGTTAATCCGATAAAATCGGGAGTAATCATTGAGCTACGAGACCATGTTTTAATGACTTTCTTTTTGCCACTTTCATTCATTGCATCCACTTTACGCAGAAGCTTATAATGTACAAATGGCCCTTTTTTTAACGAACGAGGCATATATTATTTACCCTTTTTTGTTTTTCTTCGCTTAACAATAAACTTGGAAGAGAGTTTCTTTCTGTTTCTCGTCTTTTTCCCTTTTGCCGACTGTCCCCAGGGTGATCTTGGGTGTCCACCGGATGCTTTCCCTTCACCACCACCCATTGGGTGATCTACCGGGTTCATCGCTACACCTCTTGTTTGAGGCCGGATTCCGAGCCACCGGCTTCTTCCTGCTTTTCCTTTCGTTGTATTGAAATGATCAGGATTACTTGTTGCGCCAACAGTGGCAATACATCTTCCAAGAATTCTGCGAACTTCGCCTGATGGAAGTTTAACAGTTACAAACTTATCCGTTTTGGCAACCATTTGAGCTACTGTTCCGGCACTTCTGCAGAGCTGTCCGCCTTTTCCTGGCTGGAGTTCAACATTATGAATAAACGTACCCGGAGGCATTTTAATCATCGGCAGTGAATTACCAACATCAGGAGTTGCAGACTCTGAGGTTATAATGGTATCACCAACCTGCAATTTATTTGGCGCTAAAATATAACGCTTTTCACCATCAGCATAGGCAATAAGAGCGATCCTGGCAGTTCGGTTCGGATCATACTCAATAGTCTGCACTTTTGCAGGGATATCAAATTTATCCCGTTTAAAATCAATTACACGGTGCTTTCTTTTATGTCCGCCGCCACGATGACGTGATGTTTTTCGGCCTCGGTTATTACGACCACCGGACTTACCACCGCCAGATGTAAGCGACTTAAGCGGTTTGCTGACAGTAACATCATCAAACACAGGCGCAATTCTGTGGCGCTGACCGGGGGTTATTGGTTTAATCTGTTTGGTAGCCATTGATCTTTCTTATTTAAATTTCGCTAAAGAAGTCGATTTCACCCTCTTTCAGGGTAATGATCGCTTTTTTCCATACAGCACTTCGGCCTTCAACGAAACCGCTGCGAGTGTGTCTGCCTTTCGGTTTCGACGGAACAATCATTGTATTCACTCGGGAAACTTTTACATCAGGATACTTCTCTTCAATTGCTCTTTTGATCTGAGGTTTGGTTGCAGATCGCAGAACTTTAAAAGCGTATTTCTGATCTTCTTCCTGTATTCTTGTTAGTTTCTCAGTAATCAGTGGTTGAATTAAAATACTCATGCTGCGTCCTCATCAACTTTATTAAATCCAAAACTTGCTTCCAGAACATCCAGAGCTCCTTCCTGAATCACAATAACATCAGCATTCATGATTTCATACGTCGAAGGCTTACCAGCTTCCAATACATCTACTTTTTGCAAATTAGATGATGATTTGTAGAGTACCCGATCTGTTTCTTTAGTGAGAACGAGAACTTTTTTGTCACTGATTCCAAGAGCCGTAAGCAGAGATACCATCTCCTTTGTTTTCGGAACATCGAACGAAAAATCTTCCACCACAATCACAGCTTCTTCAGAAGCTTTCAGTGAAAGAGCAGACATTCTTGCCAGTCTTTTCGCTTTCTTGGTTAACCGTACCGTGTAGTTTCTGGGCTTGGGTCCAAAAATTGTACCCCCGCCTTTTAGCAGCGGTGATCGGATAGAACCTCTTCGGGCCATACCTGTACCTTTCTGCTTATATGCTTTACGGCCGCCACCTCTTACTTCACCACGCTCTTTCGTGTTTGCAGTTCCCTGCCTTTTATTAGCCAGAAAACGGCGAACATCTTCATAGAGCACTGTTTCATTCGGCTCGATCGCAAAAATCTGATCATTCAGATCAGCTTCATTTCCGCTACTCTTGCCATCTGTTTTATGAATTTTCAGTTTCATCAGGCTTAACTCTGTGATTTATTATGAATTTCTACGTAGCCACCGTTTGGTCCGGGAATACCACCTGTTACCAGGAGCATGTTTGAATCAGAATAAATTTGTGCTACAGAGAGATTCTGAATCTTTGTGCGTTTATTCCCTGAACGCCCTGCCATCTTCATACCTTTGAAAACTCTTGCAGGATCTGATGCCTGGCCAATCGCACCCGGCGCACGTTCTCTGTTGTGCTGGCCGTGTGTCTGGCCTCCAACTCCACTGAAGTTGTGCCTTTTTACAACGCCGGTGAACCCGGTACCTTTTGAGGTACCAACCACATCAACACGATCGCCTACTGAAAACACATCTTCAATTGTTAATTCATCACCGAGTTCAAACCCTTCTGGGATGAAGTCTCTGAATTCAAGTGTAATCTTGCGTGGTTCAGCACCCGCTTTGTCGAAATGGCCTTTCAGAGCACCATTTACTTTTGAAGCCTTTTTCTTAAAGGCCGAAAGCTGAACAGCATTGTAGCCGTCAGTTTCTTCAGTTTTTATCTGGGTTATTGCACAAGGTTCAACTTCAATAACTGAAACAGGAATACTTCGTCCCAGTTCATCAAAGATGCTTGTCATCCCTACTTTTTTTCCGATTAAACCGCTCATGGTATTCTTTGGAATTTACTTACACTTTTATTTCAACATCCACGCCGGATGGAAGCTCAAGCTTCATTAATGCATCAACTGTTTGTGATCCTGTAGAGAGTATATCAATCAATCGCTTATGGGATCTGTATTCAAACTGCTCACGTGATTTTTTATCCACGAAAACAGATCGGTTAACAGTAATGATGTTTTTGTTGGTAGGCAGAGGTATCGGTCCTGATACCACTGCTCCCGTTGATTTAACAGTCTGAATAATTTTTTCAGCTGATTTATCAATCAGATTATGATCGTATGATTTCAGCTTTATTCGAATCTTTTGTTGTGTAGCCACGGGTTGAAACCTTTTTAGTCGTTAATTTTGGTTACTACGCCTGCGCCTACGGTACGCCCGCCTTCACGGATCGCAAATCGCAAACCTGTTTCCATCGCAACCGGTTGTATCAGCGATACATCCAGCTTTACATTATCTCCGGGCATCACCATCTCCACTCCGTCCGGCAACTGGCATGAACCCGTTACATCGGTCGTACGGAAGTAAAACTGT
>NZ_QUOK01000018.1 GCF_003390325.1 Rhodohalobacter sp. SW132 | reverse complement strand
GTTTTTTCGGTTAACTAAAAATTCAACACTCACAACTCATCCCTTCGAAAGCCATTTCGCGAACTCATCTGCTGATTTCGTGTTGAGAACGCGTTCGGGATCAAATTTAGCTTTTCTGGCGATCATCACCCCATATCGGATATTGTCAATTCCTTCTGTCGTGTGGGCGTCGGGATTGATGGATGTCAGAAGTCCGGTCTCTTTTGCTTTATTGCCATAGCGCCAGTCGAGATCGAGCCGGCGCGGGTTGGCGTTGATTTCGATCGCTGTATTATGCTCCGTGGCAAGTTCGATGAGCCTGTTCAGGTCAAGTTTACTCTCTTCCCTTTTCAGCAGCAGCCGTCCGGTCGGGTGACCAATCATGTGGGTATATGGATTTTTGATCGCGTTTTCGAACCGGGTCATCATTTTTTCGTGATCCATCTCCAGCCCTGAGTGAACGCTGGCAATTACGATGTCAAATCCTTCCAGAATTTCATCGGGGTAGTCGAGTGACCCGTCGTTCAGAATATCTGATTCGATCCCTTTAAAGATTCTGAAATCCTTTTTTGAGTATTCCTCATTCAGCTGATCAATTTCATCCCACTGCTGTTTCACCCGGTCGATTGTAAGTCCGCCTGCATAAGCTGCCGCTCTGGAGTGATCGGTTATGGTGAGATACTCATATCCGCGCTTAATACACGCATCCGCCATCTGTTTGATGGAGTATTTCCCGTCACTATACGTGCTGTGCGCATGGACTACGCCTTTAATCTGATCCTCCTTAAGGAGATTCATCTCGTCGTTTTCAACGTAATACTCAAACTCACCGCGGTCTTCGCGATGCTCCGGGGGTACGAAATGGAGGTCCAGTTTCTTGTAAATGTCAGATTCGGAACCGGTCTCAACGGGCTGATCAAAATCGGTCTCTTTTTCTTCGTTCAGTTTAAACAGGCCATACTCATTCAGGGCCATGCCTCTTTCCCTGGCGCGCTGACGCATCACAATGTTGTGCTCTTTGCTGCCGGTGAAGTACATCAGCGCGGCGGGATACTCTTTTTCTGATACAATCCTGAGATCCACCTGCCGGCCATTTTCGGTTCGAACCGAGCTTTTAGTATCACCACGTCCAAGGATTTCAACCACGAGGTTATGATTTACGAACTGTTCAAATATTTCAGATGCATCATCGGTATTCGCAGCCGCAAGAATATCCACATCACCGATGGTTTCGGCCGAACGGCGGAGTGATCCGGCAATTTCACATTTAAGCACTCCATCGATTCCCTGAATAAACTCCAGCATCGGTTCAGCTACCGCGAGCGCCTGGTCGATCCGGCACCGTTCGCCAAATTTCTCGAGATACTCGATCGATTTGATGATTTTCTCTGCCGATTTCTTTCCCAGACCCGGAAGATCGGCCACGGCGCCACTCTGGCACGCCTCCTTCAGTTCCGCAACTTCAGTGATTCCCAGTGTCTGGTGAATCTTCACAATATTCTTAGGCCCCAGCCCGGAGATGTTCAGCCATTCCACAAGACCTTTTGGTACGCGCTCCTTCAGATCTTCCAGTACCGGCATAGTGCCGGTTTTGGAAAGCGCCTCAATATCCTCCGCGATCGACTTTCCGATCCCCTTGATATCAGTCAGCGTGCCATTATCGATATGGGATTGCACCTCCTCGTTCAAACCTTCAATAGTCTGGGCAGCCCGGTCGAACGCAATTGCGCGGAACCGGTTCTCTCCGGCGAGCTGCATGAGTTGATAAACATCACGAAGTTTTTTAGCAACATCCTGGTTGGTCATAATTAGATCAAAGGTTATAGGTAAAAGATTACAAACATCTCGATTTCTCGTGACTCAGTTCTGTCTCGTGAACCAATTCTGCCTCGTGACGCAGCTCCGCTGTGTCACGAAAGAACACCGGCTCTGCCGGATGGAGCGTTTTGCAGCGGAGTTACGCAACGCTTGTTACGCAGCAGGGCTGCGTAACGAGAATAAATAAGTGCGTAACGAGATAAATCAAATTTACTCAACACAAACTACAAAAAACGAATTCGAAGAAACGATCAAAAATAATTTAACCAGATGTATCGAAGAGATCGGGAAAATGGAGGCCTTGATTTAGGAGAGTCAGAAAATAATTTTTTATTGAGCCTTTCCATTTACATAAAAAAAATTCTATCTTTCGAGTCTTGATGTTTTATCATTTGATAGTAAGTCAGTGATAGATATGAAACCTGATTCACACCAGGTTAAACATCAAAGATTTATTGTTGATAATTTGCCCTGGTGGCGGAATTGGTAGACGCGCACGCTTGAGGGGCGTGTGACCTAACGGTCGTGATGGTTCGACTCCATTCCAGGGCACTGAAAGCCTTGTAAGTCATTGACTTGCAAGGCTTTTTTAATTTTAGTAGGTAAAAAATTTTTCAAGTAGCTGATTATTTGTGACAATAGAAGCGATTATGGAAATTTCTTCACACCGATTCAATTTTTGACAGAGAAACCAGACTCATCACATTATTTATAAACATAAGCTGGCCAATCACTTAACGAATTTCTGGCAGATTTCCCCACAGCAACCAGGTAACAAGCTATTCAGGTGCTTGAATCGTTTAAAGGTCAACTACTACAGCCACAATGATCATCAAGATTTTGCTGGATGAGTGCCTGCTTAAAAGTTGAAGTATCGAATTGAAGATTTGGATATAGATTTCTTTACAAAAAAACTACTCCCGATACGAAGTATCGCGAAGTGCTATGGGATGGGCAAGTCTCTCGAATGGTAAGCTGCTGGAGGTAGCCGAGAAAGAATTTGATGTTTTTATAACCAGCGACAAAAACCTGAGCTTTCAATAATCTATCCCCTCTGCTTCTATCCGGTTGTGTTACTGAAGGCCAGAACCAATACCTATGAAGATTTATTGCCACTGGTTGAGAAATTAACATCTGTTATTAAAGCTCACGAGCCAGGGGAATTTTTTGTAATCGATTGAGCGTCTGCTATAACGACCATTCCAAGAGGTTTTCTCCGGATATAGCCTGAATTGGGTATATAAACCAAATAGAAAATTTTGATTTTTTTCGCTTTTACTGCCAGAAATGTCTTAATCCCACAAACCCCAATCCGCTATACCACACTCACTCTGAAACAGCGATCGAAGAGACTGATTTGAAATGGTTAAAGAAGTCCGGAATAACTTCTAAAGGATAGCTTGAATTGGTATTAACGAGAATAGAGATGCCTACACCGGTTTCTGGGTCAAAAGCGATTTCGCTGCGATATCCGTTCACATATCCTCCATGGTATACAATTTTTTGCCCATGATTATCAAGCACTCTCCACCCCATGCCGTAGTGCGATTTGTTCACTCCCTGCCAATACCGGCTGTATCTTCGGTTATGAATAGTAGCAAATGGGGAATAAATTTCTTCAAGTGTTTCAGCGGAAATCACTTCAGGATGATGCCCTGTTAACAGAAGCAGCCACTTCCCCATATCTGAGGCAGAAGCATTGATCCCGCCGGAGGAAACCGCATTGTAATACTTTTCAGTAATTGGAACGGGAACGCGTCCCCGTGAACGGGAGTAATAGATATGAGGCAGCGCTGTATTCCCGGAATACTTTATACCGTCATAACTTGCTGACGCATGATTCATTGCTAACGGACTGAATAACTTTTCATCCAGAAGCGTGTTAAAATCGGTGTTGGTTTGAACTTCCAGTACTTTTTCAATCGCTGAAAATGCCGCATTTTGGTAGGAAAGCAGTTCACCTTCTTTTGAAATCAATGGAACCTGTGAGAACCGTGGGATGATGCGATCCAGGGTAAGACCGTCTTCTACTAAATTGGTATACGCGTGGCGCGGCAATCCCGATGTATGAGATAACAAATGCCTGATCTGAACCCGATCGGTTTGCCCCGGATCATTGAGCTGAAAGTCCATTAAATACCGGAGCACAGGATCATTCCAGCCTACATATCCTTCTTCGACAATCACTCCTGTCAGAACCGAAGCAAAGCCTTTGGATACACTTCCCAATCTGAATACGGTATGTTCGTCTACTTTTTCGGTCGTACCCATCTCTTTTACGCCAAACCCTTTTTGATATACAACACGTCCATCCTTCACGATGGAAACTGCCGCGCCGGGAATGCGTTCACTGTTTAACCCTTTTTCGAAATCATGTTCAAACTCTTCCAGGAAGGTTGCCAGGGATGCGTCCATCACCCATTCTTCAGGTTCTATAGGTTTGGGTTCGATTACCTCGGACTCCGATTTGATATCCGTAAAGGCCAGGTAAGACCCAAGAATGACGATCAGTAATAGGAATACAGTGAAAATTCGGATCACAGAATATCGATGGTTAGGATAAAAATGCTGTTCTGATTTTGTTAGACACTCTCGTGGAGGATACTAAAAAACCTGCTTTGAATTAAAATAGTTCTAAACTTTTACTTTATTTGATTGTAAGCTTGCAAAAACGTTGCCCGATTGTTTAAAAGTAGAAAAAACTTTTCCTTTTTCCTTATGGAAATGTCACGCGGCTGCGAATCGAAGTCTGGTTTTATACGAATATTTGGATTCTGCTGATAACATTCATAAAAGTTCATTTCTGTTCCGGGTCCGCAACTCATAGAATTGGTTTGATTTTCGGCGGAAACTGGGCAGAGTGTTCTGCCATAAAGCAAGGAAGATATTGCCTGCCAGAAGAAAATTTGTTGAGAAAAAGGGTTTTTCAGACTTTTTTCCTCTTCCGAACTCACTTTACTTTGAGTAAGGAACTCGTCATCGATGGTGGCGTTCATATCACCCAAAAAAAGCGGAGACAGATGAGGAATTTGAGCACATCGTTCGTGATACTGACGGCACTATGCTGGGGGGTATCAGGAGGAATTGGCGGGATTCTGATGGCCGATGGCTGGAACGCATTTGTAGTGTCGTGGTACCGGGGGGCGATCGGATTGGTGTTTGTTCTTACCTGGCTTGTGGTGCGCCCGCAAGGCAGCGGACTGGCAAATCGCCGTGTATGGTTCTGGTCAGTCGTAGCCGGTCTCGGGGTAGCCGGTAATTTCGCTTTTTATTTTGTGAGTATCGAGGAAGGAAGCGTAGCGGTTGCAGCGACGCTGATGTACAGCGCACCGGTATTCGTATATTTCATCTCTTTTACACTCAAACTGGAAAAATCCACACCGTTTAAGTGGGCTGCAATCGCAATAGTTATGCTTGGGATTCTGTTACTAACACAGGTTTATGACATCGGTGCAAGCGATGTGACCATTATAGGTGCCGGAGCCGGATTGCTTGCTGGACTGTCCTACGCAATATTCATTTTTGGGTTCAAGTATGCAGCACCACACGGCAGTCCGCAGGCTATACTTTCAATAGCGTTTGCAGTGCTTGTCGCCATTCTGATCTGGCCGAGTGATTGCAGTGAAGTTGTTGCAGTCCCTGCCTCACCGGATTGGGTTCTGTTTGCAGTGCTTGGAGTGATTGGAGCTGGATTATCATTTATTCTCTATATCCTGGGCCTGAAACATACCGCACCGGCTGTAGCCTCAGTTGTGGCAATGGTCGAACCGGTCACAGCATCACTATTTGGTGTTTTGATTTTGAGTGAATCCCTGGGTGGTTTACAAATCGTTGGAATGGGACTGATATTGGTTACCGTAACTGCCCTGAGCGTCAAGTCGGACACACGAATGGGACAATCCCCCGGTTCTTGAATCCACCTGTTCAATGGTTGTGAGATGGCAATACTTCTGATTCTCTGCCGGATAAAAACGTTTATCACTCCTCCATCAACGTTCTGAAAATTTCCTGAACCTCATCGGTCAGGCCTGCAGGATTGTGGCCAACACCCGGTACCAGCTGCAGGCTTATGGTGCTTGTCCTGCCTTCACTTCTTTCCAGTTCCTGCATGTCGCTGACCCATTTTTCGCCAATTTCCAGGCGTGTGGATCTGTTCTCCTCTCCGAACGCATCATTCCCCACACTGACCGCTATGAGTTTTGGATTTTCCCGAACCCTGATCTGGGTGGTGTCGTTGCTGCCTTTCCGGCACATCAGGCTCAGTTCTGCAGGGTGATCACTAATTGTGGCGATGCCGTGCAGCGGAAATGCAACACTTTCATTGCCGCTGCCCGATTCACCCATCTGCAGGGCATAGCTGTCAAGAACGTCATCTCCGCTGATCATCGTGCAACTGGCGGTAGCAGGAAATGGATCAGCATCTTCATCATCAGACAGCACCACATTTGCAGCGACCAGGTAGCGGCCCGGTTGTACGGTCTGGTTCAGAACCGTTGTGTAGTTGGGTGACTGTGCAATGTCATCCGGGCGATCGCTGCTTTCGGTAACAAAAGCATCCTGTCCCACATTGATGGCTGTCAGCTTAGGGCTTTCCCGTACCCTAATCTGTGTGGTGTCGTTGCTCCCTTTCCGGCACATCAGGCTCAATTCTGATGGATCATCACTGACTGCGGCGATACCATAGAGCGAAAAAGAGGTGCTTTCGGTACCGCTTCCGGATTCG
Source organism: Rhodohalobacter sp. SW132 (assembly GCF_003390325.1). Classification (NCBI taxonomy): domain Bacteria; kingdom Pseudomonadati; phylum Balneolota; class Balneolia; order Balneolales; family Balneolaceae; genus Rhodohalobacter; species Rhodohalobacter sp. SW132. The sequence continues at coordinate 10,234 of NZ_QUOK01000018.1, read as the reverse complement.
CCCATCTGTAATGCAATGGAATCTACAACCTCATTGCCACTGAGTATGGTACAGCGTGCAGTAGCGGGGAAAGGGTCGGCGTCTTCTTCGTCGCTAAGCACTACATTTGCGGTGACCAGGTATCGGCCGGGTGGTACTGATTCATTTAGAACCGTCGTGTAATGTGGTGACTGTGAAATGTCATCCGGCCGATCGGCGCTTTCTGAAACAAAGGCGTCCTGTCCAACTTCAATAGCTGTCAATTTAGGAGATTCTCTTACGCTTATTTCAGTTGTGTCATTGCTTCCTTTGCGGCATCCAAGGCTTAATTGTGTCATTCCCCCGGTGGTTGTGGTAATGCCTTGCAGCGAAAACACTACGCTCTCGGCACCACTTCCGGATTCACCCATCTGAAGTGCGAAAGAGTCCACAACTTCATTTCCGTTGAAAATCGTACAACGGGCAGTGGCTGGGAACGGGTCGGCATCTTCAGTGTCGGAAAGAACGACATTAGCGGCCACAAAATAGCGCCCGGGCGGTACGGACTGATTGAGAATCGTCGTGTATTCGGGTGATTGTGCAATGTCATTCGGCCGACTAAATTCTTCACAATGTGCCTGTCTGCACGGCTGCGGCGGTCTGTCCTGTTCGCCGACAACCACGGTAACCGGCAGTTGTGTTGCCTGAACCCATCCCTGTGGATCCGGAGTAATGTCCACCTCCAGCGGTTCACCGTCGTGCCATTCACTTTGGTGCTGAATGCTCCCCATGCCGTAGTGCCACGACGTTTCCTCATCCGGAAATGCATAGCGACCGGCAGCGCCCACAACCACGCCAAGCAGGCGATCGGGATGACGCACCAGGTACCGGTTGGTAAACTGACCGCCAGCCGAAAAACCGTAAAGATAGAAACGGTCTTCGGACGTAGGGGCGAGGCCTGTATCTACTTCCTCAAGAATTTGATGAACAAACTCATCTGCACCCACATTTCTGCCATAGAGGCCGCGATAGCCGCCAAATCCGCTGCCGCCATCGCTTGCATAATTTTCCTGGTCAAAAACCGGTGCGATGATCACCGCGCCGGTTGTATCAGAAAAGTCTGTCCAGCGGTTGATGTACCGTTCAGCCCGTTCGGCAACATTTTCGTTGGAACCGGGCATACCATGAACAATAACTACCACGTCCGAATCCGGGGAGTAGTTTTCCGGGACATACAGATGGTAGGTGCCGTGTTCATGATCCTGTTGCAATATCTCGCCCTTTGGAGCACAGGAGCTGAAAATTGTTAGAAAGATAATTCCTAAAAACAGAAAAATTTCGATAGCATAGCGTTTCGATAGCATAAAAGTCTCCAATTTCTAATCTGATTTAATCATAAGTGGTTTAATTCCCAGACCCTCTGGGTCGGAAAAGATAAAAGTCCCCCTTTGAAGGGGGAAGCGAACGGAGAGAGCTGGGGGATGACTTTCTAAGTTCAGAATGGTCCAATTCTTGGTTTTGATTCACAACCAATCATCCCCCATTGCCCCCTTCAAAGGGGGACACTTCAAAATAAACTCCATATCGATCAAAAAGGTTATGGGATCCAAGTTGATACCTCGTGGGCTCTGCCCCGAGGCATTACATTCGGACAGTTCAATCTTTTATAACTGAGACTGGTTTTTTGGAAAATTCTTCTTCACTATAATAAGCCGGAAAAGAGGCAATACGTTATCAAATACCGGTTTTATGAGGCAGGTTCAACGATCTGAAATAGTGCGGTAAAACCGTTGATTGCCAGAATATTGAATGATTTTTAATGCTCAATTTGATATTTTATGTTTAGATAGAGAAGTGCATGAACTATGTTAGCAATTCAAATAAAATTAGGGGGATATCGAAATGGAATACTCAATTTTAGAGAAGAAAAATTGTGTGATTGTAGCTTTTAGGGGGAAAATTATGGGGGGACCCGATAGCGCTAAATTCCGGGAAGAGATTAATGGGTTCATCGAAGATGGAAAAGTCAATATTATTGGCGACCTCAGCGAAGTGGAATTTATGAACTCTTCGGGACTCGGCGTCATGATTGCAACACTTACCTCGCTTCGAAAAAAGGATGGCGATTTCAAACTCTGCAGCGCCACGGATCGCATCAAAAGCTTGCTCAGAGTCTCGAAACTGTTTACGGTGTTCGATATGTATGACACCCTGGATGAAGCGATTAAAGCATATCAAAACTAACATTTGCAGCAGCCGGTATTTTAATTCATTCTTTGTATTTTCGGGACCACAGGAATCCGATTTTAGATGAATGTACCATGCAGCAAATGAGCAGGAGTTACGACGCCGTTATTTTTGATATGGACGGGGTGATTATCGATAGCAAGGAGCTGGTGGAGTCATTCTGGATTGAGAATATGAAGAAGTACGGAATTGAAATTCCGAAAGGGGATGAGCTGGAGCTGAGATTTCACGGGCGTCCTGCGAGGCTAACGGTAAACGACCTGTTTGCCGATCTGCCGGAATCAACACGCGAGGAAATCATCGAAGAGTGTGCGCGTTTTGATGCGTCGGTGGAGAAATTTAAGATGATTCCCGGCGTGGAGCCGTTTATGAAGAAGTGCGCCGATTCGGGAATCCGGCTGGGATTAGTTACCAGTGCGCTTCCCGAAAAAGTGGATCGGATGCTGGCTGGTCTGAGTTATCCGTCACCGTTTGATGTGAGGATCACGGCCGACCTGGTGCAAAACGGAAAACCTGATCCGGAATGCTACCTCACTGCAGCACAGGGTCTTGATGTCGATCCCGGACGGATGATCGTATTTGAAGATTCCATCAGCGGTGTGAAAGCTGCGTCGGAGGCGGGAGCAACCGTGATCGGCATCAACGAAGAGCACCTTTCCGGTCCGTTACTGGATGCTGGTGCCATGTTGGTGATACCAAATTTCAGCGATGCCAAATTGATCCACGGAGAGTTGAAAGTAACGATCTATCCAGGGTCCGGGCACAGGGAGAACAGTTTTGAAGTAAAAAAACCTGGGTAAGTTTTCTCGTGATGAAGCTCATTAGTAATCACGGGCAGCCTGGAAAGTCAGGAATTCGTTAATGTTGTTCATGTCCAAAACGCCCACAATCTTTCCGTTTTCGATAATCGGAAAAAAGTTTTTACTGCCTCTCTGAAGTTTTTTGTAGCCATTCGTAAGCGGTTCATCGGGTTGCAGAGAGCGAATATTAGTATCCATAACATCGCTGACCCGCATTTCTCCATCGTCCTTTCGCAATGCGCCGGCAAGATCTTCCATATAGAGAATCCCCTTTATATCGTTATCCGCAGCTACAATGAAATCCTGTTCGGTGCTGGCTAAAATTTTATCGATAGCTGACTGAAGCCTGGCATCGGGATCGAGAATTGAGAATTCTGTGATCATCGCATCACGTACATTATGCCCTTCAAGAAGGCCAAGTTGCTGAACCGTAATGTTTTCAGAGTGAGCGCCGAAATAGATGAAAACCGCAATCACTGCCAGGATGATGCTGTAAAAGAGTCCGAAGAGGAAAAAAAGCAGAGCCAGGAATTTTCCGGTGGCAGCGGCAATACGTGTGGCTTCAACTCTGCCGAGGCGCATGGAGAGCAGTGCCCGGAAAACCCGGCCGCCATCCATCGGGAAAGCCGGCAGCATATTAAAAACCACCAGAGCAACATTGATGAAAAGAAGATAGAACAGGAAATTTGAGGCATCAATCGTAGATAGTTGCTCCTCAATCATGTCGGGATCAGTGGATAGAAAATCTCCAACCGGTACAAAAAAGTAGAGAAGGGCAGCAATAACTACATTCACCAGCGGACCTGCCAGAGCAATGTAAAACTCCTCAATCGGGTTGTCGGGAATGCTTTTGAGGCTGGCAACACCGCCTATTGGCAGAAGGGTGATGCTTCGGGTTTCGATACCAAATTTTCGGGCGGTAAGCGAGTGGCCGAATTCGTGAAGGATCACACAAAAAAAGAGAGCAATTACAAATGCAAAGTGCCACCATAAATCTGAAAGGGTCCCATCAGCTGCATAAACCATTGCGCCGACGAATAAAAAAAGAAGCCAGAAGGTCCAGTGAATCTGCACTTTGATACCGGCAAAATATCCAATTTTGAGAGATGCGCTCATTTCTAAATCGTGGAGTTATGTATGTAAGTCACGGGCAGTAAGTTGAACTCAATAAATGTACAGTTCAGGATGGAAAGAATCATATATCGATAGAATCTTCGGCAATTTGCTGGCCGAAACCTGATGTAGAAATGTCGTGCCGGGTAAATCATTTATGCACAGGATTATGAGGGGCTTAATATCATCGGTTAGGTATGAAATTAACAGATAAATCTAAGGCGTTTGGGAGGTTGTCGCTCTCTCTTACTCTCAAAATGACTCATTTTTTTCTCAAATTTTTTTAATAAAAAGCCAATTCGACCCGGTTTTTTATTTTTGTAATAAAATTAAAAGCGCTTTTCCAAAATATATAAATAATTTTAGGATTATTTGATTCTTTGTGTAAAAAAATATTGACAAATGGAGCTTTCACATACAAATTTAACCAACGCTACCATTAACCAAATATTACGTTTTATGAATAAATTCCTAAAATCATCCATTCTCATTCTGGTATTGGCACTGGCTGCGGGGTACGTTGCTTTTGATGCCAATTCGGAACCCTTGACGGAGGCCGTGGAGACAGTTGCAGTTGTTGAGTCAGCTGAAATGGCACCACCGCAAGAGGGCTACTCTACCATGGAGGAGTTTCAGGCTTCTGCTGATTACACGAAGTTCATTATCGATAACCTCTGGATTCTGATTGCAGCTTTTCTGGTCCTGTTAATGCACCTCGGATTTGCAACAGTGGAAAGTGGCTTAACACAGTCTAAAAATTCTGTGAATGTCATCTACAAGAATGTTTTTATTCTCTGTACCGGCATACTCATCTACGCTTTTATTGGCTTTCAAATCATGTATCCCGGTGATTTCAACGGCATTTTCGGATTTGGCGGATTTGGAATCGGCTTTGATGCTTCCGACCCTGTAGGCATGCTTACGCCGGCTTATGGTGAGGATATGACGATCTGGAGCGACTTTATTTTCCAGGCGATGTTTGCTGCCACCGCGGCCACGATTGTCTCCGGTTGTGTTACGGGACGAATTAAGCTCTCGTCATTTATGATTTTCGGAGTTCTGCTGCTGGCGATTTCCTACCCCATTACCGGGAGCTGGGTATGGGGCGGCGGCTGGTTAGACGAACTTGGCTTTTACGACTTTGCGGGATCAACTCTTGTACATGGTGTCGGTGGTATTGCCGGTCTTGCCTGTGTGATTCTTCTCGGGGCACGTTCCGGGAAATTCAAAGATGGCAAAGTGTTTGCCATACCAGCACACAACATTCCGCTGGCAACAGTTGGTGTTTTCCTTCTCTGGATCGGCTGGTTTGGATTTAATGGCGGATCGGTACTGAGCGCCGACCCGGTTGAAGTATCCTATGTATTCGTTACGACAGCACTTGCCGCCTGTGCCGGTGCGCTTGCAGCGATGATTACCACACAGCTTGTAATGAAAAGCCTTGACGCCCCGATGGCGCTGAACGGTATTCTTGCAGGCCTGGTGGGAATTACAGCGGGGGCTGATGTGATCTCCCCAATGGCGGCCGTAGTTGTTGGCGCAACTGCCGGTGTGATTGTGGTTTTCTCCATCCTGATGTTTGATAAGCTTAAGCTAGATGATCCGGTTGGAGCCATATCCGTACACGGAGTTTGCGGAATCTGGGGAACACTTGCGGTCGGGATTTTCACACCTGCAAGCTTTCTCATTCAGCTGCTTGGTACCGTGGCGATTCTTTCAGCTACCTTCGTATTCTCATTTGCGGTATTTGCTGCAATCAAAGCGGTTATGGGAGTTCGGGTGTCACCTGAAGTGGAATCTGATGGTCTGGACATTTCAGAGCACGGCAACAAGGCTTACCCCGATTTTTCTCCGGTAAAAACGTCAGAGCTTGGGCAGTATACTGCGTAACGCTCCGGGAAAACAATCCAAATTGAAGGAGCACCAAGGCAGATTCCGGTGCTCCTTCTATTCTTTCGAATTACCCAACTCATTGTTATAACCAATACAAGAAACTACGATTATGAAAATCATTCAGAAACCATTAAGACTAATTAAAATTGCACTGATTGCCATTTTTGGTGTATCGCTTAGCTTAACTCTTCAACCCGAAACGGCCACCGCACAGGAGATAGATACCGGTGTTGATCTCTACAGTACCTACGTATTCCGGGGTGTGGCATTTTCCGGTCCGGCTATTCAGCCTTATGTTGAATTCAGCGCGGGAGGATTTGCGATCGGCGCATGGGGATCACAGGGGATCGACGGATCCGCAGCAGACGGGTATATGGGCTTCCAGGAGATGGATCTCTATGCTGCGTATGAGTTTGACTTCGGACTGAGCCTTGGAATAACCGACTACTACTATCCCGGTTCGGAATATTTCGATGGAGACAGTCACGCGTTTGAACTCAACGCCGGGTTTGAAATTGAAAACTTTTCTCTATCGGGGAATTACATCCTGAACGAAGCGGAAGGAGCCGGATCTTCCGGAAGCGATCTCTATTTTGAGGCGGGTCTTTCATTGGGTGCAGCAGACCTTTTCCTGGGTGCAGGAGATGGCTGGCATTCCAGTGACGGAGAATTTGCACTTGTAAATGTTGGCCTTTCAACCAGCAAGGAGATTACAATTACCGATACATTTTCTATTCCGCTCAGTGGCGCAGTGATTCTGAATCCCGATACGGAACAGTTCTATGTAGTTGTAGGCGTGTCGTTTTAGAATCACATTCACATAGTGTACGTGTTCTCTTTTCGTTCCCAAGAAAAACCCCGGTGCATGTGGTGTGCCGGGGTTTTTTACGTTTTGAATATTACGTTTAGAGACGTTGTTCAGACTCATAGTTTTAACAGTGTCATCGCGGGCTCTGACCCACGATCTTCGAGCAAACCTCGTTTTGGTGCTCTGCTCCGGAACGATTACCTGCAAAACCCGGCTTGCCTGGCAGTGGCAGAAATATTTGCGGTCGATATAATGGGTAATTATACTCTATACTAATATCATGTCAAAGATGAGCAAATGACAAGAAGTGCCTCATTCCAATGGCAATAACCTTAGTAAACTGTATCTAATAGAAATTGACCCATTCATGAAGAAAGTAGAATGTCCCGGATGTGCTGTAGAAATTGAAAAAGAGAATGATGTTTGTCCGATTTGCGGGTACGAATTTCCCAAACAATCTCTCTCATTCAAAATTGGCGTATGGATACTGATTCTGCTGGTCCTCACCTGGCTTATATATTAAACTTTACGGACGAGGTTTATCTTTCATCTAAAATCTATCACCTATAATCTCTTATCTCTTATCTATTAATCAATCCCACCCTTTTTCGCCAATCAGCGGTACAAACTTATACTGTTTTAGCTGCTCCTGTTTGTATTCATCCTCCGATACCCGCGTAATTCGCGTCATGGTTTGCACTTTTTGATCTCCAACCGGAACAATCAAACGCCCGCCGACCGATAGCTGCTGAATCAGGTCTTCCGGGACGACAGGCGCACCGGCGGTCACCACAATGCCGTCATATGGCGCGTAAGCCGACCAGCCAAGTGTACCGTCCCCGCATTTCAGATGAGGACGAAATCCGAGATCTTTCAGCACTTTCCGGGCACTGAGGTATAGCGGTTCATGACGTTCCACACTGTAAACTTCTGCTCCCATATGGCAAAGTATGGCGGCCTGGTACCCAGAACCGGTGCCAATTTCCAGGATTTTTTCACCCTTTTGAAGTTGCAGGTGTTCTGTCTGAGCCGCCACGGTGTACGGCTGCGAGATGGTCTGCCCGCAGGAAATGGGCAGTGCACTATCTTCGTACGCGCGTTTTTCAAGGGCGGAATCTACAAAGAGATGTCTCGGGATCTGTTCAATCGCCTGGATTACCCGTTCATCGGAAATACCTTTTTTCCGAATGTCTGCGGCCAGTTTCTTCCGCCGGTTTGCATATTTCCGGTTGTGTCTGTCTTTCATCAAACTGTTATCCCGAATCGTAAATTACAAGTTGAAGCCAAACTGATAACATATCAAAAAGTTAGAACTCAATCGACCATGGAGAAGAAATAATTGGTTCTGCAAAAATCCTTTTTGACCAAGTCAATGAATCAAATTTCTATTCCGGAGGATCATTTTATAAAAATGGATTGGAATTAAATGTAATGCTTGTATTTTCAGATGGCTTTGCAAAACAGCTGTAACAGAGTTGAGTCAAACACTGATTTGGGACCTTGTTCGCATGTACGCCTATACAACAGTTTTCATGAGAACTAAATTTGTGTCCCGGTTTTGCAACGCTTTTTTTGAGTGATTTAGACAATGATTATGATCGTATTTAACCTTACGGGATGATGAACGCAAAACAGTGGTTGATTCTATTTGTCACAGCGGCGGCCTCACTACTTATCCTGGGCTGGGCCGATCTTCACGCATTTGCTGAAGCAGATGATGCTGGTTCGGGCTTTTACGGAACATGGATAAGCCTGATTCCCCCGCTGGTAGCGATTGGACTTGCACTTATTACCCGCGAGGTGGTTCTCTCGCTGTTTGCCGGTATCTGGATCGGGGCGCTATTCCTGGTTGGTTTCAATCCGCTGAGCGGTACTGCTGAATCGCTGGACGTGCTGATTGTGGCACTTGTGAATGCCGATCACATCGCAATTATTGTTTTTAGTCTCCTGCTGGGGGGAATGGTTGGTGTGATGTCGCGCGGAGGCGGTACAATTGGCGTAGTGGATGTTCTGAGTTCGTTCGCTACCACACGGAAAAAAGGACAACTCTTCTCCTGGGGGTCGGCACTGTTTATATTTTTTGATGATTATGCCAATACGCTGATTCGCGGTAACGCATTGCGGCCGATGACCGACCGCTTGCAAATATCCCGCGAAAAACTCGCCTATATTGTCGACTCCACCGCTGCACCGCTCGCCGTAAGTGCGGTCATTACCACGTGGATCGGCTTTGAAATCACACAGATTCAAAATGCACTGAGCGGCCTGGCTGCGGCTACAGATGATCCCGCTCTTGCCCAGCAGCTGCAGGCCGGGGCTGATAACGCATTTATGATCTTTCTGCATTCACTTCCTTACCTCTTTTACCCGATTCTCGCACTCGCCTTTGTGCTGATGACAATCGTTATGAAAAAAGAGTTCGGGCCGATGCTCACCGCTGAACGACGCGCATATTCCGGTGGCGGTGTGATCCGTGAGGGCTCCATGCCTGCAAGTGATACCAGCCTCGAATCGATGCAGCCGATTGAGGATAAACCGAGACGATGGTACAACGCGGCCCTTCCGGTATTTTCGGTGATTGTAGTTGCGCTCTATGGACTTTATTCAACCGGTGCGTCTGGGCTTGAACCCGGTGAAGGCGGAATCACGGCCATAATCGGGAATGCCGATCCGTTTGCTGCTCTTCTTTGGGCTTCGTTTACAGGCTGCGTGGTGGCGATTGGTCTGGTGGTTTTTCAGAAAATTCTTACGCTCAACCAGGCGATTGATTCCCTTGTTGGCGGAATGCAATCGATGCTGATCGCGATCATTATTTTAATACTTGCCTGGGGGCTTGGAGGCATCACACAAGAGGTGGGAACGGGAACGTATCTCGCATCTCTGCTGCAGGATACACTGCCGCTCGCATTGCTTCCGGGACTCGTGTTTTTTATCGCAGCCGTCACCGCTTTTTCAACGGGAACCTCGTGGGGAACCATGGCGATATTGTTTCCGGTGGTGGTACCGCTCTCTGTTGCGATGGGGGCCGGAGTTGGATTTGCCGGCGGTGAAAATTACGGGATTCTGTTGGGAGCCATCAGTTCGGTGATGGCCGGCGCGGTTTTCGGAGATCACTGCTCCCCGATATCTGATACCACCGTTCTCAGTTCGATGTCTTCTGCCTGCGACCTGATCGACCACGTTCGCACCCAATTGCCCTACGCCTTAGTGGTTGCAGTTGTAGCTCTGCTTGTGGGCGAAATACCTGCTTCTTTGGATTTCATTCATCCGGTATGGGGACTGATTGTCGGTTTGATTATTCTCTACCTGATCCTGAAATTTTATGGTGAAAATCCTGAGGAAAAGCGTAATGGTTAGTGGTGAGTGTATAGTTCTGAGTTTTTAGTGTTAAGTTATTTATTAACAATCGCTTAAA
>NZ_QUOK01000017.1 GCF_003390325.1 Rhodohalobacter sp. SW132 | reverse complement strand
TAGGTGACGGCAATCCGAAACAAACCATCGGGCGGGATATTGCGAAGGTTTGTAACCTCATCCGATGGTTGGTCACAGGGATTAAATCAACGATTATCCCTTTGAAGAATTTTACCTGGCAAAAGGAGATGTCTCCAATGCAAAACGGAAAAGGACCGGTGTTTCGGTCCCTGAAAAAATCGGGACAGGCAGATGACAGATGTCATTTGGGGGGCAGGAGGGGCGCAAGCTATCTAAAGATCGAGCAAGTTTTACGGTTGCGCCGCGTGATGGACGTATTGCTTCGGAGAAAAAGCTCCTGCACGCAATTGATACTTCAATGATGGTTCAATGATTGCATCCTTTTATGAAGAGTTTGAATGAACCGATTGTCGTTGTAAAGTAAAATAAGAATATATTTTATTGATCATCTAACCGTAAAAGCAGGTAGTTGATGTATATTTGTGCTGGGTGATGTCCTTTTATAAAGTGTCAGAAATAGGATTTCTTTGCCAGATGGCATTTTTCATGAACCCCTTTTACCCTTACGGGCACCGGGCTAATTTTCAGGATTCGGGCAATGAAAAAACGATGATCAGCGGCATTGGCTTTGTGGATTTCTCCATTTTTTCCGATAGTAACTAAACCAATACTTTCCCCTGATCTGTATCCTTCTGTGTGAAGAGATTCTATCAGGGGGTTTAGATACTGCTCGAAGAATAGATTTAACTCCTGATGACATTTCATCTTTCTGTGCTTGTGTATTGCAACTCCTTTATTATTAAGTTGATTTGTCAACGTTTTATACCACATCGAATGTGAATAGTGATCGCAGGTAAGGTAATCTTTGACTTTTTTGTATTTTTTAAGACGTTCAATTGGTATCGGTTGCCGATAATATGCGGAGGGTATGTGATAATAATCATGTTTTAGAAACGGTATTTTGGCCCCAATCCGGTCAAGATAGGGCCTGTTGAAGGGCCATCTAAGATTATTTACTCCTACATATTGTGTCACATCACGAGGATTTACTTGAATCACTTTCACCATCTATGCCTTTTTTAATTGAAATTGTAAGGACACCGACCTGCATTCAGTAACAGTTCTTTTGATCGATTGTGTGTGGGCATTATTTCAACTATTTGCTGTTGAGGATTCACCCCGATGTGTTGGGACCAGAAATGCACTGGCTCCGCGAACGTTGACGGGGGCAAAGATTAAAGATTTTAGAGTGGATCTAAAAAGTTCCAGGCCATGTATAGAATCGAATTTTTTTTGCATCGCCAGTATTTTTTAAAATCTCACCCAATCGACCACCCTCTCAACAGATTGAAGTTAAGAGTTTATGAACGATATCTGAGCCATGCGTCCCCCTTCCCTCTTATTCATTTTTGCCCGCTCTTCTAACCCAGGGATCCCTTACTGGGAAAAACGAACTAAAATGAGATAGTTCTACAAAGTTGCAGGCATATTAACGGCATAAATACCAGATGCTGAAATGGGCCGGAAATCTTCCGGATCACCCTTTACCAGCCTTCTTTTTGCAGGCAACATATCAATAGCGTTCTCGTGAACGATACTCAGTATGGCCGGTATACGTTCGATCCCAACCTGCTGGGCTACGGCAAGCCTGTGTTTTCCTCCGGCAAGCCTCACAAAGTCGCCGTTTGAATCCAGTCCTACAATGATTTCGTGTTCCGGGAACTCTATATCTCCTAAAAAAGATGTCTGGTCCATTTTCCCCAGCTGATACTGAGACAGATATCCAGTGTTCGGCAGAATATTCATCAGCCATTTCAGCTTTTTGGTAATGCGTAATGCCTCTTTTTCTGAGATACGACCCTGATTTACTTTCTTGTAGATAGCGGTATGGTGATAGGGTTCATTGTTTAAAATATCTGAGACCGCACGGTAGAAAGAGTGATTCTTAAACGGACGTTTGGCATAATTCCAGAGACCGCTACAAACGCCGGTATAGGCATCTTCTCCGGTGAGAGAATCAGAGCTTTCCGGGATCAGGGTGATATGTTTAATCCTTTTTGGGTCGATTTCAACAAACCAGACAGAACTGCTATTCTCCTGTTGGTGAAATAACAGAGACTCAACAAATGCACTCTTACCTATTTTTTTGCATGCTGATCGAATCACAAGTGTAGTATTGTGTTTTTTCGGAATGTATTGTAGGAACGGAACAGTAAACTATAAATTAACAATTTCTTAACATACAGTTAACATAAATGTAATAAAGCAGGGGCAAACAGGCAGATGAGGATTTATTAATAATTGTTTGATTGGCAGGGTGTGGGCTTTGGTTATTCCAGGCGCAAACGAATAGACCTTGCTTGTGCGGAGTGTTGAACTGTTGAGTATTCCGCCCCGATGGGTCGGGACCAGAAATGCACTGGCTGCGCGAAATGTTGAGGGGGGTAGAGATTAAAGATTGTAGATTTTAAGGTGGATCAAAGATTTTCCGATAAACCATTAGGCTTAGCAAGAGGAGATGTCTCCGCTGTACACCGGAAAAGCACGGGTGTTTCGGTCATGACAGCTCATTTTGGTGGCCAGACGCGGCGCCAGGCAGCCAAAGTTCGAACAGGGTTTTTGGTTGCGCCGCGTGATGAACGTTGAGGGGAAGCTCTCAATTAGCATGTTTTGCGTGCTTTCAAACAGGTTTTTAATTGCTCAGCCGATTGATGTCGTCCTATACTAAAAACGTACCAAATAACCCGCGGATGCGGGTGAATCACATAGTAACCCCACGTTTCAACGTGGGGTCTTTGACGGGCAAGCAACAAGAACCATCGGGCGGGATCTAACGAAGGGGAGTAACACTATCCGATGGCTGGCTACCCGAGTTAAATCAACGTTTTTCTTTTAAAGATTGATACTTAGCAAAATGACACCCTTCATTTACTCACTCACCCTCTCAGCATAGAGATACGTGCTTAAACGATATCAGATTAGCGCCACGCCTTTCCCCCTGTTCATTTTTGCTCGTCCAAAAACGAACCAAAAAGGACGCAAACGATCAGAACTCGCTTGTGCGGATTATAATCTGAGCGCTGAAGTAATTTAGATACCACACTTCGCTCAAACAATGCTCGTTTGATCGGTGGGTGACTTGCCTTTTGTCAGATAGTGAGGATTCTTCGTCTCTTAATATTATGTCTCAATATTTTATCCATTATATAGCTGGGACTTAAATCAATAAAATACTCCGTAAAACCCGCGGATGCGGGTGAATCATATAATAACCCCACGTTTTAACGTGGGGGTTAGAAACGGCCATCCAAAACAAACCATCGGGCGGGATCTTGCGAAAGGGAGAAACACTATCCGATGGTTGTCCAGGGCATCCTGTCAACGGTTTCCCTTTTGAAGAATCGGACTTTGCAACAGGAGATGTCTCCGCTTCACACCGGAAAAGCACCGGTGTTTCGGTCGAAATGACAGGTATCATTTGTGGATAAGCGCGGCGCCAAGTGCCCAAAGTTCGAACAGAGTTCAGGAGTGCACCGCGTGTTGAAGGTTGAGAGAGGGCAGAGATTATAGATTGGAGATAATAGATTTTCAAATTGTGACGCTATAAACCGATGCTGTCAGAATACGGAGAAGTACCATAATGCAGACAGGTCTTTTTCACTTCTTCCTTTTCACTTTTCATACCCTCGAAGACTCTGTCAGGAGCTCACTCCGTTCGCACTCTTGCAGGTCTTGAACATCAACCTGACAGCCGAAGGTAACTCCCCGGCAATACAGTTAACGGTTGAGGTCTATGATTTTAAAACAGATTGCTAATTTTCAAATTGTGACGCTATAAACCGATGCTGTCAGAATACGGAGAAACACCGTATTGCAGACAGGTCTTTTTCACTTTTGCCTTTTCACTTTTCATTCCCTCTAAGACTCTGCCAGGAGCTCACTCCGTTCGCACTCTTGCAGGTCTTATTCTTACTCACTCTCTCCATCTCTTATTACAAAAACCTTTCCCTGTTCACAATTTTGCCAAAAAATGGAATACTTTATCCAGCTGCCAAACTATCAAACTCATCTCCCCAAAGCGGGCCGATGAGGGCTTCATTTACCCACATATCGGGGCGGCGGGCATTCCATTCGATCATTTTTGGCTGACCCGTTTCATCAATATACAGGTCCCATGCGATAAAACGGATGTAGGGAAACGTCAGGTGAGCCTCTTTGCAGTGCTGAATAGCGATAGACATCGATGGGACAATCAGGTTTTTATATGGGTACTTGGTATCGGGATGTTCCGATCCGCGATCGAGGCCGAGGTCATCCCGGGCATTTGAGACCACGTGCCCGTCATCATTCAAAAAAACAAACAAGCCGCTGCTATTTACAACTCTGTCTTTGCTCACGCCAAACCGGATTGTCCGGTGTTTTACCTCTATAGCTCCATCGGGCATAAGATATGTTGTAATCCGGAGAGTACTAACCGACTCCCTGTGTAGTTCTGCGAGGGAGGTATGCTGGCGGACCGAAGGCTGAACCAGGTAGTCATAACCCGGTTTGAAATCGTTATCCGTAACCTCATTTGAGTGTTTAAAGAGGATACCCTTTCCGCTGGGCGCTTTGTCCCGCTTGATCACGATTTCCCGGCCCAGGTTCCGGATGTACCTGAGAGGATCTTCATTCTCAATTTTTCGCATATCTCCGAGGAACCATGAGCCTGAAATTCTAAGGGCCAGCGGTTCAATGGCAAACCCCTGGAAAAGGCGGTGATCGTATGTTTTTACGGTGCTTAGTACAGCTCCGGGGTCCCGGTTTATAGAGGGAAGAAACTGAAAAGCGTAGTGGTCATCAGGAAGCCACCCCGGTATATATTCACCACGGAGTTCGGCGTAGAGCGCAATCCAGGGCCAGTGTCCGTCATCCCCGAAACGTTCTTTCATTTCCGATTTCATTGAGGTGATCATATCAGACGTCACCCTGGAGCCGCCATTCTCTTTGATTACCGCATCCCTGAAATTTTTGGCTTGTTTACGGGAGTTGGAATAGTTTCGCCAACGGGTAAATGCGCTGTATCCATTCCGGATTAAATTACCTGGATTGCTAAAGATCATATTTATCGAACGGATCAACTATTGTAATTATGGGATTCCGGCATGTTCAGCTGCATCTGCATAGTTTTGTCATGAAATGCCAGTATGGAATGTATCCGAAGAAAACTAAACATGCTGATGATACGCTTTCCCCGG
Source organism: Rhodohalobacter sp. SW132 (assembly GCF_003390325.1). Taxonomy (NCBI): domain Bacteria; kingdom Pseudomonadati; phylum Balneolota; class Balneolia; order Balneolales; family Balneolaceae; genus Rhodohalobacter; species Rhodohalobacter sp. SW132. Next base: position 12,133 of record NZ_QUOK01000017.1, on the reverse strand, counting down.
GATTCTTGCGAATTTGAAATATTCGGATGTTGAACAGGCATTAGTGCTGTATTATTATCCTTACCCTCTGTTCATTTTTGCTTGCCTAAAGAACGAACCTCCCAAGGGGATTCCAGCGGTTAAAAAGGGCACAAACGTTGAACTGTTGAGTATTCCGCCCCGATAGGATGGGTCCGGACCAGAAATGCACTAGCTCAACTTCCGCAAAAGGTCAGAATATTGGGTTTATTGAGCTTAAACGATGTAATGTAGTGCTACAATTGAATGATGATTGAGCAAAAGCCCTGAAAGGGCGTCAGCACTAACATAGGGCATCGCCCTATGGTCGAAGTGTCTCTACTTAGGAAAGCCCTGTAAGGGCGCAAGCCTCACCGGGGCCATGGGCAGGACTTCGCCCTTTCAGGGCTTACATGGATTACCCACTGGCGTCACAGGGCGATGCCCTGTGTTAATGATTTAGCCCGCTTTGGGGCTATCTTTATCTGGTCTCATTCATGATTAAGAGTCAATATCGCTTTACCTTTTCATTGAAACTTGCATTCGTAGCAACTACTTCTTCATTTTGCGGAAGTTGAGCTAGCTTCGCGAACGTTGAGGAGCAGGCTCATTTCTAATCTCCAGGTTGATTTATCAAAGTGAACGACCCAAACGATAATCTGGTGCTACGTTTAGACATCTCCCATTCTCTCTGTCATTCATTCACCCACTCTCTCTATCTCTAATTCCCTCCCTCTCAGCAGATAGAAAAGAACTTAAACGAAATCTGAGTCATGCCGTATTCATCGCCCTTTTGCCCAGTGATTGCGTTTGCAATATTCAATGACTTCGCCTGTGAATCGTCCGAAAAAGGGCTTTCCGTTATGTTGGATCGACCGTATGGTATGGCCGGTTGTATTGATTTCGATAACTCTCCACCTGCCGGTGTGATCGTAACAGAGATCGAGACCTACTATCCTCAATAAAAAGAGCTTCCCGGCTACTTTTATGGAAAGTTTTTTCAACTCTTCGAGCCGGGGAAGGGTTCCGGTAAACGGGGTGCCGCTGACCGGGTGTTCCGTAAATTTTTTCATATTCCGGCCAAAGGCAAATCCACACAGTGTGCCATCTTCCTCAATGTATGACGCAATACCTCCCGAGCTAATGTTATCAAGGCCGCCCCCATTTCCCATGCGGGGCATCATGCCTAATATATGAATTCTGTTATCTTTCACAGATTTATAAAGATAGACGCGGACGGTATTCAGAGACTCTTCATAAAATCGGGCCATTTCCGGGTGCTGGCGGATTTTCTTCTGTACAACGATATTCTTGCGATTTCGAATGATTTTACGAAGTTCACCGGCACTTTCCACAAACCGAATCCCTTTTCCTCCATATGAATCTTTGTTAGGCTTCACGACAACCGGGTAAGTGAAATTTGCGCACTTCATCAAAGCATCTTTAAAGGAGAGGGTGGAGTATGTGTGATCCAGAATCTCTCCGCTGATCACATGAAGCAGATCATCCGGGAAAATTCCAGCCGAAAACCACCGGTTATAAAAACTTTTATGTGCCTGGAAGTGGGCTTCCGGGTAACGATTGAGTGAAGGTTCGATATCCGCCCTGAAAATCTCTTCGGGAATCATTTTTGGATCTGCATTGCCGGAAAATGAAGAGCAAAATTTTAATGTGTCGTCACTGAAATCCCGGTTGAAAGGTTCCCAGATGTCACGATGCTTTTTTTGAATATCGGGCGGCAGTGGCTGGTTTAGATGGGGATGAGTTTTAAAAAGATGCTGATATTTTTCCCCCCACCGTTTTCCAGCCGCGCGCCTAAGTGATATGTAATAGGCCAGTTTTTTAAATATGTCCCTGACCGGCTGCTGACTTTGTAAGATAGAGGTTATCATTAATCAGGTTTCGGTTATTGGTTATAAGATCTCTTTTTTACTGGGCATTTTTCAACACATTCCTATTCTATATATCCGGCTCGGGATACAGATCCTTTCTTCAGCGTTAGATGACGATCCGCATGGTTCTGTTTTGATTTAATTTAAACGATTAAAGAATAGTTCAAAGCTTAAGTTTTAGAAGTTTTACTGGATAATCATACTAATACATTGGTGATATCTTCGAATCAATCAATCCAGGACTCTTGCTTTACGTAACGTTGAACTGTTGAGGATTCACTTCGTGAATGTTGAGTGTTCGCTACGATGGATTGGGACCAGAAATGCACTGGCTGCGTGAATGTTGAGTGTCCGCCGCGCGAACGTTAAGGGGAAACACTCAATAGTATGAATAGCGTGCTTTCAAACAGGTTTTTACTTGCTCAGCCCATAGATCTCGTACCTATGCTAAAACAAGTTCTACAGGAATTCTTGTGGGTAAATTTTGTCGGCGAAAGAAATCCCCTCTTGAGAGGGGCATGTAAAGACAAATATCCGCCGGTGGCGGAGGATTTGTCAAACGAGGGGTGTGTCCCGGAATGCCAGATTAAGTAACAAGATGAACCAAATAGCGAACACACCCCTCGTCAGTCAACAAATCACGACAAGTCGTGTTTTTGACTAACTTTTCCCCTCTCAAGAGGGGATTCCGTTGCTACTACTTTTGATTGACCCACATGAATTCCTGTAGAACCCTAAAACATATCAAATAACCCGCGGATGCGGGTGGATCATATAGTAACCCCACATTTCAACGTGGGGTAGATGACGGCAATCCGAAACAAAGCATCGGGCAGGATCTAACGAAGGGGAGTAACACTATCCGATGGTTAGTCATAGGGATTAAATCAACGATTACCCTTTTGAGGAATCGTACTTGGCAAGGAAATGTCTCCGCTGCAAACCGGAAAAGCACCCGTGTTTGATCCTTCGAATGGAGAAAACTGGTGCTGGTGCTTTAACAAATATATATCATGTATCACCACCTTTCCCCTTGTTCATTTTTGCTCGTCCAAAAACGAACCAAAAAAGACGCAAACGAATAGAACTCACTTGAGCGGATTTGGCTTGATTCGTTGATACACTGCCGATCCCGCTCTGCGCTCAAACAATATTCGTTTGATCGGTTGGTTTTTAAGTCGTTGATAGTTGGTGAAAATGATGCTATACATACCCGCGGATGCGGGTGGAGCATATAGTAACCCCACATTGAAATGTGGGGGTTAGTACGGCAAAGCAAAACAAACCATTGGGCGGGATCTTACGAAGGTTTGTAACCTGATCCGATGGTTAGTGAAAGGGATTAAATCAACGATTATCCCTTTAAAGGATCGTATTTAGCAACAGGAGATGTCTCCGCTGCACACCGGAAAAGCACCGGTGTTTCGGTCGACATGACAGGTGGGGCTGGGGCGCATGCGCGGCGCCAGATATCCAAAGATCGAACAGGATTCAGGGTTGCGCCGCGTGATGAATGTGGAGTGTTTGCCCCGGTGTGTTGGGATCAGAAATGCACTGGTTGCTCGAACGTATAGGGAGTAGAAATGTCTTGATTTGTTTATAATTGGTGAAAATGCCCAATAACCCGCGGATGCGGGTGAAATGTGAATAGCCCCACGTTTTAACGTGGGGTCGAAGGCGTTGCATAAGAAATAACCATCGGGCGAAATTTTGTGAAAGACTTGAAATAAAATCCGATGGTCGCCTACAAAATTAAATCAACGATTGCCCTTTTAAGGATCGTTTTTAGCAACAGGAGATGTCTCCGCTTCACACCGGAAAAGCACCGGTGTTTCGGTCGACATGACAGGCGGGGTTGGGGCGCATGCGCGGCGCCAGATATCCAAAGATCGAACAGGATTTACGGTTGCGCCGCGTGTTGAATGTTGAGAGGGGAAGAGATTAAAGATTGGAGATAATAGATTTTCAAATTGTCAGGCTTTAAACCGATGCTGTCAGAATACGGTAGAAGCACCGTAATGCACACAGGTCTTTTTCACTTCTGCCTTTTCACTTTTCATTCCCTCCAAGACTCAGCCAGGAGCTCACTCCGTTCGCACTCTTGCAGGTCTTGTTTTCACTCACCCACTCACTCTTTCTCTCACTCACCCAATCTCTTTCATTCCAACTCACTCCGGGAGTGTCCAGTGTGAATTTTTGCAGTAGTTCAGAACTTCTTCCGTATACTCTCCGAAAAAGGGGAGGCCGGCGTATTGCGAGAACCGGATGCTGTGTCCCCGGGTGTTAACTTCCACGGCTCTCCAGCGGCCTGTTTCATCATAGCAAAGGTCGAGTCCAACTACTCTCAGCAGGAAAAGTTTTTGAGCGATTTCAACCGATAACTCTTTGAGCTGTTCAAAATCAGGAATCTGTCCCGTAAACGGCAGTCCTGTTACCGGGTGATTTGTATGTTTTCCGCCATAAAGATCGAGTGCGTATCCGTGCAGGTATCCATTCTGGTTGATGAGTGAGACCAGCCCGCCGGCCGTTACGTTGTCCACCGGGGTGTTATTACCGGTACGCAGTACAGCATGTAAAAGATGGACTTTGTTATCCGTAACAGATCGGTAGAGATAGACACGTACCGTATTCAGGCTCGGCGGATGGTACCTGGAGAGTTCCGGGTGCTGAGGGATTTTTTCCTGGATTACGGCATCCTGTGAGCTGCGGACCAGGGACAGAAGTTCTTCAGGGGCCTGCACAAATTGTATATTATTTCCGCCCCAGGTCTCCTGGTTTGGCTTCATGACAACGGGGTACTCGAAGTTTTGAATGAACGTTGAAATTTCATCAGCGGAAACTGTGTGATATTCGTTATCGAGCAGTTCACCTTTGACGATATGGAGCAGATCTTTCGGGAAAATTCCACTATTGAACCAGCGGTTGTAGAAACTTTTATGTCCCAGGTAGTGAGCTTCCGGATGCCGGTTCAGGGTCGGTTCAATATCCGTCTGGAAAATCTCTTCGGGTATAATCATCGGATTATCAGTTCCGGATACCGAGCGAGAGATCTGAAGTGTGGCGTCACTGAAGTTTTTGTAAAACGGTTCCCATAACTCTCTGTGCGCGTGCCGGGTCTTGTTGTCCAGTGGTTTACGGTACTCAGGATGCTGCTCAAACACCGTGTTGTGCCTCCGTTTCCATACAATTTTTGCACCTCTTCTCCGGGAAAGATAGAGCATCAGCTGCTTCAGTTTCTCCTTCAGAGGAGAATTTTTAGAGAATATTGTTTTTACCATCAGGTATCTTTTTCGATCCGTTTTCCCAGCTCTGCCGAGGTGATAAATTCTGTTTCCGGCCATCTTTTCTGAACTGCGGTGATAAGTTCACGCAGCATGATCAGGTTCCGGTCACGGTTTTCGGGGTCGATGTAACCCACGTAGTTGATCCGGTGTGAGCAAATCACGGCTGGCTTACGGTGAGTAAACGCAGCAGAAATATCGTTCAGGCATTGATCTACAGGGTTACCGGTATTCATTTTAAAGAGTGAAGGCTCAAATACGGCATTTCTGACCAGGCAGTATTGACCCTCTGCAGTTCTGTCCCCGGGTTTACGGGAATGATAGGTAACTGTACCGTCATGCAATGGTTCCTTCATTTTGGATTTTCCCTGCAAATAACGAACGCCTTTATCTGAAACAGCAGGGTTGAAATCAGGGCTCCAGAGATAGTTAGGCGGAATAAAAGTTTCTGAACGGTATCCAAAAAGCTCTTCAAAGAGATCCAGCCCTTCAAGGATAATTTCCAGTTTATGCTGTTTATCTTCCGGATCGGAGTACCTGAGGGATTCCACATATTTGTTGCCGCCTGCAGGATTGCTGCCATGAGGTATGCTGCCCGGTAAACCGTGTTTGAATGCAAACCGCATATCTTTGTCTTCTTTATGTAAGGCGTTCATAAACAGGGAAACATTCAGGTGTTCCCGGCCATGAGACTGCGGAAAGAATATGTTTTGGTCAAGCCCATCGGTCCACAATTTGAAACAGCGGCCGTGTTCAGGGTAGCGGGCCAGCGTGTCGCGGACCGATTCATAGTGATACTCGCGGAATTCCGATTCACGTATTTTATCAAAATCGGGATTGGCCGGAAGCACATTTGCAGTGATAACGGGATGGCGTCCCCGGGAGTCTTTGAAAGAGAGCAAAAGGTCAAACAGAAGCTCCAGATCGGTTTCACTCGCCAGGCTGTCATAGCGTTCATAGGCGATCTGGTCCACCCGGTATCCTGCTTTCAGGCACGTTTCATAAACCTCGCGGGAGGGCATGCGGATACTGCCCCAGTCATCTGACTCAATGACAAGCAGTTTTTTTTGCGTGCTCCAGCCGCCAATGTTTTTAATCCAGGGCGCAACAGACCTCCTGAGTTGTTTAAAATTCATATAGAACCGGCTGTGGTTTGATTCTTCCGGATCTCTTTAAGAACAGAATCCACCATCCACTCCTGTGGATTAAAGGGGCCTTGCACCCAGTTTAACTGCCGGTCCCAGTAACCGGTGCACGGCTGATACACCTCTTTCGAGTATCCGTAACTGATCTCTACTATTTTCGGGTCACCGTTATCATACAGATAGTCGATCGCCAGCGACTGACTTTTTAGTTTTTCCGCTATTTTGAACGACAGACGGACCGTATCCTCATCAAAATTCTCTTTTTCATATTTGATGAATCCGCTGCCGGATGCGCGGAAGTCATTTTCACGAACCATTCGTTTGATGGCAAATGCCCGGTTATGGATGATGACGATTCTTATGTCGGAACGGTTGCCGGGAACGAAATCCTGGAAATAGGCATATCCTTTTTCGTTGCCGGCTACCCTGTCAAACTCTGTTGTATAACCAAATCGGAGTACTCCTTTCAGCACACTTGAGAAGGGAATGAGCCCGGCTTTATATTTTCTCCATCTCTCTTTGAGGTTGGGTGCAGGGTTGTACTGGCTAAACCCTTTTCCAAAGGCTTGTCGAATTAACTTTTTTGCCATACGCTCATCTTCTACAAGCCTGACATGGCTGGATCCGGACCCCCGGCGAAGTTTAAATACTTTTGGATATTCGGTTTTGGAACTCCACTCCAGTGCTTTCTCTTTCTCATAAAAAACATACGAAGGTACAATGGGGGCATCGATCGCCTCAAGCAGATATCGCTGGCCCACTTTATCATCAAAATGCCAGGCGGTGTGGAAATTGGGAAACACCACTTTACCGGCGGTTTCCAGTGAATAAATCAGTTCTTTCGCAAACAGGATATCTTTTGGGCTTGCGTGATGGAAATGCCACATCAGGGCGTCGCAATCCTCCAGTTGTTTCACGATATCGGAATCATAACAGTTCACCCGTTTATACGGAATTCCGCTACGTTCGCAATAATGAATCCAGTCAGGGCTGAAACCCTCTTCTTTATGATGGATTGCGATCATTCGTTATGATTTAATAATAAATTGATGATACGAGATAATATTTGAAACGAGAGATTGGGTGCAATTACAGGTTATTTCCGTATGGACAGTTTTTTGGTATGCGAAAAATACTCAATTATATACTTCGTACGAATTATATTCTTTTATACAATGACCGGTTGCAGGGAGAGGATTAGAGGTGAAAGATGGGAGATTTAAGATTTTAGTGAGAGCCGTTAAAAAGGACTCAAACGTTGAATTGTTGAGTATTCCGCTGCGCGGAATGTTGAGATGGGTCGGGACCAGAAATGCACTGGCTGCGCGAACGTTGAGGGTGGCAGAAATTAATAAGATAGGAGATTGTAGAATTTAGATTGCATCAAAGATTCTCCTATAAACAATTAGGCTTAGCAACAGGAGATGTCTCCGCTGCACACACGGAAAAACACCGGTGTTTCGAACCTTCGAATGGAGAAAACAGGTGCTGGTGCTAGAACAAAAATACATCATGTATCACCATCTTTCACCTTGTTCATTTTTGCTCGTCCAAAAACGAACCAAAAAGGACGCAAACGATCAGAACTCACTTGTGTGGATTATAATCCGAGCGCTGAAAAAACTTAGATACCACACTTCGCTCAGACAATGCTCGTTTGATCGGGGGGGTATGGGTTTTTGATAGATTTTAAAGATTCTGTGTTTCAAAATTATATCACTCATTATTTTCTAAATCTTTTTGTTAGAGCTTTCATCACTCATATGCCCCGAACAACCCGCGGATGCGGGTGAAATGTGAATAGCCCCACGTTTTACCGTGGGGGGGTTAGTGACGGCAAATCAAATCAAACCATCGGGCGGGATCTTACGAAGGGTTCTTAATAATATCCGATGGTTGGTTAAAAGAGTTAAATCAACGATTATCTTTTTAAAAATTGATACTTAACACGAGGAGATGTCTCCGCTCCACACCGGAAATGCACCGGTGTTTCGGTCGACATGACAGATGGGGCTGGGGCGCATGCGCGGCGCCAGGTACCCATATGTCGAACAGTGCTTACGGTTGCGCCGCGTGATGAATGTGGAGTGTTTGGTGCTCGAACGTATAGGGAGTGGAAATGTCTTGATTCGTTGATAATTGGTGAAAATGCCCCAATAACCCGCGGATGCGGGTGAAATGTGAATAGCCCCACGTTTTAACGTGGGGTCGAAGGCGTTGCATAAGAAATAACCATCGGGCGAAATTTTGTGAAAGACTTGAAATAAAATCCGATGGTAGCCTACAAAATTAAATCAACGATTGCCCTTTTAAGAATCGTATTTAGCAATAGGAGATGTCTCCGCTCCACACCGGAAAAGCACCGGTGTTCCGGTCGACATGACAGGTGGGGCTGGGGCGCATGCGCGGCGCCAGGTACCCATATGTCGAACAGAGCTTACGGTTGCGCCGCGTGATGAATGTGGAGTGTTTGGTGCTCGAACGTATAGGGAGTAGAAATGTCTTGATTCGTTGATAATTGGTGAAAATGCCCCAATAACCCGCGGATGCGGGTGAAATGTGAATAGCCCCACGTTTTAACGTGGGGGGTTAGAAACGGCCATTCAAAACAAACCATCGGGCGTGATCTTGCGCAGGGTTATTAATAATATCCGATGGTTGGTTACAGGGATTAAATCAACGATAATTTCTTTGAAGTATCTTACCTGGCAACAGGAGATGTCTCCGCTCCACACCGGAAAAACACCGGTGTTTCGGTCGACATGACAGAGACTGTGGTTAAGAGGCGCGGCGCCAGATGTTTAAAGATCGAACAGGGTGCAGCGTTGCGCCGCGTGATAAATGTTCTGTCTCGAATGAACACTCCCTGTCGACGCTCGGCCTCACTTTTTCCTATCAATGTCGGCCCAAGGATTGAAGCCTCTATTCATAAAAAAGAGTCCGGGGTTTGACCAAGATATCCCCCCCCCCCCCCCTTTTTTTTTCTGCTGTTCATTTTTGCTTGCCCTCTCCAAGTAGGAATTCCTTACGGGGAAAACCAACAAAATCCGTTTACTGAACCTGCTTGTGAGGGCAAATATCTAAACGTTGATGCGGTTAGAATGCTGCCCATCGCTCAAACAATGATCGTTTAATCGGTTGGATGTGAATTATTTAATAGAATGGTTTCGTAGCGGTGCTGCCATACATTCTGTTCATTCTCAGAATGGTGCGCGCCTCGCGTCATTTCGACTAAACGAACGGAGTGAGTGCACGGAGAGATCTCCCCGTTCCTGGAACTGATTTATTTGATGTATAGAAAAAGCTCTTTTTAATACCGAGCTCTTCCTCTTAGATTCGAATAGAGTGAGTGAGAGACTTGAATGATGATTAGAGCCAAACAACACCTTTCCCCCTGTTCATTTTTGCTCGCCCAAAAACGAACAAAAAAAGGGCAAACGAATAGAACTCACTTGAGCGGATTTGGTTCGATTCGTTGAAACCTTGACGATCCCGCTCTGCGCTCAGACAATATTCGTTTGATCGGTTGGTTTTTGAGTCGTTGTTAGATGGTGAAAATGATGCTATACAAACCTGCGGATGCGGGTGAATCAAATAGTAACCCACGTTTTAACGTGGGGGTTAGCGATGGTAATCAGAACAAACCATCGGGCAGAATTTTGCGAAAGTTTCTTAATAGTATCCGATGGTTGTCCACAGGAATAAAATCAACGATTTTCCCTTAGAAGAATGATACTTAGCAACAGGAGATGTCTCCGCTACACACCAGAAAAACACCGATGTTATTCTGAGGTGACGTTGAAAGAGACATTTCCTATTCTCTCTATCTCTCATTCACTACCTCCCACCCCGGGTAGAGGCAAACTCCGCTTAAACCCGGGCGGATCCGTGTACTCGATTATGGTTGCATACGGCTCATTTCAGGACTCATTTACCTTATCTAATACCCGTTCAATTAACTCTTTTGAAATTCGAAAATTAGTTTTCTGGATTTTATCAATAATTGGTTTTAAAGCTTTTATATGACCCTTGTTTTTTGCGGCAATTAACACACCAAGGGATCCGGTTACCTGAATCCCCATTTCTTTTGCTGCTTTTCTCCCTTTGATTTCATCAATGATTAAAAGAGATTCTTCATGCACTGAAGCTAATGATATGCTTGTTGCTTCACCCGCATCCAGGTAACCGGACAATCCTATATGGACATCGGTTTTTAATTGTATAACTTCAATCCAATCCGGCACCGGTTTATTGAACTCTTTTAAAACTCTATCTGTGATATGAAGTTTGCCATAAAGCTTTTTCAGAAGAGCAAACTCTCCGATTTTGTAGAATAGAATAAGGCAGCTTGTGTCAGATACTATGACGCCGGGCATTTTCTATATCTTCGTCAAGATCGTCTGCAGGATAGTTGATCAGAGAAACGTTATAGTCAGCCAGCAGCTCCATGAAGGTTTCTTTCGAATAGCCAGCCAGTTCAGCCGCTTGTCCCAGGGTGAGCTTCCCTCTTTCATACAATTTAGATGCCAATGACATTCTTACCTCTTTATCATCGATATCTGCTGAATTTGGTATGTTTATCGTTAACGTCTTCATATTCTAAATGTAACTAATTTTTCTTTTTAACGATAATCATTGCTTAATGAACTTAATACCTCAGTTCGATTTATAAATATTTTCATTTATACGGTATTAAGTCTTATTTAAATATATCTTCCCCACACTCTTTCAGTAGAAAAATCTGCGCTTAAACGAAATCTGATCCAAACTACATCTTTGCCCTTTGTTCATTTTTGTTCGCCCTCCCCAAGGGATACCTGCGGTGAAAAATGGCGCAAACGAATAGAACTCGATTGAGCGGATTGGGATTGATTCGTTGAAACCTTGACGATCCCGCTCTGCGTTCAGACAATATTCGTTTGATCGGTTGGTTTTTGAGTCGTTGTTAGATGGTGAAATGTGAATAGCCCCACGTTTTAACGTGGGGTCGAAGGCGTTGTATAAGAAAAAACCATCGGGCGAAATTTTGTGAAAGATTCGAAATAAAATCCAATGGTTGCCTATAGAATGAAATCAACGATTACCCTTTTGAAGGATCGTATCTGGCAAAAGGAGATGTCTCCGCTGCACACCGGAAAAACACTGGTGTATCGATTCTTCAAATGGAGAAAACTGGTGCTGGTGCTAGAACAAAAATACATCATGTATCACCACCTTTCGCCTTGTTCATTTTTGCTCGTCCAAAAACGAACCAAAAAGAACGCAAACGATCAGAACTCGCTTGTGTGGATTATTATCCGGGCGCTGAAATAATTTAGATACCACACTTCGCTCAGACAATGCTCGTTTGATCGGGGGTGACTTGCTTTTTGTCAGATAGTTAGGATTTTTCGTCTCATACTGTTATGACTCATTATTTTATCCATCTTTTCGCAGGAACTTAAATCAATAAAATACTCTGTAAAACCCGCGGATGCGGGTGAATCACATAGTAACCCCACGTTTCGCCGAGGGCACCCTTGGCAACGTGGGGTAGATGACGGCAAAGCAAAACAAACCATCGGGCGGGATCTTACGAAGGTTTGTAACCTCATCCGATGGTTGGTGACAGGAGTTAAATCAACGAATTTCTTTTTAAAGATTGATACTTGGCACAAGGAGATGTCTCCGCTTCACACCGGAAAAGCACCGGTGCTCCGGTCGACATGACAGGTTTCGTTTAAGGACAGGCGCGGCGCCAAGTATCTTAAAATCGAACAGAATTTACGGTTGCGCCGCGTGTTGAATGTTGAGAGGGGAAAGAGATTAAAGATTGGTG
>NZ_QUOK01000016.1 GCF_003390325.1 Rhodohalobacter sp. SW132 | reverse complement strand
TGTGATCCATAATTTTTTAGTTGGTTAAAATTCTCAAACCAAAATAGTCCCCGGATCAGGCTGAAAATTGTAAAAATCCGACGTTCTTAGTCTAATTGTTCACGCCATTCCGTTCCTTCTGCTTGTCCGCTGAAAAAAGCTGACGGATGATAGCCCGAAAACTGCTTGAAATCTTTGATGAAGTGGGATTGGTCGTAGTATCCGCATTCGAGGGCAATTTCCGTCAGCGATTTGTTATCAAACTCTGTGTAGTGATCACAGGCTTTTCCGAAGCGTACAAGACGAAGATATTTGACCGGCGTAAAACCAGTGTGCTCTTTAAATTTACGCTCAAATTGCCGTTCGGAAAGATGATAGTACTCAGCTAATTCCCGTACAGAATAAGTTTTGGGTGAATGGATAATATGACGTATGGCTGAACAAACCGGGTGTTCATCAACAGGATTTTGGTGAAAATGGTTTTCAAGAAAAGCGGTCAGAATATTGTAACGTTCTGAATTGCTGCCAGCCAAAATCATCTGTTCCTCCAGCTCTGCTCCGGGCCTGCCGAGGGCAGACGAAAGGTCGGGCATTTGGTCGGTAAGTTCATTTCCCGGCAAGCCAAGTAATTGTTGAGAAGCAAAAGGATATAAATACATACCAAAAATTCCGAACGATTCTTCGGTGATAAACCGGCGGTAATGTTGGGTTTGAGAATGAATCCCGGAGAAAAAAGAAGATGTTCTTTCCCCTGATTTTGTAAGTTCGTCGTACTGTCCCTTGTAATGAAAAATAAGCTCACAGCAGGGATCAGCCATCGAACGGTAAATGTAGGGTTTCGTAATATTGTCTATTTCAAAAACCCAGAAGAACCGGACGAACCCTTTGAGTTTGTCGGAGGGAGAGAGCGTATAATAATTCATGTCTTGGATATGGTGTGATAAGAGAGGCGTGTTATTTCATCCCTTTACAGCGAACTTTGAACAAACCTCTGCTTAAAAGTCTGTATCTCAATATGTTTGAATTTCGTGACTTTTAAAAGCGGACCGAAAAGCGGGATTACTATACCCATCGGATCCGAAATCCAAGGTGAATGTTTACTCATTCACTACGTGTAGAAATCCTTCGTTGCTGAACTATTTTCCATTGTCTGCTTTCCCGTGACCCGTCCAAACTGGGTTGCAAATACAGCGATTTCACTCATTTATTGTTGGTATTAACAGAAAGATAAAAAGTTTGAAATCTTTTGACATAGGGTTGTCAGTACTCATGCTTTTATTTAGAGAGAACTGAATAAAATTGCTATGAAAACGAATGCTGATTCTGAGTATCCAACCCTAACATTTCGAAATCCTGAAGAATTCGAGGATTGGCTTTTTGAACATCATCAGAAAACGGAAGGAATCTGGTTAAAGATTTATAAAAAAGCAGCTGACAAAAAAGGGATTACCCGAATAGAAGCTTTGGATGAAGCTCTATGTTATGGCTGGATTGACGGGCAGGCTAAAAAGCTTGATGAGGAGTCGTATCTTCAAAAATTTACACCACGAAGGTCGGGAAGTTTATGGTCGAAACGCAATACGGAGCATATTGATCGGCTGATAAACCTTGGTAAAATGAAGCCGGCAGGAGTAAGGGAAGTGGAAGAGGCTAAAGCCGATGGGCGGTGGGAAAAAGCCTACGATCCGCCCAGTGAAATGACCGTTCCGAAAGATTTTTTGGAGGAGCTTTCCAAACACCCAAAGGCAAAAGAGTTTTTCAAATCCCTGAACAAAACCAATACCTATGCCATCACCTGGCGTCTGCAAACAGCCAAAAAGCCGGAAACCAGGCAACGAAGAATGAAGAAAATCCTGAAGATGCTATCAGATGGAAAGAAATTTCATTAATCGAAAATCTTCAAATATCAAAATATTAGACCAGCTATGTATTGGGGCCGGCTTCTATGCCTACATTAAAAGAGCCCTGGCTGAAGAAAACTTAAAATTCAAAGCGTGATCATTTCCACCAGGTGATTTTAGTTTTCAATCCCGGCAGGCCGTTTTAAACTTCTCCAGAAGATATTCCCAGCCCATTTCAGAATCCATGGCTTTCCGGTATTCCCTGGCACCCTCTCCGTGATTTTCAAAATCCCGGTGCTGTAATGTTAGCCGTGTTTTTGAATCTTCTGTGCGATTAAAAGTTACCTCAACTTCACTGGCTTTGGAGGGATCAGGTTCAGGGATCCGCTGCGGGCTGATTTGCCACTTAAAAACAATACGTTCAGGTTCATTTATTTCGGTAACACGGCCCCAGTCACATCGGAAGTGATGTGGTCCAATTTCAGTACAAAGTCCGTTTTTCCGGGGTTCAATACTGATTTCTTTAAGTTTTTCGCCCGACCATGTGTACTCTTTAGGCCACCATTCATTCAGGGAATGAGCAAATATTTCAAAAGCTTTAGGGGGAGAAACCGGAATCGTGATTTTCTTATTGACGAAAAGCATAAACCTGTCTTTTTATTATGATTTTATTCAAAAATAGGGGTCTGATACTTCATTATAGAACTTTATATGTACTTTGTACAAAGCCATTATTCCAGGAGCTTGTTTCCAGGTGCTTTAGACGGATGTCTTCCGATAGCGGGCCAAAAAGCGGAATTCCACTGCCAATCAAAATGGGAATTTTTGTGATGGTAAGTTCATCCACAAGCCCGGCTACCAGGAATTTCTGAATCGTTAGTCCGCCATCCAGGTAGAGGTGACTATGCCCAAACTCCTTCAGTTTACGTGCAATTTCCTGGGGTGAACCGGAGAGGGAAGAGACGGTTTTGCTGATCCTGTCAGGAATTTCGATCCCTTTTGTGGTAAGTACAAAAACCGGTTTTTCCCCGTAGGACCATTCTCCTCCAAATGAGAGAACTTTTTCGTAGGTATTTCGGCCCATTACCAAAGCGTCAACTGTGCTCATAAATGTTTCGTAGCCGAAATCTTCTTCTTTTTCTGCTTCACCATGACCGCTGTTATGCAGCCAATCAATATCCCCGTTTTCACGGGCGATGAAGCCGTCCAGGCTGGTTGCGATATAAACCGAAATTTTGCTCATACACCAATAAATTTAATAGAATCCATTTCTATCTGCTAATTCAAAGCCGATATTTGATTAATCAAAAGTAAAGTAGATAGAAATGAAACTTCCCTCCATACCTCTAAAGTATTCATCACAATTACTCCGAATTTTGACGGATTTCATTTTGTCAGTCATGGCACCACCCGATTATATTATGACTCTGTTTCCAGATTCGGGGATTTCTGAATTCCAAAGGGTTAGTAATTGGTATTTTCCTTGCATGGGTGGTAACCTTTGGTGAAATAATCTTCGGAACTTTAATCACAATTGGATATAAGGTGAAATACTGTGTCATTATTAACGCCATAGTTGTCACCATTGGCATATTCCTGATGCATCTGCCGAATGGAAGGTTTTCCGTAGGCCACGGCAGCGGAGGAGTGGAGTATTCCTTGGTTTTACTTGCTGTGTTAATTTATTTGTATAGCGCGTATTCCAACTGAAAGCCGGTGGTTATCTTTGGTCAAAACTCACCATCCACTTTACACCAAATTTATCAGTCAACATCCCGAAGTAATCACCCCAATACATATCCTGCATCTCCATTTCGATCTCTCCCTTGTCAGAAAGTCCGTTGAAGAAATCATCGGCCTGTTGTCTGCTATCTGCTGAAATACAGAGGTACACATTATTGCCCGGTTGAACTTTTTGATTCATGGATTCAAGCGCATCGGTGGCCATAATCATGTTGTTTTCTCCAAAGGGCAGACCAATATGCATCACTTTGTCTTGTTCATGTTCAGGCAGACCATCACCTTCAGGTGTATTTTTAAACCGGGAAATTCCCCCGATGAACTCTCCGCCAAATATGGATTGGTAGAACTTAAAAACTTCCTCGGTATTACCCTGGAAGTTGAGGTATGGGTTGATGGTTGGCATGGCAGTGTTGGTTAATGGTTATCGGTGGAATTGTTTTTCTCCAGGAATTCAGCAAGTCGTGACAGCGTTTGATGTCCGCCTTCAATAGCGCCAAACTCAGCGGCTTCATGTCGTTTTTTGGGTGTTGGGAAGAGCAAGTTCATCTCCACTTTGGTTTTGCCATTCACTTCCTCAAACGTGATGGTTTGTTTGAAATGAGGAGGTTTCCCATCTTTCTTATATCCAGCAAAGTGATCGTACTTGAGCAGCTCCGGATGTTTGATTTCTGTATAAACGACCCGATTGGGATAGTAGGTTCCATCGGGCCCGTGCATGGTGAAAATCCACTCGCCGCCTACATTAAATTCCATGCTTTTGGTGGTGGTTGTAAAGCCGTTGGGGCCCCACCATTGACTAATTTTTTCAGGAGCCGTGAAGGCATCAAATACCAGTTCATGCGGGGTATCAAATTCACGGGTGATGTGTATGGTTCGGTCTTTCATAAAATTATTTGTTAACTCTGTTTGTGTTTTTTGATAAACCATCAAGACACAAAGAGCGTAAGAGTTAATTAGTGTTGTCTGGTTGAAATAGATCGAATTGATTGCCATAAAGATCTTTAAATCCCACGCCATTACCACCCGGAACTTCTTTGGGTACTCCGTTAAATTCAACGCCGCGGATTTTCATTTCCTGGTAATCCTTTTCAATGTCATCACTTTCAAACATAAGTAAAACCTGTCCCCCGCCTTGATTACCAATCAAATTGTGCTGTTCCGGAGTTTTGGATTCGCATAGTTCAATAACGGTTTCATTGCTTTTGTCTGGAGTTACGGTCAGGTATTTCCAGTCATCGCTAAACTCCAGTTCCGTATGCACCTCAAAGTTCAACTGTTGAGTATAAAATCGTTTGGCTTCTTCCAGGTTTTTAACCAGGATGGTGATTTGTAATGTCTGTTTTATCATGGCTTTTTAAAATTATTTAAAGAAGATCTTCAATATGAAATCCGGAAGCTTCTACCAGTCCACGGATTTTCGAGTCATTTATAGGTTCTTTTTGAGTTTCAACCCGCAGTACTTTATCACAATCATCAATGTCAAAACTTGGATCGCTGCCGGGCACATTTAAACGGATTTCATCCAGGATAGCCCTTCCCTGCGAAGGCTCTCTTACATTGGTTTTATAGATCTTGATATTGCAAAAAACCTCTTGATCAAAATTCATTAGTTATCAGTGTTTAGAATTCAAAGGTTCATGATTTTATTGGCTTTACCTTTCCGATCTGTTTATAATAGGAAACAGGTGTTGCAATTGTTCATTTCTAAGCCAGAGGGCACCCCATGCCAGTATTCCAAGGAAAACTGGAAAAAGAATATGAGAAAAAAGCGGATTATCGAGACGAAGATGTGTGGCAATCGCTCCGCCCCAGTATCCGGTTAACAGAACAGCTCCAAGTATTGACGTTCGGGGAACGGCGTACAGTATGATGGAAATCAGTCCGAGGACGCCTATGATCGCAATATGATGTTCAGCATAACCCAGTTCAAGTGAACCCTGCACCACTTCTTCAGGTTGAATGAATTTGAAGATGCTGTCCATCAGCATAAACAGGATGACAATCCCGCCCATAATTCTCGCCGACCAAAGGCGGCTTTTTGAAAGTTGATGATTCGATGTCATAATATGAACAGAGTTATGTTAGTTTTTGAATTGTATTTCAGGATGTTTTTTTTGAAATTATCTTAGATTGCCTGTCATCCTTGCTGTTGCATTTCAACCGGGTTATCATTCTCGGCTTCAAGGATTGGCGTACATATGGATTTTGGTTAAAACCAAATTTGGATATTACTCCAAATATGTATGAATTTTGGGATACTTGAGGTTTGTGTTTGCGACAATCACAAGGGGCAAATGCGACATTGGAAACAACCCTCCAAGGGTTGTGAACCCTTGGAGGGTTAAACTTATTTTGGCTCATAGTGCAGTAACACTATTCCGCAATCAAAAGCACGGGTCTGCACCAAATTCAGGCTTTGGTAATCAGTGAGTTTACCAAAAATGGGCATTCCGCTGCCGATGGCCACCGGGTTCACAAACAGGTAAAACTCATCAACCAGCTCGTGTTTAACCAGGTTTGATACAAAGGTAGCCCCGCCGTAAGCAATAATTTCGCGGCCATCCTCTTGCTTCAGTTGAGTGATTTCATCCACCAAATCACCTTTTACAAGATCGGTATTTTCCCATTTCGATTTTTCCAGCGAGTGGCTGAATACCACTTTTGGGGTTTCGTTGAATTTCTTGCCTGATTCCTGCTCCGGATTATCGGGATCTTCGGCCACTTGGGCCCAGTACGGGATAAAGCCTTCAGCCAGTTTTCGGCCCATCACAATGCAGTCCACCGGGGATGTGATTTTATCTGCAAACTGTTGCAGTTCGTCGTCCCAGTCCCAGGTCATCCAGTCTTGTTGGCCATCGGGACCGGCAACGAAGCCATCCGCAGTAATTTGTACTTGTAGTTTGAGGGTTCTCATAGGATTAATTTTCGTCGGTGGATTCTTTCTGTTTTTAATTGAGATGGATCACTCGGCCAGTTCAGCTATACTGTCCTGATGAGACATATTTACCAATTGCAGGTATTTATCCCGGTGGTCATACATTCCCCATAAGAGGACAAGGAAGATCGCCATTGCCAAGGGTAATCCGGAAGGAGCGACCGTAAGGTGAATCATAAGTATCCCAATGATAACCGGGAAGAGTATGATAGCTCCAAGAGCCCTGAACCGGGGGAAAATAAATAACAGGCCTCCGATTATTTCAGCAATGGCTACAAGAGGCAACAGCCAGCCGATTTCTGCTATAGCTGCGTTCATATGTGCTACTTGCTCAGGCAAATCATCAGGCACAGGGATATATTGGAGAAATTTATTCAACCCGGCATTGATGAACATCAAACCAACAAGCTGACAGGCAATATTTTGAATGATTTTCTTCATAATGGATCATAAAATTGGATTGGGTTTTAATTGATTAATAAGACCTCCAAGGTTTTCTCCTAAAGGGATTGCTTCGCGAAAAACCCTGGAGGTCTGAATGTAATTATTGGATTTCAGCCAGATAATCATCCACCCGGTCCAGTGAACTATCCATACCTTCGGCCATGCCCATTTCTACAATTTTATCGCGTTCTTTGTTGGTGTCAAAATTCACAGTTATGCGTTGAGTTGTTTTGCCATCGTGTTCCTCAAACTTTACTTGGATAATCATGTTGGGCATATCGGGTACCACATTTCCTTTCGCATCTGTAAAGTGATCTTTATATGCAATGGTATCCGGCTCTCTTATTTCTTGATAAATGGCCAATCCCCAGGATTCATCCCCTTCGCTGGGACCGCGGAGACAATATTTCCATTGGCCGCCTTTTCGGAAATCTAATTCACATTCATCCATCGGCCATTCTTTTGGCCCCCACCAGTGTTTCAGGTGCTTGCAATCGCTCCATATCTTGAACAGGAGAGAAGGAGGAGCGTCAAAATTCCGGGTTAATATGAGTTTTTGATCTTCAAGTGTTTTAGCTGTTTTCATAATATTTCCTGGATCCTATTTTGGTGATAGATTAGTTTGTTGTTCATAATCAGACCTCCAAGGTTTTAGAAACCTTGGAGGTCTTATACCTAATTATTGAATGGATGATAAATCTTCATCCATACGTTTCCTCGAACTGTTCCTGCCTTCGACCATGCCCATTTTGACCATTTTCTTGCGTGTTTCAGGAGTATCAAAAAGAGTGGTACTTACCTGTCGGGTTTTGCCTTTTCCAGTACTTTCAGGAGTTTTGTGATGGCCTGCAGGCTCATTCCAAGGCTCGGTCAGATCCGAGACGATTTTTTCACCCGTGGTTAAACCGGAGAGAATGGCCCGGTGAGGCGATCGGCTAACGCATGAAAGGTGGAACTGAGTTGACCTGCTGGCATGAACATTACTTTGTTTAACTAAATAGTTAATTAACTGATTGGTAAAGTAGAGTCTGTTCTGATATTTGTCAATAGTTTTTTTTGTGAGCTTTTGAAGCAGGTATTGTTTTGAATTGAAAATGTAGTTATACTTGGTAAGTATTTTACTTTTCAATTAAAATTCAAGTAAATGGAAAATATATCAACTTCCCTCAAGTTCTTTTTAAATCTAACAATGACCCAGGCACTCATTGCCCGGCGCTTTGATGCCCGCTTGAGTTTTCATAGTCTCAGCCTGAACGATTTCATGATTCTGTTTCACCTTAGCCAGGCGCCGGACGAAAAGCTTCGTCGAATTGACCTGGCCGAGAAAGTGGGTTTGTCGGCTTCGGCTATCACCAAAAAAATCAGTCCGCTGGAAAAAATCGGGATGGTTGAAAAAGAAGCCAATGCACGGGATGCGCGCGTTAGTTTAGTGAAACTGGCCAAAGGGGGAAAACGAATTCTTGAGGAAGCAATGAGCAGTGCAGAAATGGCTGCCGAAGAGTTGTATCCCAAAGAAAAAGAACAGAAGCTGGAAGCATCTAACCAAGTGCTGATCGAACTGGGAGGATCCGTTCGATAACAGACTTTTGAGGATTTGCACGAACCAGATCAAAAAAAATCAAGGATTCGGAAGCGTGTAATGAGTCAAAATTCTAAAAAGAAGCGTTCTTTAGATTTAGAGGTAGCCCCGATTCTTTTATAAAACCGTATAGCACCTGTATTAAAATCCGGAGTCTGCCACTGAATGAGATTACATCCCATTTTTTGGCTTTCTTCTTTAATTCTATTCATAATCTGTTCTCCAATGCCATAACCGCGGGATTTTTCATTTAAGAACAGGCAATCCATATAGATATAAAAATCAGCATCCCAGGTGGCGAATTGTTTGATATAGGTGGCATAACCAACCACCTCATTATGTACTTCGGCCACCAAACAATTAAAATGGGGTTGATCGCAAAACAAATGTGTTTTGAGTTTTTCCTGTTTCCCGGTTTTGTCATATTCGGATTTCTCGTATAAAGCATGCTGATGGCATAATTCAACGATTTCAGCAAGATCGGTTTCCTTAGCAAATCGGATAGTGGCTTCTGTCATCTTTACCTGAATTTAAAATATATTGTGAATAAATATTTGAGATGCTAAAGGATAATAAAATCAGCCCATTTTTTATGAGGATGAATTTTCTGACTTAACCTCAATTACATAGGATGTCATTTCCCTGATCTTAGGATTTTTGAATCCGCTGAATGTATAGACATCACAAAAAGCATACTGCACGCCGTTTTTGGACTTCATGATACCATTTACAGAAGCGTCTTTTCCGTGAGTGATTACTTTATCGATTTCCAATTCCAACGGTTCATCACCCTTCATTTTTTTAAGGGCTTTGGTGAAGGCTTCTTTTCCTTCTACTTTGAAATCACCTACTACCGACCATTTAATTGAGTCTGTCACGTGATTGATTACGAAATCTGTATCGTTACGGGCAAATGCCTCATTGAATTTTTCTAAAAGTTCCTGGTTTTTGGTTTTCATGGTCATCCTAAATTTGAACCCCTGGAGGGTTTAAAACCCTCCAAGGGTTGAGAAAGTTAATATTATTCTTCCACCGGAATCCAAATTTCAATAACACCCTTTCCTTTTTTGGTGTCGAAATTCTCGGCTCTATGTTGATTCGTCGGGGTAGTTTCATATTCATAAAATAATTTCTGAATGGCACAACCCCCGAGACGAAGCTCGGGACAAGCCGGTGGTTTAACCAACGGGATGCCTTTGACCTGGCTACTTGCCGCCTGCCCCGATTTTTTCGGGGACACCAAAAAGTAACAGGCTAAAGTAATTGTTGCGATCACACGATTTTGTGCTACATACAATATAGAATAGAGCCTTAATTTGAAGGAAAAAAATGACTACTTCTCCTGTACAATCGCCAATACATTGCCGGCCGGATCTTTAAACCATGCGATATCCGGCCCCATATTTTCCTGAAGTCCACGGAGCACGCCTTGTTCATCTTGTGGTAAATGTTCGTTTTGATAATGTTCGAATTGTACGCCATGTTGCTTCATGGATTTCATCACTTCATCAATATCATTCACCACAAAATTCAGCACTGTAAAAGTAGCGGGCTGATGTTCTGCTTTGGGATAAATAAAAACACGATGATTATCTTTCAGTCGGATTGATAATCCCATATCTCCCGATTCCTCAACGCCAAGTCCGAGCGTTTCCTGGTAAAATTTCCAGGCTTTCGGTAACTCATCTACCGAAAAACTGCTGAATGTATGGTTGTATGTAAGCATTTTTTTGTCCTGTATTCAGACCTTGGAGGTTTTGAAAACCTCCAAGGTATCTGGTTAATGTTTGAGTTGATATTTCAACATCACAACGTCGCCCGGGAAAGTCTGATAATCCACCCATTTCAGCTCATTGAAATGCCGGTGTAGTTCATCGCCCGGCTTGATACAGCTAATATTTCCATCGGCATCTTCAATGTATCCATCAAGGGAGGTCAGTTGTGAGTAAATTATTTTTAGCATTTAAATAAGGCATTATTAACCGAACTCAGGTCAATAGTATGTGCTCTGATTTTTAAATTATTCCCAGTCTTCTCGTTTAAGACGGTACACCAAACAAACATCCTCCCCAAACCGGCGCTCTTCTAAAAACCGGAATCCAAGCCGTTCATAAAACCGGTGTGCATCTGTATTGGATGCGAGCGGGTCGATGAGTATTGTTTTCACCTCCTTATTCGTAAAGCATTTTTCAATCGCGAGTTTCATCATTTGTGAGCCGTAACCTTTACCAAGATCGGATGCTTCTCCAATCCAGATATCGATTGCACGATATCCTTCCTCGATTTCTCCCCAGTAACGGCTCTCTTCCCGGGCGGGATCAATAATTTGTATAAAACCGATCGGCCGGCCGTTCAGCTCCGCGATCAGCTGTTCCCGCCAGTCGGGGTTGTTCAACAACTCGGTTTCCCATTCCCAATCATCACTGGGATCAGCTGCGATTACGTGGGGTTGTTGATCCCAGTGGCGGAGTAGTTCCAGATCGGTAATATCAGCAGGCCGGAGTTTGATCATGTTAGTGCTGGTTTATAGGTCAGCATTACAGCACCCGATTGGAATTTCCTCGCACTCTTAAACTGAAGCTTACTCTGAGGTGAATCAGTTTTGAAAAGGGGAGAGCCATCACCCAGAATGATTGGATTTACGATAAGCCGGTATTCGTCAACCAGGTTTTCAATCAGCAGAAATTTTGTAAGTTCAGCTCCTCCATAACATGCAATATCACGTCCCGGTTTTTCTTTTAGCTTTTTGATTTCATTCCGGAAGTTATCCCGGATGATGTGTGTATTATTCCAGGAAGCTTCTTTCATTGTTGTTGATACCACATATTCCGGCAATTCATACAACAGGCGTGCCGTTTCAAAATGGAGAGAAGAATTCTCTGATTCCTTCAATTCTTCATAGACATTTGGCCAATAATTGAGGAACACGTCGTAGACTTTTCTGCCAAGCAATATGCCATCGACAGAACGAAGTGTTTGATTGGCGTATTCCTGGTACTCTTCATCAGCCCGGTGCCAGTCGAGTTCGCCGTTTGGCCCTTCGATGCAACCATCTACTGAGATCATCATTTTTAGAAAGAGTTTACGCATAGGATTACCGAAATAGATTAAATCAGTTTTTACCTGTTTTCATTGTAGAAAAGATTGAATTTATGCCCGTCCGGATCAGCAAAAACACAAACGTGATATCCGTTTTCATCGTAGAATTCTTTCCTGTCAATATTCGAATCGAAGAAAATAAATCCGCCGGCTTTTTTTATTTCCTCTATCCATACATCAAAGTCATTTTTACTTTCTGCCGATAGAGTAAACATGATCTCGTTTCCCTTTCTCAAGTCTGAAAGTTCTCCCTCCAGACTCGTCTTCATTTTTTCCTTTTCAAAAAAGTGGATAACAAATTCATCATCGCTGAACAGGAAACTCACCAGATCTTTTGTGGGGCTGCCATTCAGCTTGAACCCCAGCGCCAGGTAAAATTCCTGTGTCCGGTTGATGTTTTCTACTCCATAATTCGCCCAGATTTTTTTTGGTTTCATTTCATTCATGGTTGTTTTTTTGTTGCCAACTGTACTGCAGCCGAACCACACCACAATCAAAACTGCGGGTTTCGGTCAGTTTTAAAGCCAGGTTTATTTCCTTCGGAAACATCGGACGGCCTCCGCCCAATATTACCGGGTTTACATAAATCAGGTATTCATCCACCAGTTCGTTCCGGATGCAGGTTTCTGCCAGGGTAGCACCGCTCAGGGAGAGGTCATCACCCGGGTCCTGTTTTAGTTTTTTGATCTCTTCAACCACATTTTCGCTGATTATCACAGAGTTGAAATCCGCTTTTTTCAGGATTTTGGAGAAAATGTATTTGGGTTTTTTGCGCCATATCCCGGCGAATTCGCGGATGTAATCGGGTGCTTCGGGATCTTGATCTGCTGTAGGCCAGAAAGTGCACATATCCTCAAAAAGCATGCGGCCAAACAGGTAAGCTCCTTTGGCAGCATCTTCTTCGTTGAAATGGCGGTGGAGTTCGTCATCCACAATGGCCCACTCGCTGGATCCGTTTTTGTCTTCGATGAATCCATCGAGAGAGGCCATCATGGCGTAGGTTAGTTTCCCCATGATCTATTTGTCGCCGTAGTTTATCATCCACTGAATGCCGAATTTATCCGCAAACATGGCAAATTTCTCTGCCCAGTCGGTTTCATCGAGTGGCATGATTACCTTGCCGCCATCAGAGAGTTTGTTATAAATCTGTTCCGCTTCCTCGGCACTTTCCGGTTCGAGTGACAAATAGTAATTACCATTTTCTTGCATCGTTGCTTCATGTCCGGTTCCGGAATCTGATGCCATCAGAATCTGATCTTTACCGGCAATGGTCAGGGCAACGTGCGCCAGTTTGGTTTGATCTTCATCCGGCATTTCTGATGTACCCGGCATTTCGCTGAACCGCATCTTAAAGATTTCTCCACCAAATACGGTTTGATAAAATTCAAACGCTTCTTCGGCATTACCGTTGAATATGAGATAGGGATTGATGGTTTTCATGAGTAATAAGGTTTTTTTTTCGGTTTGATTGGGTTCTTTCACTTGTTTGTTATCCCGTGAAATATACCATCCACTGGATGCCAAATTTGTCGGTCAGCATACCAAACTGTTTGGCCCAGCCTGTGTTTGCCAGGGGCATTTGGATGCTGCCGCCGGCCGATAATCCGCTGAACAGGCGTTCGGTTTCTTCTTCGCTTTCGGTTTCGAGCTGAATGTAGAAGTTATTCCCGGCTGCATGGTTTTCGCGGGAGGATCCCAGTACATCCGAACCAAACAGCATCGTGCCTCCGCCAATTGGCAGCATCACATTGGCTATTTTTTCCAGGTCATCGCCGGTGGCTCCCATGTTATCATCAAGGTTTTTATAGCGGTCGATCTGGAGTTCGCCGCCGAACACAGACTGGTAAAATGTGAAAGCATCTTCGGTATTTCCATTAAAGTTGAGATAGGGGTTTACTGATTTCATAGGTGGTTTTTTAGGTTGATGTGTAACCCTGATCAGAAAGGCAGTGTTTCCAATCGGAGGTTTTTCTGTTTGAAAATGTGTTTAACGGTCTCTTCATTAAAATTTCCATTGCTGGTCTCAATACGAAGTACATTGTCGCAATCGTCCAGGTCAAAACTGATTTTACTGGATGGAATTTCGCGAGAGATGAGTTCAGCGATGAGTTTCGCATCGGTTTCGTTATCTACTGAGGTTTTGTAAACGTGGATGGTTGGCATGGCGGTTGCCATAAGTTTCTATTTTCATTTTATAACCCTCCAAGGGTTTGAAACCCTTGGAGGGTTTAATTAATCGTATTGGTCATGCCGGCGTACCCAGCTCATGAAGGGGCCGTCGCTGCGCCCTTTGGGTTTTTCCCAGGCTTCCTGGCGCCCGAGGGCTGTTAGATCGAGCCAGTTATAGGTGCCGAGCAGCAAGTCGCCCCCTCGCGCATATGAGGAGTAAGTGTGAAAGATTGTTTCCCCATCGCGGAGAAACACACTGGTGCCGGGGACCTCCGCCGTTTTTCCATTCAGACTTTTTACCAGTTCCGGTTTTTCAGTGTAATTGTATTCGCTTGAGCCTTTTTTCTGGTTTATCGATGCATGGAAATCGTAGTTGAAGTCACTTTCGTGCGAAGAGTACCAGGGCAGGTTCCAGTCCAAACGTGTTTTATAGGCCTCAAGTTTTTCAAGCGGGGCTCGTGAAACCAGTGCGAGTGTGGTATTTCGGGCATGCAGATGAGAAAGGTGGCCGATGTTATCAACCAAAAAAGAGCAGCTCGGGCAGCCTTCATCCCAATCAGGATGGAACATAAAATGATAAATAATGAGCTGGCGGCGGCCTTCGAACAGGTCAGAAAGGTTGAGTTTGTCGTCCGGTCCTTCAAATGTATATTCCTTCTCGATTTTCACCATCGGCAGACGGCGGCGCTTGGAGTTTAATTCATCTCGTTGTTTTGTAAACTCTTTTTCTTGTATCAGAAGCTCTTTTCGTTCTGCAAGCCACTGTTCGTGTGTTACAATTTTGGGAAATTCAGGGTTGAATGTACTCATCGATTCGGGTTTTGATTTTTACATAATGGTTAAAGAATTTATTTACTTTATTTCATAACTGGAAAAAATCCACCCTTTCTTAAAACTGCGGGTTTCCAGGAGATTCAATTCGGTTCGGGGGATCTTTTCAAAAAACGAATCTCCGCCGCCAAGTATAACGGGTACTGTCATCAGGTCAATTCTGTTCAGAAGGCCGAAGTTCAGGGCCGCGATTGTGAGATCACTGCCACCGATCAGGATATCACTGGATGCCTTCTGTTTGAGTTCGGACAGTGCATCGGCAGTAAGCTCGGGCAACACTGTATATTGATCGGGGTCAAGCCCCGAAAGCTGTTTTGAAATGACGGTTTTGTGTGTTTTATTCCAAATCCGGGTATACTTCTGAATTACCTCAAGCTTGGATTCCGGCCCAGAAGGATTTTCCCACCACTTCATGATCTCGTATGTGGAGTCATCATAAATGTGGTTGGAGAAAGCCGCGTGCCGCTCATTCACAAATGAGAGGATCTCATCATCAGGATTATGAAAGTCGATTTTGCCGTCTCGGTCGTTGATTCGGCCATCAAGGGAAATAAATGGAAAGTCAATGATTTGTGTCATGAGTCGTATATTTTGTGGTTTTGATATGCTCAGCAAGCACCGGCAGCCCATCCGAAAAAGCATGATCATTCCCGTTCAGTTTATGGATAGAAGCCGTTGGGATGAGTTTTTGGTAAACATCCGCATGATCAACCGGCACCACAGGATCATTCAAACAGTGATACAGATGGATCCCGGGAATTGCAGGCAGAGTTTTTGAAAAATCATGTCTCAGTGTAAAGTCTTCCGCTTGCCATCCTTGCTTTCCCCAATAAGGCGGTGCAACAAGAAAAAGGCCGGCTATTTGCAACTCGCATGTTTCTTCAGACAGGTATTTGAGCAGGGTTGACCCGCCCAGGGAATGGCCAATCAAAAAAACAGGGTTTGTCAGTTTTGGAAATTCCCGGTCAACCGTTTCTTTCCACATCTGATAGGTCGGAGCATCGGGTTCTTCAATAATCGGTTCATAAATCTGGTATCCATCACCAAGTTCATTCCGCAACCATTGCACAAAATCGTAACTGCCTCGCCCGGATCTACCCTGCGGTCCGCCACTATGCGCAAAAAAAATCTGTTTATTCATATGATCTCTGATTATTGAGTACTGACACACTGAAAAACTGAATACCTGTTCACTGGTAACTCATGGGTTCTTTGCCAAACGCTCGCCTTAAAATTCCGATCTGCCCGATGTGATACGCCTGGTGGTGGCTGATGAAAGCCCACAACTGACCGATATTTTCTGAGACCTGGTCAAAAGGTGAAGGCGGTTTTAGATTGAGATCATCTGCTTGCAGCTCTTTCAGGCCGCGCAAGGTTGGTTCGTGAAGGTGATTCCACTCTGTCTTTATCTCTTCAAGTGAGGGATAGGCAAATCCATCTTTAGCCTCTGATTGTCCCATCACGGCAAACAGGTCATTCCATTTTATATCCGGTTTAAGTCCGGCAATGGCTGCAATCCCATACTGGGAATTTAACAGATGGCCTGCCAGATATTTCACATGGTTAAGCTGTGGGAATCCAGTCAGCCTACGGTTGGATTCTTCATCCGTAAATCCTTCCAGAACATTATTATATAAACGGTGATGCAGATCGAACTGAATCAGGAGCGGTTCAGGAATTTGTAAATTCTTCATATTATTTTTCACAAAGAGATTTAAGCTTTTCAAGCGCTTTCGGCCAGGTTTCCAGGAACATATCCTTGTATTCATCTGAGGTATCCAACTCTACTAATACCTCGGTTTTACCGTTGATTTCCCTGAAGATGTAATTTTCAAGTGCTCCGGACCAGTTTTTTACAGCCTCGCTTGTAGTATCTTCTTTGCCATTTTCGACAAAACCAAGATGCTCGATCGAGACATATTCATACTTTCTGTTTTCTTTGATCCGGCTTACCATTCCGCTTGTCTTTCCGGTTTTGTCGGGTGCCAGAAAATATAGTTTACTGCCCTGATCCCAATTTCCTTCATAGAATGATCCCGGCATAAACACGCGGGTCCACACCCTGTAGGTTTTTTCGTCAAGCATTGTATCCCAAACCATTTCTTTCGGCGCGTTGATAGTGATTGAGAAATGTAATTTTTCCATGATGTATGCATTTGATTTAAGTTGAATAACACACTTTAGTTTGCTTTTTCCTTTGGTTTAAATGACAACCCCTCTTCTTCAAGCGATTTTCGAAAAACGGGCAGTGAAGCTTTTCCAATTCCGTGGATTTTTAAGATCTCTTTCTCCGTATAGGAAGATAATTTTTGGATGGTATCTATCCCGTGATGAAGCAATGCATTTCTTGCGGGATTACTCAACAGTGCTAAAAATCCGGAAGCCGGTTCTTTCAGTTTTTCACAAGTCGGACAGGTTGGACAGTCGCTTGATTTATAAAAGGAGTGTCCGTTTTTGCATTTTTTCAAAGTTGGCTTTGTCTTCATAATTGCTGTGGGATAGTCTGTTTATTGGTTGAATAACTATATATGAACAACAATACGGCCAGCAGAAGCAGGCTGTATTCCACTCCTCCGCTGCTTTGTCCAACAGTAAACCATCCCTGGGGGAGATGGATCAAATAGATCCCTGTGATAATGATTATGCCGTGGAAAAGGACACAAATTCGGGTTTTAAATCCCACAGCAAGGCAGCTTCCAATTACAATCTCACCGATGGTAATTGTCCAGGCGAGAGGAAGGCCGATCAGAAATCCCTGGTGATTGAGAAACTCCCCAAAGCCATCCACGGTGCCGTAATAGATACGTGCAGCACCATGTGTGATAAAAATGATACCTGTGATGGCCCTGAGTACTATAAAAGCGTAGCGTTGCGGAACATCGGGGAGTTTCATAATTGCGATTGTTTTGATTTTGAGTTGTTAACGATCCGTTTGATCATAGGCGTCCTCAAGCTCAGAAATGATCAGCTTCTTCATCGGAAGAAAGGTTTGTGTCACCCGATCCACCTGCTTTTTTGTGCCTTTGCTCATCATCTTGTCCATTATTTTTGGCACAATTTGCCAGGAGACCCCAAACTTATCTTTAATCCATCCACATTGTTCGGCTTCTGGTACAGCGGATAGTATGTCCCAGTAGTGATCAATCTCCTGCTGATCGTCACAATAAACGATCAGGGAAATCGCTTCATTAAAACTGAAGGGATGATCATGTGCACTTTCCATAATCATAAAAGTTTGATTCTCAAGTTTGAATTGTGCGTGCTTTACATTCCCTTCCTTGTCAGGGGATTCATCTTTTCCAAAGCGAAGGATGCCATCAACCCCTGAATCCGGAAAGAGAGAGGTGTAGAGATTTAGCGCCTCTTCAGCCTTTCCGTACTGATTACCGGTGAACATCAGGCAAGGTGTGATATATTGGCCGCCGGTATCTTGTTTATCGCCCAGCGAAATCTGCCAGGTGATGCCATACCGATCCTGCAGCCAGCCGTATCGTTTGCTCCACGGATAGGCATCAAGCGGGATTATAATTTCTCCGTTCTCCTTCAGCTCATTCCATAAGCGGTTTACTGCCTCCGCAGATTCAAGCTGTACAAAAAACGAAATTGAAGGATTGGGCGTAAACAAAGGTCCGGCTGATATGGCCATAAACTTATGTCCCAGGAGCTCAAACGTAACCGAATCCACGTCTCCGGACGGCGTATCGTGATGTGTGGTGCGGCCTGTCATATTTGAATTCCCGCCAAAAACGGATACATAAAATTCGGATGCTTCTTTGGCCTGATTATCGAACCAGAGGTGAGGTACTATTTTTTGCATGGTTTCAGGGTTTAGTTTACAGTGATCTAGAACCCTCCAAGGGTTTTCGCAAAGCGATCCCTTCGGGACAAACCCTTGGAGGGTTAAATTCTCAAAGATTCCGATAATACTCTTTCTGTGCTTTAGTCAGATTCTCCATCATTGTGGTTAATGTAGTCCGCTGAATTTCCGGCGCATGCTTTTCGAGGAATTCCAGCAGACGCTCTTCATCCTGTTTACCCGCATGGCGCACCCAGGTACCTATCGCTTTTTGCACATATTCGTGCTCATCATCCAGCAGTAATTCGGCCAGTTTGAATGTGTCGTCCAGTTCGCCCTTTTTAATAAACCAGGCGGTGCTTACAATGGCGGTTCTTCGTTCCCAGGGATTATCCGATTTGGCAAGTGTATATAAAATGTCCCGTGGTTTTTTATAATCGTACAGGTACATGCCAATGACCCGCGGTGCAGCACGGTCCATAAAATCCCAGCTGTTGAGCCGGTCGTGCCTGTTTAGATAAAGATCAAATAATTGTTTACGGAGCTCTTCTGGTACACTTTTTTTGCGAACTCTGAAATCCATAATGCTAACGGCACCCATTCGGGCCTCGTAGTATGGATTGTCGAGCAGTTTTGCGATCTCATTAACCGGCATCTCCTTAAACTCTTTGGCCAGATCGAAGATGATTTTCATTCGTACGCCCATCACACGATTTTCAGAATCGTCTGCCTTGAAGTAGCGGCGGATCTTCTTACGCTCCTTATCAGACTGATTCGTCTTTAACCGGTCGATAAAATTTTCTGCTATAGGTTTCATCATTTACTTCAATTTATTTTGCACTTTCATCAACCTGGAAAATCCCAAACGTATTTCCCTCGGTGTCGATGAAGTACCCTTGCCAGCACACGCCGGGAACCGCGAATTTTGGCAGGGCGGTTTTGCCGCCGTTTTCTAAAATGTTTTCTGCTGTTTGATCGAAATCATCCACTTCAATGGAACAGACAAAAGCATTTACCCCACATTCGGCAGGAGGGATATCGGCTGGCCGTTTCAGTAAACCTCCCGCGGTTCCACCGGCGTCTATTCGCCGATATTCAACCGGCAAGTCTTCACCGGTTTCATCAACTATCCATCTAAAAATTGTTGAGTAAAATTTTGCTGCTCTATCCAGATCATCAGCATGTATTTCGAAATATAAATGTCCGTTCATAGCTTGATCAGATTTATTTGATATCTCTGATAATTCGATACATCTTTAAGCATCCCAAGGGATTAAACATTAATTTAAGAGATCGTCACAGTTATAAAAGGGGGAATTGCGCCAATCCTGCGGGTTGATTGCGACAGTTCGCTTTAATAGATTTTTACCATGAAACATGTTTCCATCCTCATACCTCATGGCCATACCAGTCTGGTGAATATTGCCGGGACCCACCAGATTTTTAACCAGGTGAATAACCTCGCTGAGAAAACCATATTTAATGTTCACCTTGTTGGATTGACGACAGAATCGAAGCAGGATACCGGCCTCTTTACGGTCTATGCTGACTCTACAATAAGTGATGTGAATAAGACGGATCTGATTATTATCCCTGCAATTCATACAGAACAGCACGAAGGAATTGAGAGGAACCGGGAATTTATTCCATGGATGATCAGTCATTATGAAAAGGGTGCGGAGCTTGCCAGTTTTTGTATCGGTGCCTACCTGCTGGCAGCAACGGGACTTTTGAAAGGAAAAAAGTGTGCCACACACTGGGCTCATGCGGCGAATTTCAGGCAGATGTATCCCGATGTGGACCTGGTGGATGATCGGATTATGACAGCTGAAGACCGAATTTACACCAGCGGCGGGGCCTATTCCTATCTGAACCTGCTGCTCTACCTGATAGAAAAAAACGCGGGAAGAGATGCCGCGATTCTGGCTTCAAAAATGTTTATGATCGATATCGACAAAGAAAGCCAGTCCCCGTTTATTATTTTTGAAGGACAAAAAGAACATGGTGATGAACTGGTAATTAAGGCGCAACAAGTCATAGAGAAACAGTATCGGGAAAAGATGACAGTGGGGGAAATTGCCGATAAACTGGCTTTAAGCCGGCGAAGTCTGGAGCGAAGATTTAAAAGAGCAACATCAAATACAATTGTTGAATATATACAGAGAGTAAAGATTGAGGCGGCAAAGAAAGAGTTTGAGTCATCACAAAAAAATGTCAATGAAGTGATGTATGAGGTAGGCTATTCTGATGCTAAATCATTCAGAAATCTGTTCCGCAGTGTAACAGGCTTAACGCCGATTGAGTACAGAAAGAAATATAAAAAAAGAGTAGCGAAATCGGTTTGATAGAGAAGAAGGGGGGGTAAACGGAAATTATCTTTCTGAGCACTTCGGTACGAAATAAGGAAGATGGGTGAAATAAAAAATGCCAGCTGTCTCCAGCCGGCATTTTTAATATTTGTACCGCGTACGGGATTTCCCCAAAGGAATCCCTTCGGGAGAACCCGTGTGCCAGCTTAATTTTTGATATAAAACTTAGCCAGATTACGGTGCATGTACCGCGTACGGGATTTGAACCCGTGTTACCGCCGTGAAAGGGCGGCGTCCTAAACCCCTAGACGAACGCGGCATATCAGTAAAATGGGGAGCCCGATGGGAATTCCCCGAAGGGATCCCTGTGGGAGAACCCACGGCCTCCGAGGCCGTTTGAAACAATATGTGGGAGCCCGATGGGAATTGAACCCACGGCCTCCAGGGCCACAACCTGGCGCTCTAACCGACTGAGCTACGGGCTCCATGTAAAAAACCAGTAAAAAAGAGAGAGTATCGTGACAGTATATCTCGATACTTGTGACTCGCTACCTTAATACCAATGTTGTACCGCGTACGGGATTTGAACCCGTGTTACCGCCGTGAAAGGGCGGCGTCCTAAACCCCTAGACGAACGCGGCTTATCAAAGAACAGTGTGTCAATAAACAGTAAAAAACTCTGAACTGTTTACTGACACACTGTTGTACTATTATCGGATATTTTGAGGCGACAGGCGGACTCGAACCGCCGTACGAGGTTTTGCAGACCTCTGCCTAACCACTCGGCCATGTCGCCAATCAACACTCAATTACGGTCTATTGCCCGACAGGAATCGAACCGCGGAAGCACTGCTTTCGCAAT
>NZ_QUOK01000015.1 GCF_003390325.1 Rhodohalobacter sp. SW132 | reverse complement strand
AAGAACTCATCACTAAACACTGATCTCTTCAAAAAGCCGATCATACTCATCAATCACCCGTTTCCAGTCCAGGTGTTTGTTGATATTCTGGAGGGATGATTTCGGGAGAGGTTTCATCTCACCGGTCAGCAGTTTTTTCATGATGTGGAAGAGGTCATCTTCTGAATCATAGAGAACCGGAGCGTGGAGAAGTGGTTTGTGCAGGGTATCTGGTATCAGCTCGGGATAGTGGAGAGCGTTTGGCACAAGCGGGTGGCAGCCGCAGTAGATTGCCTCCATAATTGCAACACAGAAAAATTCATGGGATGCGGTTGAAACCACAATATCGCCTGAGTGGAGCAGCCGGCTGTAGTTTTCTACATTTTCCACGTATCCAAAATGGGTGATCTGATCTCCAAACCGTTTCCAGGCGCGCTCAAACTCTTCCGGTTTCTGATGTTTTGTATCGCCGGCAAGAATCAGGTCGAACTCCAGATCGATATCATTCAGACGGTTCAGCACTTTGAAAAACATGCCGGGATTCCGATCAAACTGCCAGCGCTGATTCCAGACAATCACCGGACGCTCATTTTTTGACCGGATGTCGGGCTGCTCATCAAACACGCTCAGGTTCAGTCCGGGATAAAATACACGGCTCTTATCGCGTATCTGCTGAATCGTGTTGAAATATTTGTCATCAGGAAAATGGTCGAGAAACCTCGGAAGTTCATCCAGCAGATCATCCAAATGAAAACGGGTGGTAAAGAGAAGTTCATCAGCCGAAAGCATGCTCAGGTAGTTGATATAGCTATAGGTCATGTCACGATCTTCACCATCCGGCAGCGGCTGCGTGAGCTGATTTTCGTGCATCATCATCACCTTGGGTGTATATGCAAACCGCGGATTGGTGAGCGCCAGGAAAGCGGGCAGGTTGGTCATGCTGCTCACCAAAAGCAGATCGATCTTCTCTTCCACATGGGAGGTCATCTCGGCCAGTTTCACCGAGTCGCCATGCATTCTCCATTTCCATCCTTTGTAGTTCAGTTTAATGGGAAGGATGTTGTGAGAGCTGTTTTCACGCAGCCCGTCCAGAAACGCTTTGTGAGATCCGCTGTAAAAAGGTTCTACCGCAAGTATGTTCAAGATGGATGGTTTGGTTTGATTTATTTGATCTGTTTAACCCTTCCGGGAAAATGGGAATATAGTAATCCGCATCTCATCAAAAAAATGACTGGACTATATCATCCGTTCCTTATAATTGTTTCGCACCAAAAACTTGTCGTCGGACAGACTAATTCTCATTCGTACAGTCTGAATTTTTGAATCTGTTTTACTTTTCTATCACTCTGATACCAGTCGTTTGCGACGAGTTCGAGTTCATCTATCAAGCAGTCTCCGAAATCTGTTGTTTTCAGCCGGGTAATGGCAGTTATAAATGCTTTTTCATTTACTAAGGGTCGTTTGAACCGAACTGCAGTTATGTGAGCTGTTTGAAGATGATATCGTGTATCAATCGAATTCTTAAGTTCTGTTTCCCTGAATGTTTCTCTCAAGTTATTTCTAATAGAATTTAATTGATTGTCATTCGGAAAGTCCTGGATTAAAATACTGGATGGCGAAGCTGTTAAACCTCTGAACGTCAGTCGGAAAGGGGAAATAGATTTTACAGCCTCCTGGATAATTTCGCAATACTCTGAAGGATTGATCTGATCGAGAGTAAACCCCGGATAGCAGGAGATTATAGACAATACCGTAACATGCAGATCCGATTTTGGATAATAATATTGATGTGGAGCAACCTTTCGTAATGTTTCTTCCATAGCCTGAATTTTCTCTTTTACATGCGAGGCTGGGCGGGCAAGTAACGTAATTCCATAACGAGTATCATCATCTGACTCAATGAATGGATCATAGATAAATTTACCCGTTTTGAATTTTTGAATAGAGCGGTTCCAAAGAGTATCGTAATGTGATCCTAATTTCATAAGGAAATGCAGATTGTTGGATGATTAATCGGATCATGCAGATAAATTATACCCTCAATTCATACATTAGCATCCTTTGTAGTTGTCTGTAGAATTCTGGGAAATATCCCTCGTACGAATCCTTCCTTGTATCACCGAAACCGGTTCTGAATCTCGTCCATCGGCATGTAGATGAGCGTTGGCTTCTGAAGCGGATCGTGATACGGCTCTTCGCAGGCAAAAAGCTGATCAATCAGCATCTCCATCTCCGATTCTGTCAGCACTTTCCCCCGCGGAATGGCCGTGCGTGCGGCAAATGCGATCGCCACTTTTCGGCGTGAATCAACCGACAGCTTTTTGTCGAGGCTGCGGTACTGCTGCAGCATGGCGCGAAGTACGCCCTGTTCATCCCCGATATCGATATCAGCCGGAACCCCGTTAATAATGGCTGTATTTCCGCTGAGCAGTTCAATGCTGAATCCCATCCTCTGAATGATGTCGTGGAGTTCTTTTAGAAGCGAGAATTCTGTAGCGTTCAGTTCAACTGTTTGTGCAAAAAGAAGCTGCTGCGTACCGGGGAGGGATTCTTCTGTAGCGCTGAGTGTCTTTTCGTAGATTATCCGTTTGTGTGCTGCATGCTGATCGATCACACAAAGTCCCGTACGCGTTTGTGTTAGAATAAACCGGTTGTGAAGCTGCCAAAACCCTTTCTCTTTTTTTTGAGGAGATGCCGATTCTGTCCGTTCTTCTTTCTCTGCACTAAATGCCTGTTCTTCTTCCGGCGAACCATAAAGTCGGTCAGCTTGCTCCTCTCCGTCCCCGATACGTTCTCGGCGGTTTATACGTGACGGAAAACTAAAATTCTCCCCGCTCCCGCCGGATGGTTTTTGTCCGCCGTACCCCCGGTTCGTATCGCGGCCGGAACCCTGAGGAAATCCCGAGGATCCTCCCCCATGTCTGCCAAAATGTTCAAAACTGACGTCAAAATCCTGTCCGGATGATTCAGATCTTTGACCTTGCACATCAGGTACGACAAAATATTCGTTGATCGCTTTTTTCACGACCGATCGGGTCAGCTGAACCACGCTTCGGTCATCCTCAAATTTCACTTCCATCTTTGCGGGATGCACATTCACATCCACCATCGATGGATCGATTTCCAGGAAAATCGCATAAAAAGGGTATTCATTTTTTCGGGTCCACGCATCAAACAGACTCAGCACCACATAGCTAAGGGAACGGTGCTGAAATGGCCGCCCGTTCACAAAAAGAAACTGCTCTCCCCGGCTTTTTTTTGCCAGTTTTGGATCGGCCAGAACGCCGCTGATTTTCACATAGCTGGTTTCCTCACTGAACGGAATGAGACTGGCGCGATACCGTTTCCCAAACAGTTCGGTGATACGCTGTTGAAGTGACTGCGCCGGAAGCTGGTAAATTTTATCGCCGTCTGCGTGCATCTCAAAGGCGATCTCCGTATTTGCCAGGGCCGCGTGATGAAATGTTTTGATTATGTGACGCAGTTCGGTTGCATCGGTTTTCAAAAACTGACGCCGGGCAGGAACATTAAAGAACAAGTTCCGAATAGCAATTGATGTGCCGTCGTCAGTTGC
This sequence comes from Rhodohalobacter sp. SW132, assembly GCF_003390325.1. Lineage (NCBI taxonomy): Bacteria > Pseudomonadati > Balneolota > Balneolia > Balneolales > Balneolaceae > Rhodohalobacter > Rhodohalobacter sp. SW132. Next base: position 102,552 of record NZ_QUOK01000015.1, on the reverse strand, counting down.
CACGGGTTCAAACTTTTTCTCCTCACCGCCCCAGATCTCAAGGAGTGTTCCGGCCTCATCCTCCACACGTTTGGTTTTCAGCTCAACCTGCGATACTGATGCAATTGATGCCATCGCTTCCCCTCTGAAGCCCATCGTACGGATCTTAAACAGGTCGTCGATTGATTTAATTTTTGATGTGGCATGGCGTTCAAAACAGAGTCGTGCATCCCTGGCTGACATACCGCAGCCGTTGTCGATCACCTGAATCAGCGTTCGGCCGGCCTGCATCACAATTAGTTTAATGCGGTCGGCACCGGCATCTACGGCGTTATCGAGAAGTTCTTTGGCTACGGAAGCGGGCCGCTGAATAACTTCGCCCGCTGCAATTTTGTTGGAAAGTTCGGGTGGCATCGATTCAATGATCGAATTGTCCGTCTCACTGCTAATACTCTTCAAATGCTTCTGAATTGCGTACGTGATTAATAATTAAATTATCAAAGTAAAGAGATGATCCATACCACAACAGATAAACCAACAACATAAATTAGTATACGTCCGCTGTATCTGTCTTTCCGCCGGTTTACTTTAATGCGGATCCGTTTTCTTCGCTTTTCATCCTCTTCAGGATTGTAATAGCGAAGGGGCATATTAAATCTTCTGGGCTTTGGCCGGTGGCCAAACATCGGTTTAATCATAGTTCTTCCGTTTATTTCACTTTTAACGAAGCGCAGGCAACTACATTGTAAATATACAATTTGCCATGATGAATGTGCAGTGGAATCCGCTTTTATTTTAACATCCGGTCGTTCAGCAATAGGTTCTTTTTTTCACTATTTTCTTTTGAGCTAATTCCAAACCTAAAATCACAAAGATGAGTTTTGAAAAATTAGAAAAACCTACCCAAGGAACAATTATCGAAAAAAAAGCCGATGGATCGCTGAATGTTGGCGACGATCCCATTGTGCCATACATTGAAGGCGACGGTATCGGCATCGATATTTCTCCCGTAATGATTCATGTTGTTGACAGCGCCGTTAAAAAGGCGTTTGGCGGTAAGAAAAAAATTAACTGGTTCGAAGTATATGCCGGTGAAAAAGCGCTTAAGAAGTACGATAAAGACACCTGGCTGCCGGAAGATACACTAAAAGCTTTTACCGATTACAAAGTCGGAATTAAAGGACCTCTCACCACACCGGTAGGCGGCGGAATCCGTTCACTGAACGTGGCGATTCGTCAGAAGCTGGACCTCTACGCCTGCGTGCGTCCTGTTAAGTATTACACCGGTACACCCAGCCCGGTAAAGCAGCCTGAACTGACCGACATGGTGATTTTCCGGGAAAACACGGAAGATATCTATGCCGGAATTGAGTATCAGACCGGCACTCCCGAAAACGACAAGCTGAAGAAATTTCTGATGGATGATCTTGGCACAAAGAACATCCGCTTCCCGGATACCTCGTCTCTCGGTATTAAGCCGATCTCTATTGAGGGAACCAAGCGCCTGGTTCGATCTGCAATCCGGTATGCCATTGATCAGGGACGCAAAAACGTAACCCTGGTACACAAAGGCAATATCATGAAGTTTACCGAGGGTAGCTTTAAGAACTGGGGATATGAAGTAGCAAAAGAAGAGTTCGACGCTAAAGTTATCGGCGAAGGGCCCTGGTGCGAATTGCCGAACGGTATTGTGGTTAAAGATGTGATTGCTGATGCCTTCCTGCAGCAGATTCTTACCCGTCCGGATGAATACGATGTGATTGCCACAATGAACCTGAATGGCGACTATATCTCCGATGCACTTGCTGCCTGCGTAGGCGGTATTGGTATCGCACCGGGTGCAAATATCAACTATGAAAGTGGAATTGCCGTATTTGAAGCTACTCACGGAACGGCTCCTAAGTATACCGGACAGGACAAAGTGAATCCCGGTTCACTTATTCTTTCTGCTGTAATGATGCTCCGTTATATGGGATGGGGCGAAGCCGCAGACCTGATCGAAAAAGGCCTCGAAGCTTCTATCAGCGACAAAAAAGTCACCTATGACTTTGAACGCCTGATGGAAGGAGCCACTCTTCTGAAGTGCTCAGAGTTTGGTGAAGAGATCATCGAAAACATGTAAAATGGTCCGGTTTTTCAAAACTGAATCAACAAAAAACCCTGCCCGTTTATGGCGGGGTTTTTATTTTCAAATCTATTCAACCTCACCTTGCTATGGCAAAATTAGAATGTCGCAATTTTGTACCATTCTGAATGATTCCAATGCTTCATCTGTTTTGAGTTTCAGTATGGGCATTAACCCTAACCGTGGCGTTTCTCCACACCTAATGTGTGTCAGACAGCCTGGATAAGTACGATTTGCAGTTTGAATCATGAAGAAGTTGAGCAAACAGGAAGCGCTTGAAATTCTTCCCCTCGTCGTTGATAATGAAGCGACTGAGAGCGAAAAAGTTGCGTTCTTTCAATATATACAACAGGATACCGAGATAAGAAAACAGTATGAGAGCATGCTTTTTATCAAGCAGCTTCTCAAGACGAAATACTCTCCTGACCAGGCACCGGATTACCTTAAGAAAAAGATATCCGGTATGATTAATGACCTGAAATCCGATTCCGATGAGGATAAAAATTCTGACATCCAATCTGGAAGTTCACCTTCAAATGTATCGATCCCCGGTGCTAAAGAGTCTTCAAAAACAGAAGATGAAAATGGTAAAGGCAAAATCAATACAATTCTGAAACCTGCCCGGTATCTGATTGCTGCCAGTGTGATATTTTTCTTTTCCCTGGTCACAATTGAGCTCCTTGAAAAAACCTCTTCAAACGGCCTTTATTCCGTTCCTTATGATATTGAAGAGGTTGCACTTTCTCACTTTAATACCGGATCCCATGTCTCATCCTCCATCGCTTCGTTTCAGCCGGCTTCTATCGAACATGCATCGGAGATTATTGAAGATGAAATGGCCCATAACCTCAGGATGCCCACCATTTCCGGTGCAGAACTAAGAAGCGTTTATTACACTACTTTTGCTGATGGATTTACAACCCCGGTCCTGGAGTTTTATCAGTCCGGGATAGAAGAAACTGTTCATATTTTTGCATTTCGGATAGATGATCTTGAAAAAAAACGGAATATGGAGCGAGATCCTGAAGCAGTTAAGCTGTGTAATACGTATGAAGACTATCATGTGAAAGATATTGAGGGCAAGCATGTGGTTTCATGGAAATGGGGAGATTACTGGTACACAGCCGTTTCCAATCATAATGGAAACGATCTTATTGCCCTTTTGGAGCCGTCTAATCCGTACTGGAATAATGACAGTGATGGATGGTAATCTGAGATCGATTAATGATGTCTTTTTTGATGTGTCCCCCCTTTTACTGCGGGCATCACTCCTGACTCACCCCCGTCCGCTCTCTAACGCGCCCTGGCGGGACTTGTCAGAGAGCGGAGCTTGGTAATGAATCTTTTTCCAACCCGGATTGTCAGGGATTTTAAGCTACTTATGACTTAAAGTTCTTCGAGCCCTCTATAAACCCTTAAGTCGAACTCTTCAGTTTTTCGCACATCCAAAAGTTCGCGTATTTTCTCATCGGAAAGATGCTGCAATCCACCTACTGCGAGATACCGGATCCTGGGGTCGCGGTCAGTAATAAGATCATCAATCCGATTCTCCCATCCCTGCTGCGACTGATCGAGATCCAGAATAAGTTGCAGTGACCGGCTGCGCAATTCATAAGGAAATTCGGTGCTTAAAAATGTATCCGCCAGCTGAACAGCCCGTTCTTCACCGCCTTTTGATGATAACGTCTCGAGCAGCAACGGAACCTCATAAAGTGTCGATTCCTGAACAATCAGGGATTCGGTGATCGTTGTGAAGCGGTCGAGGTCGGTGATGGCGGCAAGTGAATGAATCGCTTCTCTTCTCATGGTTTCATTTTCTGATGAGCGGATGATCGACTGCAATCTGCTGATCACCATATCATTTTCACCATAGGAGCTTAACGCACGCACTGCCTCAATCTGAACACGCTCCGGATGATCGGAACGAGTACGGCTGAGAAACATATCTGATGTTCCGCTGGCACCGTCCGTAACAAAAGAAAGCGTCCTTAAAATTTCGGCATATACGTCCGCATCGGATTCATCCTCGATAATATCGAGCAGTGCGAGCTGAAGATCGGGGTTATCAGAATAATTTCTTAACCCGGCAGCTCCCTCCCTCCTGTCCTTTGGGGATTCTCCATTACGGAGCTGGTGGATCCAGAACATAAACGGTTTATCCAGTTCAAGATCAATATCATCCCGTTCTTCAATTCTCAGCAGAAGGTTTTCGATATCAGCCGGTACACTCAGTACAATTTCATCGGTGCCACCTGTAAATGTAAGTTCCCGCTGCCGGCTTTCGTTAAATGTGAATTCAGTGACTTGCACTGTAACCAGTTCATCGAGTGCATCTCCCAGTGCATCAAACTTTAGTAAAACTTCCCCTTCAGCTTCGTTATGCTCAACGTTCACCGAATAAAGATAACGCTGTTCAATTTCCTCAACCGGTGCTTCAAAAACAGGCTTATCCGTCAAATACTGACCACTTTCCCGATATATCATGCGCGTGAAATCATTCCAGGTCAGCGGATATTCCCGTTCGTCAAAGATTGAGGAGAGAGATACTTCGATCCATTCCTTAACGGAAGGATTTTCACGAAGAAAGTGCCTGTACGTATGAACCGCACCGGGCCGGAGAGCATCATATTGTTCTTCCAGATCGGTATCAAAAACAGTAGCAGGCAGATTCAGGTCGAGTTTTTCGGCAAAGAATCCCATTAAAAGCTGCAATGCTTCCGGATCTTTCCACTCCATTTCACGCACCATTACACCGGCCCACTGCCCTGCGGTGCCAAAAATAATTTGTTCATCAATCGAATGATTTACATCCACAAGTACAGTTCCGGCTCCAAACGGCCGCTCTTCCCCAATCAGGTCATTGAGAATCAGGATATGAAGATCACTCAACGGGTACTCAATCCCCGTAATTTCAGTCAGTTCTTCAATCGTTTCAGCAGCAATATTTTGAAGGCGATACTCCTCCAGTTCAGTCCCGTTCGGCCGCTCTGTGTGAATATGATACCGTACGTTATCAATCGATCGTGAATCGGACTGAAATGGTCCTACTGCAAAGAATAGTGATGTTAACGGCACGGGATATTGAGACGCATACCGTGTTTCTTCCTGCTCCACTGACACCACCTCGTTAGATCTCTGCTGCCCTGTCATCACCATCGTCCGGGATGATGGATGCACTACGCGAAGATCTGTCGTTGCGGAAACGCCCGGGTGATCGAGAACCGGCAGCCAGTGACTGGTGGAAAGCGGAAGGCCGGAGCTAAAAATCGTTCCCCTGTAATTATTGAGTACGCCAAATACAGGCCTCGTGGAGTAGACAATCTGAAGAGTTGCGGTATCATTTCTGCTGTACTCTTCATCCAGAAAAATGGTGAGTTTACCCTCACTAAATTCAAAATCCATTGTTCGCTCATCCACCCGTATGTCCTCAACCTGCATACGTTCGGCATCTATCACTAATGAATCGGACGTTTCACCCAGAAAACGAATAGTGTAGGTAATATCCCCCCGAATTTCTGCCATTTCAGTAATTTCAAGCGTCCCCTCCAGATGTTGAAAACGGAAATCCATTGGCGGATATGCCGGATAATCGTGCTCTTGAGCAGATGTAGGAAGAGTTAATAAAATGGCAAATAGTAGTGTAAACAGAATAGTAACGTTTTTCATAATCTTGAATTAGTCAAAAAAAGCCAGAATTTCATTTTTCAGGGTCGGTTGTGTAGATATAGCACTGCCGTTATCAATTGTTTCATTTCCATCTACATCAACGTACACACCGCCGGCTTCTTTTATCACCGGCAAAAGAGCGGCAGCATCCCAGATGTTTAGAATGGGATCAAACATGATATCGGCACGACCGGTGGCCACCATCATATGACCATAGGCATCACCCCAGGTGCGGTGTAAACGCGTGGCAGACAACAGCTTTTCAAACGGCTCTGTAAATTGGTGTTTGTGAATATGCTCAATATCAGTTGTTAAAAATGTGGCACTTTCGAGTGATCCGCAGTCTCTTACCGAAACTTTTTCGCGATTCAAATAACACCCGGTTCCAGTTGCCGCCGAAACCATCTCGTTCAGTGCCGGTGCGTAAATCACACCAACTTCCGGTGTTCCGTTCACAAGAATTCCGATCAGCGTTGTGTAAAACGGCACTCCGTGAATAAACGATTGCGTTCCGTCGATCGGATCAAGCACCCACACAAAATCGGCATCCTCATTCTCCTTCCCAAATTCCTCACCGATGATCCCGTGATCTGGGAATCGGCTTTTAATCGCTTTTCGCATCAGCATTTCTGCATTGCGATCGGCATTGGTTACAGGTGACCGGTCTTTTTTGAATTCCAGGTCGAAAGATTTTTTAAAAAAGTTAAGTGTAGAATCACCGCCTATGCCGGCGATCTCCACCGCCGCCTTGCGAAGAGAATCGGGGTTAAAATCCATCAGGGTTTATCAATGATTATGGTTATTTTTACAGACTTTGAACGAATGCATCTGCATGAGTTCTTTGGAAAGTTTGGTTGATGGGTTTGGGGAAATTCCCACTTGGGGTCATCCCGGACTTGATCCGGAATGACGCGGTTTTCACCGGATCTTTCATCCTTAACCAAACTTTCCAAAGAACTAAAAGCTATTAAACAGATAAAGATACAATTTCCATGACCGATTCTCAGATTTTTGATCACATTGCAGGCACACTTCAGCTTTCTGCCAAACAGGTCAAAAAAGTGGCTGATTTTATTGATGAAGGGGCAACTATTCCATTCCTTGCACGATACCGACAGGAGGCAACCGGCGGACTTGATGAAGAGCAGCTCCGGGCTGTGCGCGATCAGATTGAAACCCGCCGTACGCTGGAAGATCGCAAAAAAACGATTCTGAAAGCGATCGACGAACAGGACAAACTCACTCCGGAACTTGAAAAGAAGATAAAAGCGTGTACCGATATAAAAACGCTTGAGGATCTTTATCTGCCGTATAAAAAGAAGCGAAAAACCCGCGGCGATATGGCAAAGGAGAAAGGCCTGGAGCCGCTTGCCGAACTTATCTGGCAGCAGGAAATTGAAAAAGGCGACCCGCTGGAATACGCCAAAAAATATGTGAGCGACGAACACGAACTTCCTGACGCCGAAACCGCCCTCACCACCTCACTCGATATCGTGGCGGAGTGGATCAACGAATCCGTGGAGGTGCGTGATACGCTTCGTAAAATAATCCGGGAGCACGGCGTGATTGCCACCCGAAAAAATCCCGCAATTGATGAACGGACCAATTTTGAAGATTACTACGAATTCAGCAGCCGGGCCTCGCACCTGAAGCCGCACCAGGTTCTCGCAATCAACCGGGGCGAACGTGAAAATGTGCTGTTTGTCAATCTTGAGCTGATGGATAGCATCACCCTTGAAAAACTGGATGATGTGGTGATCAAAAACGATGCATCCATTTTTATCCCGCATCTGCAGGATGCCGTTGAAGACTCATACAAGCGGCTGATGCTGCCCTCTCTTGAACGCGAGCTCAGAAATGATCTGACCGAAACCGCTGACGAACACGCCATCGAAACCTTTGCCACAAACCTGAAAAATCTGCTTCTTCAGCCGCCGCTGAAAAACCAGGTGGTGATGGGGATCGATCCGGCGTACCGTACCGGCTGTAAAGTGGCTGTTATCGACCCGATTGGAAAATACCTCGGCGGAACCACCATCTACCCTACCCCGCCGCAGAAAAAGATTGAAGAGAGTGCAAAAGTGGTCAACAAGCTGATTGATCAGAACGGCGTAACGCTTTTAGCGATCGGGAACGGAACCGGCAGCCGCGAAACCGAACAGTTTGTGGCTGATCTGATTCAGGCCCGAAAAGAGAATCAGCCCGATGAAGAACTGCACTATTTGATTATCAGCGAAGCGGGGGCTTCGGTCTACTCTGCATCCACCGTGGCACGAGAGGAGTTTCCCGATCTTGATGCGGCCCAGCGCGGAAACATATCCATCGCGCGACGTGTGCAGGATCCGCTGGCAGAACTGGTGAAAATCGATCCGAAATCGATCGGTGTCGGTCTCTATCAGCACGACATCAACCAGGTTCAGCTTGCCAAAAAACTGGATGACGTGGTTGAAACCTGCGTGAACGAAGTGGGGATCAATCTGAATACGGCAAGCTCTTCACTTCTGACGCACGTATCGGGCCTGAGCCGAAAAGTTGCACGGAATATCGTCGATCATCGTGACAGTAAAGGCCCGTTCAAAAGCCGCGAAGAGTTGAAAAATATCAGCGGAGTGGGCGAATTTCGTTTTCAGCAGGCGGCCGGTTTTATGCGGATCCCCGAAGGTGCGCACCCGCTCGATAACACCGCCATCCACCCGGAAAGTTACGAAGCAACGGAGAAGCTCTGCAATCTGTTCGGGATTGATGTTGAACATCTTGGCGATCAGAAGCAAAAAATTGAGTCGGCGTTCGATACGATAAATACGGAGCAGGTTGCTGCCCAGATCGGTGTTGGCGTGCCTACGCTTGAGTTGATTATCGAAAACCTGCAAAAACCGGGACGTGATCCGCGGGAATCTCTGCCAAAACCACTGTTGAGACAGGATGTCCTGAAGATGGAAGATCTCAACCCCGGAATGAAACTTGAAGGCACCGTTCGAAACGTGGTCGATTTCGGGGCATTTGTGGATATCGGAGTAAAGCAGGACGGATTGCTCCATATCTCTCAGATGAGCAGCGGGCGACGCAGAATCGAGAACCCGCACGACGTCGTTTCCGTCGGGGATATAATCAACGTGGAAATCAAAAGCGTAGATACAGAACGCGGACGAATCGGACTATCTTTGGTAAAGTAGAAAATTATACATCACGTCAAGACCTGAGCTTAAATCGACAGGCAACAATGATCTTTTAATCCAAAACAAAATTCACAAAATGAATCCAATCGACATCACAACGGAAGCACAGGATATTGAACACAAACATCACCTGCCGATCTACCGGCGGTACCCGATTACGCTGGAACGCGGTGAGGGGTCACTTGTCTGGGATTACAAAGGAAATGAATACCTGGATATGCTTGCAGGAATTGCGGTTAACAACACCGGACACTGCCATCCCAACGTGGTGAAGGCGATTAAAGATCAGGCGGAAAAGCTGATTCACCCCTCCAATTTTTTCTACACCAAACCGCAAAGTGACCTCGCAAAACTTCTCTCCGAGCTTTCGGGATTAGAACGCGTCTTTTTCTGCAACAGCGGTGTGGAAGCACTTGAGGCATCGCTGAAAATTGCCCGGAAATTTGGTAATAATCACGGTAAAAAAGGTGAGATTATCGCGGTTGAACGCGGATTTCACGGCCGGTCACTGGCAGCAATCGCTCTCGGGAAAGAGAAGTATCAAAAAGGGTTTGCTCCAATCCCGTCCGGATTTAAAACCATCCCATTCAATGATATCGAAGCGCTCGAAAACGAAATCAACGACGACACGATTGCGTTTGCCTGCGAACCGATCCAGGGAGAGGGCGGAATTCATGAAGTCAGCGGCGAATATCTGAAAAGAGCCCGCGAGCTGTGCGATCAGCACAATGCACTCCTCTTTTATGATGAAGTACAGTGCGGAAACGGACGAACCGGTAAATACTTTGGGTTTGAACATCACGGCATAAAACCCGATATCATCGCCACGGCAAAAGGACTCGGCGGCGGATTCCCTATCGGGGCAGTCATGGCCAGCGAAAAAGCGGCCCAGGCACTCGATTACGGAGATCACGGAACGACATACGGTGGAAATCCTTTGGCGTGCGCGGCAAGCCTGGCGGCTGTCCGGACGATTCTTGATGAGGACCTGATGACCCAGGCAACCGAAAAAGGAGAGTACCTGAGAAAACAGATTACTGAAAAAACAGAAGGGCTCGGCCTCATTAAAGAGATCCGCGGAAGAGGATTAATGATCGGTCTAGAGCTGACGAATGAAGGCAAGCCTGTCGTGATGGAGATGCTGGACAACTACGTGATATCCAACGTGACCATGGACACCACAATCCGGCTCGTACCGCCGCTGGTGATCACCTACGAACAGCTTGATCGTTTTGTAGATGTATTTGTAGCAGCGCTGAAAAAGTGTGGAAAGAGTTAGAAATTTTCGTCCGGCGATTGCCCCGCAGGGATCGCTTGGCGGTATTTTTCGTCGGACGAATTCATGTGCCCACATTTCAGTGAAGCCTTCGACTTTGTCCCACTCGGTTTCTTCACCTAACTACGAGTCACATCTACTCATTGGAAAAAAAGTCCCAAAAGTTTTCGGGATCCGATGAAGGTATCTGCTTACCTGCCTCAAACAAATTATCGGGCACATCCACTCATCGGATGATGCGAATTCATCCGATGAAGATCACGAAACTATGCGTCGCAGGTGCATTATATTTGTAGAAAACCATGATAATCAAAAAATACGCCGAGGCGATGCATCTTGTTGGGTGAATAATATTATCCGAGGCGTAATGGAAGGAAATGAATTCGGGTTAGGCAGATATGGTATTTCTGATGGTTTTTAGATTTGCATATTTATTCCATCAAAAAAGGCATGGAAACATCTTCTGATCCTGTCTCATGAGAAATACCATATCTTTCCTTTTTGAGCATTCACAGGCTTATTAGACATGGTATTTCTGAGGACTCTGAGGTTTGCATAACAACTCACCTACCAAAGCATCAGATATTTGGACTGGATTGATTGCCCTGAGAAATACCATGTCTTCGGGGCGTTGAACCTAACTACGAGTCACATCCACTCATCGGATGAAGCGAATTCATCCGATGAAGATCCCGTATCTATGCGCCGTAGGTGCATTATGTTTGTAGAAAACCATGATAATCAAAAAAAGACGCCGAGGCGACGCATCATGTCGGGTATATAAAATTATTCGAGGCGTTACGGATGGAAATGAATTCGGATAAGGTAGATATGGTATTTCTGATGGTTTTTAGATTTGCATATTTATTCCATCAAAAAAGGCATGGAAACATCTTCTGATCCTGTCTCATGAGAAATACCATATCTTTCCTTTTTGAGCATTCACAGGCTTATTAGACATAGCATTTCTGAGGATTCTGAGGTTTGCATTACAATTCACCCACCACAGCATCAGATTTTTGGATTGGATTGATTGCCCTAAGAAATACCATGTCTTCGGGGCGTTGAACCTAACTACGAGTCACATCCACTCATCGGATGATGCGAATTCATCCGATGAGGATTATGAATCAGGCAAATACATCTTTTATTTTGGAAAAGAAGCCTTTTTCGCGGCTTTTTGCGCTTTCGGGATTGAAATGTTCGTTCCCTCTTAGCGCTTCAATATGGCGGCGTTCACCGTCGGAGAGGTCTTTTGGAACATACATGTTCACTTTGATGAACTGGTCACCCCTGCCGCTGTTATTCAACCCTTTGATTCCCCGCTCTTTCATCCTGAGCAATTTGCCCGGCTGTGTTCCCGGCTCAATTTTCAGTTTGGCTTTCCCTTTCAGTGTCGGGACTTCAACCTCAGTGCCAAGAACGGCATCCGGAATACTGAGCAGCAGATCGTAGTAGATATCATTTCCGTCACGTTCGAAGTTTTCGTGCTCTTTCTCCTCAATCAGAACGATCAGGTCACCGGGTTCACCGCCTCGTACACCTGCATTTCCCTGGCGTCTGAGCGTAATATAATTTCCGTTTGAAACGCCGGACGGAATGTTCATCTTCACTTTCTCTTCTCCGCGGGTGCGTCCTTCTCCGTGACATTTCTTACATTTATTCCGGACAATTCGGCCTTCACCCCGGCAATTCGGACACGGCTGTACGTTTACAAACTGGCCAAACATGGTTTTTGAAACCTGTCTGACTTCGCCCATCCCGTTACAAGTACCGCACGTTTCGAAATCGGATTCTGTTTCTGCACCGGTGCCGCTGCACTCGCCGCATTTTTTATATTTCTTAACCTTCAGTGTTTTTTCAGCACCTTCAGCGATCTCTTCGAGGGTGAGAGATACACTCAGTTTCATATCTGCGCCGGGTTGTCCCTGGCTTGTACGGCGCCGGCTGCGGGATCTTCCCCCGCCAAACGGATCTCCGCCTCCGCCAAATATATCACTACCAAAAATATCGCTGAATCGGCTGAAGATATCTTCAAAATCCGCGTTGCCGTAATCCTGACCTCCGCCAAAACCTCCACCGTTCATGCCGGCGTGTCCAAACTGATCGTAGCGCTGACGTTTTTGCGGATCGCGCAGCACATCATATGCTTCTGACGCTTCTTTAAACTTTTTTTCCGCTGATTCATCCCCTTTATTTCTATCGGGGTGATACTTCATGGCGAGTTTTCGATACGCCTTTTTCAGTTCTTTCTCTGACGCATCTTTGCTGACGCCTAATACTTCGTAATAATCGCGTTTTGACATAAATACCTTTTATTCGCTTACAATTACCTTCGCGTGCCGGATGGTTTTATCACCAATTCTGTATCCATTTTCTAAAACCTGTAAAACGGTACCGCTCTCCACAGAATCATCCTCTGATTTTTGCCTGAGCATGGCATCGTGCAGATCCACATCAAACGGCACACCATCCTCATCAATTCGCTCCACACCATACCGCTGCAGAACATCATCAAATTTGTTAGCTACCATTTGTATACCGTCCAAATAAACCGGTTCGGCTTCTGCTTCTTCCATCGCTTTCAGAGTTCTGCGAAGGTCATCATTTACAGGCAGAAATGCTTCAACAGCGTTTCTTTTTGCGTTCTCAAACGTAAGCTTTCGCTCCCGTTCCAGACGCTTCCGCATATTTTCCATTTCTGCGGCTTTTCGAAGCTGTGTCTCCTTCACGGTTTGAATCTCATCTTTCAGCTCCTCAATCTGCTGCATCTTTTCGTTAATGAGTTCCTGTTGCTCTTTAAGCAGTTCGGTATCATCGGTCTCCTGCAGGGTCTCCTCCCGCTCGTCGACCACCTGTTTATCTTCATTCTTGCTCATAAAACTAAAATCAGTATTTAAAATCTTTTCTTTTATTCTATTATACATATACACACCTGAATATCACTGACACGCAAATAACATGCCAGAATCAGATTCAGGCTATATTCGTGACAATCTTTCGCCGGCATGAATAGGCGCGACAATATTACCCTTCGTAAAAAAATTCAATCATATTACCGTCTGGATCTGATGCAAATACAAATCGGCCTTTTTTCCTGTTTGCAGGTCCGCTGAGTATGGTAACTTCATTATCACGCAGATATTTCGCCATTTCATCCACTTCATCCGCGGAATTCAGATAGAATCCGATATGATCAACGCGAAAATCTCTTGAATTCGGATCGTAACTGGTTTCTGCTTCCACAATGACCAGGGTGTCCTCTTCCCCGATTTTATAAACAGCCATACTCTGACCCATTTTCCGAACCAGTTCAAATCCTAAAATAGACCCGTAAAACTCCTCGGCACGCTCAATTTCGTTCACGCGGATGGTCATGTGGTTTATTCCTGAAGGCTTAAAATCCATATATCTGTATTCTGTATTTAGATTGCTGTTTATTCTGACAATAAACTACGAGTTTTGGTATTATCTTTTAAGAATTAATTTTCACCGAAACCAGCTGTCTGTGTCAACGCTCTATTTAGTGGCCACCCCTATCGGTAACCTGTCTGACTTCTCACCCCGGGGTGTTGAAATTTTAAACCAGGTGGATCAGATCGCCTGTGAAGATACACGAACTTCATCGGTTCTTCTTCAACATTTTCAAATTCAAAAACCCACCTTTTCGTTTCATCAGCACAATGAGCACCGAAAAGTGAATCACCTGGTAAACCTTCTCAACGGGGGAACTGATGTTGCGCTGATCAGCGATGCCGGCATGCCCGGAATCTCCGACCCCGGCTTTCTCGCTGCCCGGGCGGCACATCAAAACGGACATACCGTCACAGCCATTCCGGGACCCGATGCGGCAACAACGGCTGTAGCAGCAAGCGGACTTCCGTGCGACCGTTACCTCTTCGAAGGATTTCTCCCTCCCAAAAAAGGGCGTGAAACCCGCATTCGTGAAATTGCCGATTCGGACATTACGACTGTGCTATACGTGAGTCCGCATAAGCTTGTGCGCTTTCTTAACCGCTTTTCTGAATTTGCTGAGCCGGACCGATGGATCTGCATTGCCCGTGAGCTCACCAAAAAGTTCGAAGAGGTTCAGCGTGGTCAGCTTTCAGAACTGATCCGCATCTGGGAGGAGCGAGAATCGATAAAGGGAGAGTTTGTCGTGATTATCTCCGGAAAATCGTACAGCGAATAGATGAGAAAAAACGAGTTATGGGATGAACCGTGGGTATTGTCAGTTTTACCGGCAATCTTTTTGTGGCTCTCGTTTCCCCCGTTTAATCTCGGTTTACTGCAAATCCCAGCATTTGTTCTATTAATACGACTTTCTGTCATCAGCGTGTCAGTTCGCCAGATGATCTTCTACGCCTATCCCTCCTTCATCCTCTGGAACCTGCTCTCCACGTACTGGCTGATGATGGCGACGATTACCGGAGGGGCTGCTGCCATCGTTGCAAATGCTGCGCTCATGCTGATTCCTCTCGGGCTGATCCGCTACGTTCTTTTAAAGAAATCCGGGCCGATATTAACTTCATTTCTTGCAGCAGCCATCTGGGTCAGCTACGAATATCTGCATCACCAGTGGGATCTGGCATGGCCGTGGCTCACACTTGGAAATGCGTGGGCAAATCTTACAGCGGTTATTCAGTACATCTCAGTTACAGGCGTATGGGGGATTAGTTTCTGGGTTGTTTTTACCGCTGCACTCACCTATCACGCCATTGTAACCCGGTCGAAATCGATACAAAAAATGGCTGCTGCCGTTCTGATAGTTGTACCTGTTCTCTCGCTCATTTCCATTCCATTCATCCATCAGCCGGAAGACCGTCCGCTTGATGTGCTTATCGTGCAGCCCAATTCTGATTCATATGAAGATTATGGCGGACACCCCTCACTCGATGCCCTTGTCACCCACCTGCTCACAATTTCTGATCGCGGACGCACCGATTCCACCGAAGTTATCTTATGGCCGGAAAATGCGATCGATTCTCCCATGACTCCCGACAGCCAAATCTTCAGCCGTATTCGCGACAGCCTCGATACATGGAATACAGAGCTGATTACCGGCAGCAGCTACCTGAAATATTACGATGAAGATGACGCTCCATCTCTCACGCGCGGAGTCCACAATAACCGACCGTATTCCATCTACAATGCCGCCTTCCATTTCTCTGGAAACACTACAGAAATATACGAAAAAGGCCGCCTGGTGCCCGTTGTGGAGCGATTCCCTTTTGTTGAGTTTTTTCACGCAATTGACATCTTTGACGGGGTGGATTGGGGGAGGTATATGGGGTACGGACTCGGGCAAAGTGCGACTGTTTTTGATGTTGATGACGCCAAAACCCCTGCTCTGATCTGCTATGACTCCGTTTTCCCCGGGTGGGTGAACCAGTTTGTGAATAACGGAGCTGATTTTCTCTCAATCGTCACAAACGATGGCTGGTGGGGGGATTCACACGGCCATATTCAGCATTTTGCCTATGCACGGCTTCGAGCAATCGAACAGCGCCGGTGGATCGCAAGATCCGCAAACAATGGAATTTCGGGGATAATTTCACCGGATGGAAAAATTCAGGCCGCAACAGACTACTGGACTGAAGAAGTTTTCTCTCACCGTATCTACCGCTCCGATCACATGACTATTTATACACGCTTTGGTGACTGGCTGCCTGTTTTCTTGCTTATTTCCGCTACCGGCTGGATGGTTATTCTGATCGTGAAAAAAAATTAGTTGTGTAGATATGGTATTTCTGAGAGCTTTAAGTCTTGCAAAACAATTCACCCATTTCTACATCTGTTTTTGTGCTGGATTGATTGGCACGAGAAATATCATATCTCTCCTTTTTGATCATTACAGACATGTTAGACATGATATTTCTGAGGATTCTGAGATTTGCATAATAATTCATCGACCACAGCATCAGATAATTGGACTGAATTGATTGTCCTGAGAAATACCATGTCTACGGGGCGCTGATCATTCATCGGATGAAGCGAATTCATCCGATGAGAGGTGTTTTAATTCGATGAGATATTGATCTGAACATTGAACCGGATATCGTGCGTGGTTCTTGAAAATGTACGTGTCGACTTGGGATTGGTGCTGGTGTATGTATACTCAAAATTTGACCGGAACGTGTTAGAAAATCGATATCCTACCACAATAGATCCATTAAAACGGGATTGCCCTGAAATCCGGGGATCGGTGATGCTGTAAATTGTGGGATCTCTGACGATTTGCTCACTCCCAACCTGCAGTGCATTGGAAATATCCTGTTCAAGCAGAAACCGCTCTTCTTTATCATCAATAAAATTACCATTGAGAGAGATATCCACATCATTTTGAAGTGTTCTCAGGAATGGCAGCCTGAAATTCTGAATCGTATAGGCAAAGGAGAAATTTACTCCTTTAGATGTTCGTTCAGTCACCTGCACGTTTGAAAGCGCCATGCTGGTTACCATGCTGGTTTCATAGCCGATCTGTGTTCTCAAACCGTTATCCCAGGTGATATTCAACTGGGCCAGCGGAGCAAACCTGCGTTCCACATTCAGGGAATTGGGCTCATATTCCGGACGAAAACTTATCACAGAGTAGGCACCCACATTCCGGCTGATTTCTGACCCGGTATCATTATTCAACGACCATCCCACCCTGTACCGGCCGCTATATGAGTGGGTAAGTGAAGCCCGCTGCATAAACCGATTTACAAACGGTAACAGATTTTCCATTCCTGTCCAGGTAACCCGCCAGTTTGGAAGCGGTATCGGTGTAAAATTTCGTTCACCAACAGAATTACTGCCTCCCAAATACGCCTCCCTAAAATCTTCCTGGAGCGTAACACGACTCAATACTGTACGGCCGTCTCCATCCCCTAAATCATCTGAAATGATGTTTTCACCAACCGGCATATCACCAAATGCCGTTTCAAGCTGACGTTCAAATAGGTCGCGATACCCGCCGCCAAAAGCCCAAACAGAAGATGAAATATTACCCGATGCCGTTTGAACGGTGGAAATTTCACTACCCGGATCAAGAGAAATCGATTCCGTCATCCGTTCATCCCACTGGGTTTGCCAGGTAAGATCAAGAGTGATATTTGTAAACGGGTTAAATCGCGCACTCAGGTTAATGTTGTCGTTGTAGGTGTTGTTCGCCGGAAGCTGGATGATCGATTCCCCGTCGATATTATCGATCAGCTGATTGGTGCTGATTCTCTCTTCAAGCCCCATCCGATAGAGAAAACCGGGGGAAATCTGGTCGTCGTTAAACATATCGTAGAACTGCGATCCGCCCGCATAACCGGCCTGTGAAGATGTTTTTGCTGTGTTATAATTGATATCCAGCGACTGTAAGCTAAAAAGCGCCAAAAGCACTTTTCGGCCAAAATAAAAAGCCTGTTCATCGATACCGTACGGCTCCACATCATCATCATCACGGTTTCGCCTGGCGGTACGTTCGCGGCTCGCCTGTCGGTCACTATCCACCGCATCATTGTAGGTTGATGATTTCCTGAGCAGCGAGTTGATATTCAGCCGAAGGGTGTGATCTAATCGAAAACTGTTGGATACAGATGCGCCAAGATTCGATCCAAACGCTGAGTTCTGCCACCTGAAACCGCCGCTGTATCGCGCGTTGTAATTCACCCACTGCAGCGCACTTACCTGATTCAATCGGGGCTGCCAGCTTGCGGTATACTCTTCACTGTATGTGTCCCGCCGGGGATTGAGCGTATCCGAAACAAGATCACGCAGTACTTCAAACGTAGGGATCGGCTCAAAAGCCTCGTCATCCACTCCGCCGAGCCCCGCATCCCGCACGGTAAACCGGCCCAGGTCAAATGTATTTCGTGATTGAAACGATGTGGATATCGATCGGGTAAGATTATACCCCAAACCAAACACCGTATTATAGGTGAAGTTGTGATTTTGCTGCAAAGGCAATTCATCCTGACCTTCCAGAACCCTGCGCTTTCGCTCATCATACGAACGGTTTGTCGCAATAGATGTGGTTACATTGTTGGGCCGTAATCCCAGCCCAAGGCCCGATAAATTACTCAGCAGCGGCACTTCATCCAGAAAACGGAATGGCCGCCAAAAAGATACGTTACGAAAGGTATGAGAGTAGCGAAGCGATGCGTTATAGCTCCAGTCATTCTGAAATAGCTGTTGCGGATTTCTTCCCGATCGGGTCGTGTAGTTGTAGCTCAGTGTGGTATTATCGACGGTGTAGCGGACCAGCCGGTTTTCTGAATTACGTTTGGTGATATTGGATAGGTTTATCGCATAACTTTCCGTGTAGGTCTCAGCTTCACGGCGTTGTTCACGGATTAGCTGATCCTGATCATCTTCCGATAAATTTTCACTTGCACGAACCGCACTTTCAAAATCTGACATCCGGATATCACCCTGGTTGGGCAAAAATTTCGGGATGGACGATGATTGACGAGTAGACAGACTCACCGGAATGTTCCAGCCGTACCGTTCTGGAATGAGCCGGTGAAGGTTCACGGTTGTACTTAGATCATATGCAGTCTGATTATCAACCCTGCGCTGACCCAAACGGGAATTAAGTGATCCAAAACCCTGTGTCTGCCGCGTCAGATTTCCGTTTACCGTTGCAAAGTCGGCCATCTGAAACCTTGCACTCGCATTTGCTGCCCAGCCCCGCTCGTTATCATAGCCGGATACACGAAGTTCATTCAGCCAGAGTTCCGCATCCACAATTGGGGTACCCGGGCCATTTGGCTGATCCGGATCGTAAGGGTTTCTGATCCCCATACCAATTTCGGTTACACGCCCAAGGGATGGGTTTCCGCGAATCGCAATTACGGCACCGGGCACAGCATTCTCAAGCAGGTCTCCCCTTTCGTAGACACCGTCAAGATCAATTCCAAACTCCTGATCGCGCAGCTGCTTAAGCTGGTTGAAAGCGGAGAGCACAATATTCATACTGTTCTCATCATAAAGCCAGATCTGTTCCGCCTCTTCACGCAGCTGGGGATTGTTACCCGGATCAAAATTCTGGAATGGAAAGTTTTCATCTGAAGGAGAAACTGGCTGCCGATATTCGTAGTAATTGTTTTCAAGATCATTCCCGAAACGCATCACAAGCTCCACTTCATCACGGCTGTTGTATCCTTCACCGTGTACAAACATTCGCATATTCGAGTAATCGAGCAGGTTCAGTCCACCCGGATATACCCGCTTGATGAGCTGCACTGATTGTGGTCCCAGGTTTTCAGCCTGCAGCACGATAGACTGTTCATTTTGAAGGCTCTGAAGCTGGCTTCCCCGATCCTGGGCCCGAATTGCTCCTGCCGGCTGCCGATATGGAAACGGCCTTCGGTTCGAATTCTCTTCAATATTAATAGTGCTGATCCTGATGTTCGCATTCGGATCGTTCTGCTGATTAATCGCTTCATCTTGCCGCCACTGACTCCCCACAAACTCCATCGTGGCAAATCGGAGCGTGAATGGCTGTTCATAACCCGACATCCAGAAACGGATGTAGGTGATATTTTGAAAATCGTTGATGTTCCCCACTTGTCGCTTGAACTCCTCAATCGGAATCCGAACCTGGTACCATCGGTCTTGCTGCGGATCACCCGGATTTCCCACCTCATCCACAATATAAGTGCCCGGTTCCCCAATCCTTAGCCGCGACTGATCAGCCGGGTTAAAATCTACTTCATACTGGTAATAGGCATTCGTGAGGTTTACTGTTGATGGGTTCACCAGCCCCTCCGAATCGGGCCGGTTGGTGATCGCCCGGTTATCACTCTGATCGATCGGGGTGTTGCCATCAGGAAAACCGAGCAATCTGTGGAAACGCTCGTGGAGCGGAAGGCCGTCCGAAGCAGACGCCCCATAAAAACGGTAATCATCGTTCGAGGGATCTTCAAATATCCTCTGAAACTCCTCACTTTCTTCACCATACTGCTGACGCATTTCCTCGATGAAATCGGCAAAAACGGTCTGCTCATTAAGCCCGTTTACGCCACCGGAATTTGGCAGGCCGTCGAGCCCCACATCTTCAAGCTCCCGGTTTTCGTTCGAAAACTGACCTTCAGGTGGCGGTGGGTTTGCCGGAAGAGCAGATCGCGGATTGTCGAAATCATCCAGAATCAGATTATCCGGATTCAGAGCCAGTCCATCTTCGGTATTGTTTTTGGAGTTCGGGATGACATCCTCAGAAACAAGACCGATATCGATAAATATTTTCCCATCATAATCTTCAATCATCGCACCGCCGGGTAGCTGCCCTCCGGGAAGAACGGGCTGCACCCAGAATTCAAGAAACTCGATATTGTTTTGGGTAAAATCCTCCTGCCCGGATGGTATAACGGCCGTCATTCCGCCCCATGTTCTTTCCGGCTCCTGTTCCAGCAGCTCTCTCAGGTTCATGTTATAGTTGTACTGTCCGCGCAGGGTTGGATTAAAATGCACATCCAGGGTGTTTATGATTTCATCCTGGGGATTTTGTGTTTCGCGGCCGGGAAAAACATCCCGCACATTAACCGGCTGAGATTCAGGAGTAAATTCCACCCCGCCAATGATCGAAGAAATATTTCTTGGTATGGTGTAAAAACTAAATTTTGACCGCAGATCCGAGCGGTCACGTCGCGCCTGTGCGGAGCCCGATGGCGGACTTTGAAAATCATCTTCCTCAAAAATCTGTGCATCAGGTTCATAACCCGGTACAGCAGCGGGTGCCGCGGCAAGATTCCACCGGTTAGCATTTAAAAGGCTCAGCTTTATGCTCGATCCTTCAAAATCATCAATAAACGACAGACCCTCTTCTTCATCGGGGAAAAGTTCATCATTTCTGATCGCACGCCGCACAGCCCTTGTTTCCGCAACACCGGGCCTCAGCTGTGCAAACTCACCACTGAAGGTGAATTCCGATTCTGCGCGAGTCTGTAATAGCGGCAGTGCATCCAGAGCCCGCGTTACAAAAGGAGTGTCAAAACGTGCATTGGCATCGAATCCGAGAATTGAATTACTGATTGGCTCATCCCCGATCCGGATTTTATCATCCAGCGGGCGCTCATTAAAACGAAAGTAGGTACCGCCAAAACGGATGTCATTATTTACTTCATACTCGGCACGAATCCCGGTAAATGTTTTCTGTTCGATTGATGTAAAGGCCTGGTTTTCATACTCAATGGTAATATCCTGGCCGGGAGCGGTGTAGCGATCATTGAGGATTGTAATACTCCCGAATGAATAATCCACCTGGTAATCCACATCTTCCTGCAGTTCCACACCATTTGCACGAACGCGAACCGATCCTTCAACAAGTGCAATTCCAAGGTTATAATTTTCCTGAACACCGCCTCGCGACGTTCCCTCAAAGCGGTAAAATTCATTTTTTGAGCGCTGTGCTGCATTTCTCTGCCGTTCAAGGTAAAGTTCGCGATATGCAAGTCGTTCGATATCATCTGCCGATGCCGGGGAATCTTCCAGCAGTTCAATCAGGCGATTCCCAAATGGCTCCAGGTACGGGAAAATGATCCTTCCTTCCTGCGCATTCAGCGTTCCTGTTCCAAAATCGATCTCATTATTTGGATTGAGCGCACCCTGCGAATCTACCCGGTCAAGGCCCAGATCCTGCATCAGCGTTGTTGTGCGGCCGGGAAGACGGTTCTGTGACACATTTCCCTCGGTAAATTGTAATTCCAGCTCCAGGTTCTCGCGGGTCAGGTTGGATACACCCAGTGAGTAAATGTTCCGCATTGTGAGCGGGAAAAGATCGTTGTCGGTTGAAACATTCCGGGGGCGCAGCATCTTCAGGTAAATTCTATCACCGCCACCCTGGTTGATTTCACCCACATTTACAATTTCACCGCCAAAACCCCGGTAATTAAATGCAACTGCCAGTACTTCACGCGATCCAAGTGATTGCCGCAGTGATATATATCCCGACACTTTGTTAATGGTATAATCTTCACCCTCACGCAGCGGGGTGAAATATCCTTCTTCAAAATTCCTTGAATCTTCAATGCCAAGGTCTTCGGCCGATACTCCTTCCTGAGGATCACGAAACTGGTCCAGAATTTCAGGTGAAAAACGATCCCCTTCGTTATTTGGTGGTATATATCCGCCATCGGGACTTTCAATCACCCCCATATCCGCCAGGGCTACGGCGCGCCGGGCACCTTCATCAGCCTGAACCGTCTCCCGGAGTTTCCACACCTCAACATCGGCAATCTGCAGCGTTTGACTAAGTTGCTGCGGATTTGACAAACTGTTTTCAAACTCCTGGCGCGTGTAAAAATCGAGGAAAAAGTGACGATCATCATCATATTCAGCCGGACGCACACGAATCTGCTGTTCCTGCGATCCTCCGCTGATCGTCTCCACATTACTTTCACCATCCTGCTGTGAGACAATTGAGGTAACTCTCAACGGACCAAACTCGGCAATCGACTTGATTCCAAACAGGGCCCCGCTGCCACGGATCAGCGAATTCCCGGTATTCATGGAGACATTCCCCATTTCAATCCGCTTCAGAATTTCATCATCATACCCTTCATAGACAATACTCAGCCGATTCTGATAGTCGAATGTCCGTTCGGTATCCCAGTCAGTCTGAATAGTAAGCTTATCCCCGATTGTACCCTGGATATTTAGCTGAAGGCTCTGTTCGAACGTTGGATCAATACGCGTTCGCTGATCTTCCGGAAGGTTCACATCATCTGGAGATTTCTGAATAGATGCTCCCACATTCATAGACGCCACTCCATTGACCCGAAGGTTCACCTCAGGTCGTCCGAAAATAGTTGTAAATGCAGATTGTTCACCTCCCGGTATGGCCAGACTGAAATCGAGCAGTCCCCTTCCGCGTTCTTCTCGCTGGCGGGCTTCCTGCACAAGCTGACTCCAGTTAGTCTTCAGTGCCTGCTGAAAATTGAACTCTTCATATTGTTCAAAAGTATAATAAGTGGCTGCGCCGCTGGGATATCCCATAATAAATTTACGGGCAAAAAAGTCTCCCTCTTCTGTTCGCTCAATCTGAACCTCTTCGGCAGGAAGTGTGATGAAATAGACTCTGGGGATCGGTTTTAAAGTGGGGCGAGT
The DNA here is from genome assembly GCF_003390325.1 of Rhodohalobacter sp. SW132. Taxonomy (NCBI): domain Bacteria; kingdom Pseudomonadati; phylum Balneolota; class Balneolia; order Balneolales; family Balneolaceae; genus Rhodohalobacter; species Rhodohalobacter sp. SW132. Next base: position 79,250 of record NZ_QUOK01000015.1, on the reverse strand, counting down.
CACCATATCACCCCGAACAGAACGAAATGCGGGCCTCAGATCCTGATGAACTGTATCCTGTATCGCACTCAGCGTATCCTGCTCCGTTTCAGTCTGGGCATAGCCTGATACTGCTGATCCCACCGACAGAATCCATAGACTGATAACTACCGTATAAATTCGACGTACTTTACTCACATTCGTTTATATACTGACTATCTGTACGATACTCCATCCCGACTGAAACACCAGGCAGATAACCGTGCTACTTGCTATTATATCGTTTGTTTTACTTACGTCGTATCGCTGAAATCTATAGGCAAAAATTTGATTTGTGAGATCGTCTGTTCATGTGGGTTATCGGTGGTCTGATAATAATGCTTTAACAAATATGTTGAAAGTACGAATCATATAAAACATGCACGTCCGTTTTTAATATCTTTCCCGGCGTAAAATCATCCCGTATATTTGAAATATGTTTAACAAAGTTCAGCGAGACCTTTTAAAAAAGCACGTAGGGCCATTTCTATTCTGCTTTTTTGTGTTGATGTTTCTCCTGTTGATGCAATTTTTGATGCTTCATGTGGATAAACTCGTTGGTAAGGGGCTCCCCTTTTTCGTGGTTGTAGAACTGATTTTGAGCAACCTGGCCTACATGGTTGTGCTTGCCGCACCGATGGCAACCCTCGTGTCAACGCTCATTGCATTCGGAAAATTCTCTGAATGGAATGAATTAACCGCAGTGCGTGCAGCAGGCGTCAACCCGATTAAGCTGGTTATGCCTGTTCTGGCCATTTCAGCTATTGTTTTTGTTTCCACCGCTTACTTTTCAAATTATATTTTACCTGAAGCCAACCATAAAGCCCGCTCACTTTTTATTGATATCCGGATGGCCAAACCCGGATTTGACCTGGAGGAGAACACTTTTTATGAAGGAATTGAAGGGTACACATTTCTGGTTCGCCAGTTAGATGCCGATTCAGATACTCTCAGAGATCTCACCATATTCCAGGAACCGGTTCAGGACCGGTACAGGGCATATATCCGTGCAGAAACCGGCCAGCTTGTAAGCGATGATGAGCAGACGCTCACGTTATATTTGAATAACGGCTCTATCATGCGCCACATACCCGGAGAACGGCGCGGAAATGAAACCGTTGAGATTACCGAGTTTAACCGCTACCGACTCAGTTTTGACCTCTCGGATCTCGCATTTTCGAGGACCAATCCCGACAGCCGCTCACGAACCGGGCGAACTATGAGCGGAGAAGCTATGCTCGCCGTCGTAGATTCGATTCAACAGGAAGTCCACCGCGAATTTAACAACTTCACCGAACGCACCAATCAGCAGGAAGCCATTCCGTATGCCGTTGATCGGACCAGCGGAATGTACCGGCGAGCTACACAAACCAGAACCGATTCTATTCCCGCGTTTGAGTCGAGCTACGAAGCCCTGAATTTAATCGATCATCCATTAAACCAGATTTCAACACTCAACCTTGCATCCAACAGCCTCAGCCGCTACAGGGCTGATGTGGAAAGCTTTCGATCGAACATCGACTGGAGAATTCTCCGAATTGCCGAATTCTGGGTGGAAATCCATAAAAAAGTTTCGATTCCATTCGCCTGTATGCTTTTTGTGCTGATCGGAGCCCCTATCGGTATGCTTACTCGAAACGGAAATATCGGAGTGGCCGCACTGATCAGTGCAGTGATCCTTACGATCTATTTTATTGCTATTATACAGGGCGAAAAACTGGCAGACCGGGGAGTGATTTCTCCATTTATGGGAATGTGGGGAATCAATATCGTCTACCTCATAATCGGGTCGTTCCTGATGCTACACGTGTGTACTGCGTTCCGAATCACCAATCTATTCCAGTCGAATGACTAAATTTGACCGATACATTTTCAAGCGTCTGTTTATCGTCACCTTTTTCGTGATGATTGTGCTGATCTGTATTTTTATTCTGATTGATTTTTCTGAAAACAGCGATGAGTTTACCGAAAAAGGTGCAACAATCGCCGAGATACTGTCGGTCTACTACCTGAACTATATCCCGGAGATGATCCGGCTGATGTCGCCTCTGGCAGTATTTGTGGCCTGCCTGATATTGACAGGCCAGATGACTGAACGGCTCGAACTCATCGCCCTGAAGGCCTCGGGGGTCAGTTTATATCGGCTGGTGTTACCCTATCTCATATTCGGATTCCTGGTCGGGGCATCTGTCAGCTATCTCGATGCTTACGTGATTCCCACCTCTAATGCCGATCGAATTGAATTTGAAAGCAGATATTTGAGTGGTTCAACTGACAGGATTGACCGCGGCAGGCTTTTTCGGCAGGATTCCGACAGTACGATTGTAAGTTTTAACTTTTTTGAAGCAAGTTCAAACACCGGATATCAGGCATCCATCGTAACCTTCAGGGATGATAAAGTCAGCCGCATTTCTAACGCGAACAGAATTGAGTGGAATGATTCACTTTCCGTTTGGCGCGTAGACCGCCTGCGCGAACGTGTATTCGACAATGGGAATTATGTAGAGACCGACACAATGAATGTGACGGTAGATCTGAATCTTTACCCCCGTGATCTGGCCCGGCGCAGTTCCGATATCTATCAGCTCACCTATCCGGAGGCTGTTTCCTATATCGAATCCATTGAAAGGATTGGCGCCGGCGGGACTTCACTGCCCCGCACCCAGCTTTACAGCCGTATTGCCTATCCAATATCTATTTTTGTGGTTTGCCTGATCGGCTTTGCGCTTGCCTCGGAACGCCGAAGAGGTGGCCGCGGCTTCTACATCGCAGCGGGGCTTGGCATCAGTATCATCTACCTCGCCTTCATGAAAATACTGGAACCGTTTGGATATGCCGGAACACTTTCACCGGAATTCGCATCCATTTTTCCACACGCCCTGTTTCTTTTGATTGGAATTATTTTACTGCTCATCGCAAAAAAATAATCCATTTACCGGCCACAAAATATCAGGCTTCCGGTTTTGGTCCCCTGTAGTTAAAGGGCATATCGAACTTCTCTTTAGAACGGATCTCACCGTGCTCTTTCTCAAACTTTCTGATGTTTTCATTGAGTGCACCAGCCAGCCGTTTTGCGTGATCGGGAGTTAATACCATTCGTTTCACAACTTTGGCTTTTGGTACTCCGGGCATCATCGAAATAAAATCAAACACAAACTCCGAGGGCGAATGTGTGATCATCACAAGATTGGAATACGTTCCTGACGCCTCTTCCTTACCCAGTTCAATTTCTATTGGCTTACTCTTTTTATTCTTTGGTTTCTGTTCCATTCTGTATGTATAGGTTTATAGTATTATAAATTAAAATTGACAGATAGAAGCTAAACTTACCTGGACAACCTTTTCATTCGATGAAAAATCTATATATACGGGGATAAACATCACCCGGTTTTTTAATCATAAGTGGTTTTAATTTGAGCACCCGGCCTTTCTGACACACCCCCGGCCCCCATAAACCATTCATTGGCTGCAAATCAGGAATTCTCTATTCGTCGAGAAATCCCTTTTCCCGCATCCAGTCGTCGTTGTAAATTTTTGAGGTGTAACGTGTGCCACTGTCCGGCAGAATTACCACCATCAGGTCATCTTTACCTAATTTCTCTTTTCTCGCATATTCAAGTGCACCATATACGGCCGCACCGCAGGATCCCCCGATAAACAAACCCTCTTTTTTAGCAAGCTCGCGCGTCATTATAAACGCATTTTTATCGTTCACCTGTTCAACTGCATCGATATACTGGAAATCGATATTTCCCGGGATGATATCTTCGCCAATCCCTTCTGTCAGGTATGGTTTAATCTCCTTTTTATCAAACTCACCGCCGCTCTCAAAATATTTTTTATAGACAGATCCAACACTATCCACGCCGATTACTTTGATATCAGGATTTTTTTCTTTCAAATATTTTGCCACACCGGTGATTGTTCCGCCGGTTCCCATTCCTGCTACATAATGCGTGATTTTACCGCCGGTCTGTTCCCATATTTCCGGGCCGGTGGTTTCGTAGTGAGCTTTGGTATTGCTCAAATTATCGTACTGATTTGGGTAGTACGAGTTTGGAATCTCTTTACTGAGCCTTTTTGCTACAGAGTAATAGCTTTCCGGATCTTCAGGTTCTACATTGGTCGGACAAACACGAACTTCGGCACCCAGTGCACGCAGCAAATCAATTTTTTCCTGGCTCTGTTTATCGGTTGTTGTAAAAATACAGTGATACCCTTTCACAGCCGCTGCAAGAGCCAGACCCATCCCGGTATTTCCGGATGTTCCTTCAATAATCGTCCCGCCGGGCTTGATGAGTCCCTCTTTTTCGGCATCTTCAACCATTTTAAGGGCAATTCTGTCTTTTATACTCTGTCCGGGGTTCAGGTATTCAACCTTTGCGGCCACCGTCAGCGGCAGATCTTCTGTAACATGGTGCAATTTTACGAGCGGTGTATTGCCGATCGCCTCCAATATTGAATCTTGAATCATCATCAAAGTTTTTGGTAAGTTATCCGTTCGGTTTCTGAGAACCTTGTTTTTAAAATTTCATGTGAAAGATATAAAAAATGCGGCGTGTTGTTAGAATGTATTTCACAACAGCTATTCTGCAGGCCGCCCCAAACTTACCTGTAATTTTTTGATATTGACCATCAAACACCTCTTTTTTTTAACATTGATTCTGCCATTCCTTAGCGGTTTTACAGTTTCCAAACAGGATCATTCTGCCGATCCCGAATCCCGATCTCTTCAGGCGGACCGGATTGTGCGCGTATCGCTCTTCAGTCTGAACCCACCGGATTCTGTCAGGATTACATCCGAAGCCTCTTCCATCCGTTTTTACAGCGACCAGGTTTCAGTTGAATTATCAGATCTCTCAATTGATGTAGCCGTAAAGATTTCAGAAAACCGGCTCTACCTGGAAACGTCCGGCATCAAACAGGAAATCGATTCTCTGATGGTCATTTCGGATGATCTTCCGGCGCGTCTCATTTCAGAACCTCACGGATACCGGTACTACCACGGCAGACTGCTGCTGAAACCGGGCCGTGATAATCGCTCTATAGAAATCATAAACAGCGTTCCGCTTGAATCGTATATTGCTGCCGTTGTGGGCAGTGAAATGAATTTTGAACATCCGGAGGCCCTGAAAGCGCAGGCGGTTGTCTCCAGAACTTACGCTCTCTGGTCCATTGCCGGTTCGCCCTATCCGGATTTTGATGTCAGAGATTACGAAGCGAACCAGGTCTACCTTGGACACCTCCCTGACAGACCCAGATATGAAGAAGCGACACAACAGACACGGGGCGAAATTCTTACCTGGAGCGATCAGCTTATTCTTGCTGTTTTTTCAAGCACCTGCGGCGGGCACACCTCAAACAATGAAGATGTATGGGCAGGAGAGCCGCACCCCTACCTTCGTGCGCTCAATGATGGCGGAAGTTGTTCTGCATCGCCGCATTACGAATGGAGCTACACTCTTCATCGGGATGATATGGATGAACTCCTGCGTGAGCGATATGGGTTCAGATACCGATCCGCGGAATTACAGAAAGATCAAACAGAAAGGGTCAGTCACCTGATCCTCAAGAATGGGCAAGGCCGCGAATTACGCTTTACGGGAAATGAATTTCGGCTGATGATAAACGCAACATTCGGTCCGATGGCCATTCGAAGCACGCGATTTAGCTGGGTTGAGGAGGAGAATGATATTATTATTGAAGGCAGCGGGATGGGCCACGGTGTGGGAATGTGTCAATGGGGAGCACTCGGACTGGCCGAAAACGGCTGGAATTATAAAGATATACTCTCCTTTTACTTTAGTGGTGTGAAAATCGTAAATTTAGGAGATATTGAATCAAATCAACTTCCACTTTATCAATAAAGATGTTTTTAGATCAAGGTAAACCAAAAGATTACGACTGTGGCTATAACATGGATCTGATGATCGCTGCTATTCCAAATATTGATGATCACGGAGAGAGGCTGAAATACGCAAAACGTGTTGTTGGCCTGATCAAACAGAGCCACCCGAACTGGGTTGAAAAAAACGGACAGAGCAAGCTGGCATGGGATTATTTCTTTGAACTGGCTGAATTTGATCCAACAGAATACGGGATCCAGAATCCGTTTGAAATCGGTCAGCCCGACGACGCAAAATAGCTACGTATTTTCCTGAATACTTCTATGAAGGCTTTACAAAATCTCAAAATGCAGTCTTCCTGCCCCCTCAATGCAGGATCTCAATTGCATTTTTGAACATCTCTAACGAAGTGCTCCAAAATCGGTTAAGCTGTTAGGCTTCAATTGCTAATCGATGTTTGAGTGGTTATTCTTTTAAACCTTTTACTTTGGGATTGTTAAACTTTCAATTTATATTGAAAGTTATATAACATCACAAGTTTCGAAGCTATGATATCTGCAGAACGGTTTCCAAAAACCACAACAGAATTTATTGAAACGCTGGACAGCGAGTCTTTCAAAGCGTTTCTTCATGCGTTATCCCAGGAAAAAAAGAACCCGGATCGCCTGATATCTATCACTCTGCCGATCGCTCCTATCGACCCGCTCGTTGCGCTGGAACAGCACTCTTCTGAAGAGGATAAATTTTATTGGGATCATCCCGTAAATAAAATCTCTATTTCTGCAGCAGGTAAAGTTTCAGAATTACGTGCTACGGGACAAAACCGATTTGATGAGATTTCTGAAAAGACAAACAAACTGAAGAAGAGAATCTCTGCCTACACATCAGTCACTCATAACATGGCCGGGCCGCTGTTTTTAGGCGGATACAGTTTTGGCGATCACAATGTTGGTAAAATCTGGAAACGATTTGGAGCCGCACGTTTTGTGCTGCCGGAGTGGATTCTTGTAAAAAGCGGTCACAGGCATATGCTGACGCTCATACTCGAGCGGAAATCAAAAGCGATTCACGATATCTACATGGAGATTATTGAGCGGGTTACCGACTTTCTCAATATTTCGGGCAGACATGCCTTACCAGCGCCAGCCATAAATGGCAATCAGAATATTCTTTGCAACATGCAGTCTGCTTTTGATAAACCAACCTGGTTGGATCGTGTGGATCGCGCCAAAGATCTGATCCACGAAAAAGCATTCGAGAAAATTGTGCTCGCACGATCGGTCAAGTTGAAATCGAAACATAATCTGAATCCAACGCTTCTCAGCTACCATCTGCGTGAAAAATATCCGGAATGCTACAATTTTATCATTCAGATTGATAAGGAAACATCGTTCATTGGTGCCACCCCGGAACGGCTCGCTTCTTTTGAGGACGGAACCTTCAAAACCGAAGGCCTTGCCGGAAGTACATCCCGCGGGAAAAGTGCCTCAGAAGACGCTGCCCTCGCACAATCTCTTCTTGACAGCCACAAAGACCGGATAGAGCATCAATTTGTGGTACGCGCAATTGACAACTCTCTCGCTCCGTACAGTTACAGGGTGGAGCACCCCAATAAGCCGCAAATAAAAAAACTGAATAACGTTCAACATCTCTTCACTCCTATTTCTGCTACCATCAAAAGCGGCGTGAAGATTCATGATCTTGTTCAGCAGCTTCATCCAACTCCTGCTGTTGGCGGTTTTCCGAGGGAGAACGCCGTGCCGTTTATCCAGGAAATTGAGCAGATCGAACGCGGATGGTACGCTGCACCCGTGGGCTGGTACAATTTGAACGGATGCGGAGAATTTGCCGTGGCGATCCGAAGCGCCCTGCTCCATAAAAATAACGCACACCTTTTTGCAGGATGCGGGATCGTGGGTGATTCTGACCCCGAAAGTGAATGGCAGGAGACCCTGATGAAATTTCAGCCCATCACCACTGCGCTGAATGAGCTCTGACCGCCTGCTCTCCCCATATGAAACTGCAGCTGAACTGATTCATGCCCTCACTGGGTTTGGTGTCCGTCACGCTGTCATATCCCCCGGGAGCCGCTCCACTCCGCTGACACTGGCCTGTGCGCATCACCAGAAGATCAAATCAACAGTGGTGCTGGATGAACGGTCAGCCGCATTCATCGCTTTGGGAATTGGAAAGCAGACCGGCGTTCCGGCCATTCTTGTTTGCACTTCCGGAACTGCAGCGGCGAACTATTTTCCGGCTGTGGCAGAAGCCCGCGCCTCCGGTGTACCGATAGTGGTTCTCACTGCTGACCGGCCGCCAAACCTTCGCGGTATCGGCAGCTCCCAGACGATTGATCAGATAAAACTCTTTGGGGATCACACCGTACTTTTTCATGAACTTGGTGAACCGGTCAATCAAAGCTGGGACATTGACAGAATCCGATTTTCTGCAAGACAGGCGATTTCAGATGCTGTAACGAAAGGCGGAGCAGCCCACATCAACGTACCTTTTCGAAAACCACTTGAACCGGAAGAAAACGAATTAAAGCGAGCGGAAAACCTATTCCGAAGTGAGAATGAAAACAGTTTTAATCAAAAAGCCGATCTCACCAAATCCGTAATCCTGGGTAATGAGATCACAGATCGCATCAAACATGCGGAAAATCCGCTGATTATAGCCGGACCTTCAAATGCATTTCAATCCCCTGAAAAGCTTGCTTTCCGGTTTGCCGAACAATTCATTGGTCCGATTATCGCGGAGCCGGGTTCTCAGCTGGGTGAACATCCGCTCAGAGTTCACCGTTATGAACAGTTTTTACGAAATCCAGCTACTCGTCAAAAACTCAAACCCGATCTGATTCTCCGTTTTGGTGACCAGCCATTCACAAAATCGGTGCTAACCGCACTGGAGGATTGGAAGGATGTTGATACGATACGGTTTGATTACCGGAATTCATGGCAGGATCACCAGATGAGCTCAGATCTTGTGGTGAATCTCTCCCCCGGTGAAACAATTGATTTGGAAATATTTGACCAAACCACTTCCTACAAACTAACCGTATGGAAAGATGCAGATCAAGAAGCCGGTGAAATTCTGCACTCGTTCTTAGAAAAGGAAAACAGGTTAACAGACGGTCATATATTCTCCCGCTTTATACATGATAGCAACGAAGGAAACAGCATCATGCTTTCGAACTCTCTCCCGCCTCGGGATGCGGCGTTGTTTGGCGAACCGGGACAACATGTAACGGTCAACCGCGGAGCTGCGGGCATCGACGGGATTTTATCCACAGCGATCGGCACCGCAATTGCATCCGGCAAGCCCACAACCTGCCTGACCGGTGATCTCGCTTTTCTTCACGATTCAAATGCCTTGCTCACATTACAAAAATCAGAAACTCCGTTCACCGTTATAGTTGTAAACAACAAAGGCGGAAATATTTTTCGAATGCTGCCTGTTTACGATCAGAAAAAGACGTACACCGACTTTTTTGAAACACCACAAAATGTAAACATTGAGGACATCGCAAAGGCGCACAACATCATATATCAGCGTGTAGAAAATCGTCAGCAACTGGAGGAAACCGGACTTTCGTCAGTTAAAAATCCAGGAGTACGGATCATCGAATGCATTACCGATCCCGACGCAAGTATGAGTATGAGAAAAGAATTGTGGGGATCGTAGGATGAAACTTTATACAAACGGCGTGATGTACAAAGTTAACATCCATCAAAACCGGGCTGACCTTCCGTACCTCTTCTTTTTACACGGTTTTATGGGCTCATCCAAAGTGTTTGAACCGGTTATCAGCAGAGTCCGAGAGACGTGTAACCCTGTCACGATCGACCTTCTCGGCCACGGCGATACGATCATCAGCGATGAAGTGAATCCGGATCGATTTGCTGCCCAGAACCAGGTCGCCGATCTGCTGTCTGTTCTCAATCGACTGAAGCTGCCTGACCTTTTTATTTATGGCTACAGCATGGGCGGACGCCTCGCACAGCATCTTGTGGCTAATCATCCCTCCTATTTTTCAGGGTTGATCCTGGAGAGCACCCATTGCGGAATTACAGATTCTAATGAGCGTGAAAATCGTGCAGCGACTGATGAAAACCGGGCGCAGGAGATTGAAGAAGATTTTGAATCGTTTGTTGATGAGTGGATTCGCCTGCCTCTGTTCGATTCCCAAAATGATGAGTCGGAAATCAATTATGAACAGATCATCAGACAGCAAAACCCAAAATGGATGGCTGCTTCACTACGGGGTTTCGGGGCCGGTGTGATGTCTCCCGTTTGCAAAACTCTTGCTGATTTAAACCATCCGAAACTCCTGATCGCCGGAAAAATTGATCAAAAATATGTTGATAAGATGACTCAAATGGCTCAACTTTGCAGCAATGCTACAGTAGAAATTATTGAAGATGCCGGCCACCGGGTTCATGCCGACCGGCCGGAACAGATTGCCAAAATATTAACTCAATTTTTAAACAGCCATGTCTGACTGGAAAACGGTAAAAGAGTACGAAGATATCACATACAAGAAATCAAACGGTGTTGCACGGATAGCCATTAATCGGCCTAATATCCGAAATGCATTTCGGCCGAAAACTCTTTATGAAATGGAAGAGGCACTGATCGATTCTCGTGAAGACACTTCTATTGGTGTCATTCTGCTTTCCGGAGAAGGTCCCGCAGATGATGGCGTCTGGTCGTTTTGTTCGGGCGGTGATCAAAAAGTACGCGGCAAACGGGGCTATGAAGGCGGCGACGGCGTGCAGCGACTGAATGTTCTCGATATCCAGCGGCTGATCCGTTTTATGAGTAAGGTTGTAATCTGCGTCGTCCCGGGCTGGGCGGTTGGCGGCGGCCACAGCCTGCATGTGGTTTGCGATTTGACCCTTGCCAGTAAAGAGCACGCTATTTTCAAACAGACAGATGCCGATGTAGCCAGTTTTGATGGCGGCTTCGGTTCGGCACTCCTCGCCCGGCAGGTTGGGCAGAAACGTGCCCGCGAGATTTTCTTTCTCGGCCGAAGTTATTCCGCTCAGGAGGCATACGAAATGGGAATGGTGAACGAAGTGGTTCCCCACGAAGAACTTGAAGAGACCGCATATCAGTGGGCACAGGAAATTCTTGAAAAAAGTCCGACCGCCATCCGAATGATTAAATTCGCTTTTAATTTAGTGGATGACGGAATGGTGGGGCAGCAGGTATTTTCGGGCGAAGCGACACGGCTGGCCTACATGACCGATGAAGCTGAAGAGGGACGCAACGCATTTCTGGAAAAACGAAAACCCGATTTCAAAAAATTCCCCTGGCTTTCACTATGACTTTTTGGTGTCCAGTTGATCAGGTGAGAATGGAGTCTGTAATATAATCGGGTATAATACCGGTGGAGTTAATTTTCATCTCAAAGTTTTCCGGGCGAGTATTTCCGGAAAGTACCAGCAGCGTTTTCAGGCCAAATTTATTTCCGCCCAGGATATCGGTATGCAGCGTATCCCCCACCATCAGGATATCACTTTTGGAAAAGTTACCGTACTTGTTGATATCGTCATACGCATACATGAACATCTGGGAATCTGGCTTTCCGAAACGGATGAACTTCTGGTTCAGAACTGATTCTATCAGCCTGGAAATCCCCCCAATTGCCACGGCGACATCATTGTTAGAGATCGGATAGTATTTATCGGAGTTGGCAACAATCACCGGAAGGTTTTTGCGCCGCAGAAAATTCACCGTTTTGTTGATCCCTTCATTCCAGTCAAAGCCTTCATCATCCAGGAAAACAAAAGCGAGAATATCGTCGATATCCTCCAGGTCGATTTCAGCTACGGGAACCGGTTCAATCCCAAACTGCAAAAAATACCTTGCAGAACTTGGTGTGCCGAGGTAGGCAATTTTCCCCGTTTTAATTTTCAATTCCAGGAAATGCCTGGCAAGCATACCGGAGGTGATAATTTCACTGCTTTTCAACGTATTAAGCCCGATGTTCATGAACATCTCCACCTGTTCATCCTGGCTGCGGGATGCATCATTGGTGAGTACACGCAAAATTTTACCCTCATCGCGCACGTGTTTGATCGCAGTTTCCACGCCATCAATCAAACCCTGATGATTTTTCAGTACTCCGTAGGAATCTACAAAAACTGCCTTATAGTTTGAGATAATTGATTTAAAAGATACTTTTTCCATAATAGCTGTTACTGATAGTTAATCGAAAATCGTGCGTAAAAGAGGCTCTGCATCAAACTTCTCCTCTATGGTCGGCAGGTGATTGTTATACGCTTCCTGCTGCAGCCGGTTGGAAAAGACCTCATGAAAAAAGTAGCGGCCGTACTTTACAACATAATTGAGCAGAAAAAACCGGTACGTTTCCGGAAGGAACCGTATTTCAGCTTCCGTCAGCGGATACTCTTCGTGGTACGCCTTCAGGAAAATCATAAACCGTTCCTCCATAAACCGGTCAATATCATAGCTGAAAGTAGTCTGATCACCAACATCAGAAACAATTCTGCTGAAAAAATAAAAATCCATCATCCTCGAACTAACGCGGAACCAGTCGTAATCCCAGCGCGAATGAAGTGTCAGCTGCTTGGTCACCGAAAAGTTGCCAATGTTCCAATCTACAAAGACCGGGATTGTTTCAAAACTTTCCGCATTCAGTTTTGCTGAATTTTCAAGAAACATGTTACACTGCTCGCGGATCAGGTCTACGTGCATCCGGTGGTCGTGCTGACCCAATGGAGTTTGCAGGATCCGCTGCAGGTGTTCAATATCAATCTGCATTGTTTTCGATGATGGTGGCAGCGTATTTTTCACACTAAAACAAGCCTGGTGAAATTGTGCAAACGTACGACCAAGCTTTTTAATTTGTTCTTCGTTAAGCCGTTTCGGTAATTTTTTTCGAACGCGCATCGGCCGGTAGAACACAATCCACGCATCAATAAAAGAGTCGGTATGGCGATGAACAAAAAGCGTATTTCCTTTGATCAGCGATCGGGCAAGCACATTTTCAAACGGTGCCGGCAAATTATTTGACAGCGAATTTATAATGCTGTGATCTTCCACAAAATGTTCGAATTTGCCAAAATATGAGAGTTTGGCAATAATAATGTTGTGGTCAGAAAACTTTATCCGGTATACGTGATTAGTAGAAACCTTCGCACTGATGTCATCAATTCTGACAATCCGTTTGGAATCATCAAAACTCTTAACCGCTTCTCTGACAATCCCAATAAAATCAATTTGATTCATGAAGTAATTTCAGATGATTTCAAAATATCGTTTTAACTCCCAGTCCGTTACGGCTTGTGAGAATTGTTTCCATTCCCACTCCCGTGTGTAGATGAAATGTTCCGTAAATGCTTTACCAAAAAGTTCAGCCGGAAGATCGGATGCCTTCATTTTTTCCGTGGCATCTTTCAGTGTGGCCGGCAGTTGTTCGGATGTATCCCGGCTGTATTCATTTCCTTCTGTCTGAGGTGTATTTAAAGTAAGCCTATTTTTGATGCCGTACAATCCAGACGCCAGAGCCGCTGCTATTGCCAGGTAGGGATTCGCATCGGCGCCTGGCACGCGCGTCTCCAGGCGGGCAGCTTCGGGCCCTGATGCGATCACACGCAGTGCAGTCGTCCGGTTATCTACAGCCCAGCTGACGCTCGTAGATGCCCATGAACCTGAAACAAATCGTTTGTAACTGTTTACCGTTGGAGCATACAGCGGCAGGATATAGGGAAGGCAATGAAGCTGACCCGCGATATAGTGCTCCATCAATTCAGAATACTTTTCTTTTCGTTCTTCATCATAAAAGAGGTTTTTACTTCCATCCTCATCCCACAAGCTCTGGTGTATATGACCTCCGCTGCCCGGCAGATGATTGTTCCATTTCGCCATAAAACTGGGCATGATATCAAACCTTGAAGCGATCTCTTTCACTCCATTTTTAAAAAGAACACTTCTGTCGGCAGCTTCGAGAACTGTGGTATATTCGATACACGCTTCATATACTCCGTCACCCGTCTCTGTATGAATTCCTTCCACCGGAACATGAAACAGGCTCAATTCCTCAGCCAGTGCGTTGAAATAATCGTTCTGTTGTGATGCACGAAGCATTGAATATCCGAACATACCCGGTGTGAATGGCGTTGGATTTACGCCCCCTTTTTCACTTAATGATTGTGGAGTTTCACTGAAATTATACCACTCATATTCACTTGAAAAAAAAGGACGGTAACCCATTGAATGGCATTCCTTCTCAACTTTTTTAAGGAGTGAACGCGGACAAACTCCGCTTAATTCTTTCGATTGATTAAAATCAGCCAGGAAAAACGGAGTATCGTTTTCCCACGGAATTGCTCGAAACGTTCCGGGATCGATGGTCACTTTTGAATCGGGAAAACCGGTGTGCCAGCCTGTAACTTTTGAATCTTCATACACATTGTCATTTACATCCCACCCAAAGATAACATTGCAAAATCCGGTGCCGCTGTGAAGTGCTTTCAGGAAAATTTTCTTCGAGATCAGCTTTCCGCGCAACACTCCGTCAATATCCGTTACAGCTACTTTTATGTGATTTGACGGATGTGATTCAATTAATCCCGCAATTTCATCTTTCGTGTATTTCATGATGTACGTTTTCTGATATTTACCCTGTGGGACTCTTCGGATTTCTATTAAAGATTCTAAAGAATGTACACTCTTTACGGGATGAATTAAACTTCGGGGGCAGCAACATTTTCCATAAAAATACCTGCTTTACTGATCAATCTAAATTCTGTTTGCAGGCAAAAAAAAGCCCCACCTGGAAAAGATGGGGCTTTATTATTCATAGCAAATGCAAAGAATAAATTACGGCTTAACGTTACGTACCGTTTTAATAATTCGTGAAGCTACTTCATACGGGCAGGCATTTGAAGCGGGACGACGGTCTTCCAGACGTCCTTTCCAGCCATCATCGATCGTAGAGATCGGAATCCGGATAGAAGCTCCCCGGTCAGATACACCATAGCTGAATTTGTCGATAGACTGCGTTTCGTGTTTACCTGTAAGTCGCTTGTCGTTATCAGCACCGTAAACATCAATATGTTCTTGGATGTGCTTTCCGAACTCTTCACAAATCTTTTTCATATTTTCCTCGCCGCCGGTATCTCTCATGAAACCGTTGGAAAAGTTGGCGTGCATTCCTGATCCGTTCCAATCCGTATCACCGAGTGGTTTCGGATGCCAGTCTACTGCAATTCCATACTTGCGTGCGGTTCGCTCTATCAGGTAGCGGCCAACCCAGATTTCGTCACCGGCCTGGGCTGCGCCTTTTGCAAAAATCTGAAATTCCCACTGTCCGGCTGCAACTTCGCCATTTGTGCCCTCAACATTCAATCCTGCTTCCAGGCAGATATCAAGATGTTCGTCGATAATTTCGCGTCCAAAAACATTCCTTGCTCCAACGCCGCAATAGTAGAGGCCTTGCGGTGCGGGATACCCGTTGATCGGAAATCCGAGGGGGCGATTTGTTTCAGGATCTACAAGGAAATATTCCTGTTCAAAACCAAACCAAAAATCGGTGTCATCTTCATCAATTGCAGCTCTTGAATTCGTTTCGTGCGGGGTACCGTCTGAATTCAGAACTTCAGTCATCACCAGGTATCCATGCTTCACATCAGGATCAGGATAGATCGCAACCGGTTTCAACAGACAATCAGAAGAGCTCCCGGTTGCCTGGAGAGTTGAACTTCCATCAAATGCCCAAATGGGTGCATCTTCAAGTTTTCCGCTAAAATCGTGTATAACTCTGGTTTTACTTCTCAGATGCTGAGTAGGCTCATATCCATCAAGCCAAATGTATTCAAGTTTAGAGTATGCCATGCGTTCGTGGGTATTTGTAGTTTTATAAAGTTGATTGGTTGTTTAACTGCCTGAGCCTTCGGAGCCTGTGCAGTAAACGTCAACCAGCTTGAGTTAAAATTCAAAAACAGTGGTAAATATATTGACCAGATGAGTATTAACAAAATTTTTTTAATCAATTCAGATGTAGTTATTTACTAAAGAAATTCAAACTGATTATTTCTTTTATTTATTACCGTAGAAGCGCTTCCGAGTTAACAATTTAAAGTATACGACTGAACTAACGGTTTGCTAACTGAACTTTTTTAGGGTGCACCAGATTCACTATCTTCATGAAACCAAAATACTCACACCACAATTACCACTTAAACCTTTGAAAAAGAATAAAATAGAGCTCTGGCTGAGCGCATCCCGCCCTAAAACCCTGGCGGCTGCAGTAGTGCCTGTATTAACCGGCGCCGCGATCGCCTGGAACCATCAGCTTTTCCGTTTTGACACCACATTTGTCGCCCTGTTTTGCGCCCTCACTATCCAGGTCGGTACCAATTTTGCCAACGATTATTTCGATTTTATAAAAGGTGCCGATACCGATGAACGTCTCGGTTTTGAACGGGCAACGGCTGCCGGACTCATCACCCCCAAAGCGATGCGAAATGCTACAATCGCCGCCATGCTTATAGCTTTTTTTGCCGGGCTTTACCTTGTGTGGATCGGCGGCTGGGTTGTACTTCTGATCGGGCTCCTATCGCTCCTTTTTGGCGTGCTTTATACCGGCGGCCCCTACCCGCTTGGATATAATGGACTGGGTGACCTTTTTGTGTTTATCTTTTTTGGAATCGTTGCTGTAACAGGAACGTATTATGTGAATGCTTTGAGCTGGTCAGTAACCTCTTTCTGGGCCTCCATTCCGGTTGGCGCACTCTGTGTAAATATTCTGGTTGTAAATAATCTCCGTGATATTGAACAGGACCGGGCGGCCAATAAACGAACCCTTGGGGTGCTATTTGGTGAAAACATGCTGAAGGCTGAGTACACCGCAATGCTTGTCCTCTCATACTTGTCTCTTTCATTGATGCACGTTTTAACGGATGCCTCCGGATGGATTTATCTCGCCTACCTAACCCTATTTCCAGCCTACAAATTGAATCAAACGATCTGGACCAACATCGATAAAAAAGAGCTAAACGATACCCTTGCTGAAACAGCCCGATTGATGATGATGTTTGGATTTCTGCTCGCTGCCGCTTTTATCATTGATACCTATGTTTAGCCTCTACAGATATCGACTCCCTTTTTCCGAACGGTTTACCACCGCTGCCGGCTCCTTTGAAAACAGAGAAGGATTTATTTTACGTTATCGAAATTCTCAATGTGACCTGATCGGGGAATCAGCTCCGCTCACTGGTTTTTCTTCTGAAAACCATAAACAGGTTCAAACTGTTTATTCAAATTTCAGAGGGTCGATCGAGGAGTTTTATTCTGAACCATTCACCCTGGATTCACTCGCTCATTTTACATCTGCATTACCTCAAATTCCATCCTTCCAATTCGGCGTTAGCAGCCTCGGGTTGATGCTGCTTTGTCATCGAAGCAACCAATCGCTGTCAACCCTTTTAAATCATTCCGTTCAAAATCAGCTTGAAATCAATGCCGTTATCGGAATAGGTGACAGAGATTACATTTTAAACCGTATTTCTGATGGCGTTGATCAGGGATTCAGAGTGTTCAAAATTAAAACTGGAAATCAACCGGGTGAGTTAGCTCAAATTCTGAATAACGCCTCCAGCCGGTTCCCTGGAATTCAATTTCGAATTGATGCCAACCGTTCCTGGCCACTTGAACAAATCTCAATTTTATCGGAACTGTTTGCTCATCTTCCGGTAGAGTATCTTGAAGAGCCGGTTAGGCTTACAAACATCCGTCAAATAACCGAAATCACGGAACGCTCACATCTGCCAATTGCGCTTGATGAATCCATTCCAAAATTCGGATACGCAAATGTTTTCCGATTCGAATCTGAATCACTCTTTTATATTCTTAAACCTATGCTGCTTGGAAATTTAATCCCTTTATTTGCAACAATTTCCCGTTACGATCATCTTGTAGACAGAGTGATTTTTACCACTGCTCTTGAATCTATCGTTGGAAGGAGGTTCATTACACTTTTAGCCGGCATATTCGGCAGCCGAATTTCGGCGCACGGATTAAATACCGGAGACTTTTTTTCGTATGATTTATCGAAGACATCGGATGACAAAAACCATGCGCTTTTAGATAATGTTTCCGGTCAATCGATTGTACCGTTTAACTCTTTAGATCCTGAACGCCTCGAAAAACTTTTTTGAAATGAGTTCCCAAAAATTGAATTATCCTGAATTTTCACTACCTGACCCCAAGAAAAGCTTCCTGGCTTCGGAAAAAACGATATACGATTATTCGCACCTTTATGGATTTTGTTCAATATTCGCTAAAATGTGCAGCGAGAACAACATTTCGGAAGATCGTCCGCTGGCCCTGCTTAGCCGAAGCAGTGATGAACTGATTTTTGTGATTGCCGGATGCAATCTACTGAAAATACCATTTATCGCGCTCAACCCCGACCTGACCGATGCTGAGCTCCGGGACCAAATCAATATCAAAAAGCCCGGTGCATTTTATACAGATTCTGAAAACCGGGCCAGGGCTGATGATTACCCGGTTTTAGATATCGCAAAACGTGATCTGAATGTAATTGCATCTGAAAATACAATCGAGAAACCCTCTTCTGATCCTTCACTCCCATTCGGATATTTTTTCACTTCCGGATCTTCCGGGAGACCAAAACTGGTATCATTACTGCGCAGACAGATAATTTTTGCAACACAGGCATCCGCAATCAACTTTAAACCTGACCCCGACCGTTTTTGGCTGCTCTGTTTACCGCTCAATCACATAGGCGGAATATCAATCGTTATTCGATCTATTCTGTATCATTCGGCGATTTTCAGGCTGGACAGTTTTGATGAGGATCAAATCCGAACTTTTCTGTCTGAAAATCGCCTGTTCCAGGTCGCTTCTCTGGTTCCAACGATGCTTCAGCGCCTGCTTGATGAACCGCTTTTTCAGCTGCACCTTGAATTTAAAGCACTTCTTCTTGGTGGCGGCCCTGTTCCCGATGGGCTGATAGACCGAGCGCTTGAGCGGGGTGTACCGGTTGTTTCGAGTTACGGAATGACAGAAACCTGCGCGCAAATCGCAGCTAATCCGATGCTTCAGCCCCGCGGAATGTATCACCCTAAAAAAAGCGTGGGAACTATTTTTAAACCCAACGAGGTTCAGATACGTGATCCTAAAAACGGATCCGTTCAGCCGCCGAATGAAATCGGCCAAATTTGGCTGAGAGGACCACAAGTGATCGATTCTTACCCCGACCCTGCTCTCAACTCACGTGTTTTTGATGAAAACGGCTGGTTCAATACCGGTGATATCGGCCACCTGAACCGAAGGAAGCAACTTTTTATCAAAAACAGGCGAACTGACAGAATCATCACAGGTGGGGAAAATGTGGATCCGGTTGAAATTGAACAGATTCTTGAAAATTTCGATGGGGTGATCCGGGCAGCAGTGACCGGGATATCAGATCCTGAATGGGGACAAAAAGTTGTTGCCCTGCTTGAAATAAAAGACGAAGAATCATTTGACCCTGAATGGTTCTCTGGTGAGCTAAAAAAACGTGTGTCGGGATACAAAATCCCAAAAGAGTATGTACCTGTTCATAAAATTCCCACCACATCTTTGGGAAAAATCAGGCGTGGCGAACTTTTTAAGCTCTATCAGAAGAATGAAAAAGATCCGAAATTCTGAAATAACAAGCATTCCTGCAATTAAGAAAATATTGTTTTGGTACGATAATCAGATTTAATCACAGTCTGACTCTCAAAACAACTTTTCCTGCGTGTTCTCACTTATAAAAACAGTTTGTCGCACGTTACCGTTATGGATCGTATTTCTATGTGTTCCTTTGATTGTATCAGCTCAAAGCGGCCAAACTAAATCCATATCTATTCATATCTCGGCCAATTTCCAGAATTCTATCGAACTGCTCACCATTCAAACGCTAGATTTTCATGGGTTGGACCGGCAGAATCCTGTATTGAGAATTAGCCCCATTTCAAGTGGAAGAGCAGGGAAAATGATTGCCAGTGGTCTGCCCGGAAGTGAATTCAGGCTAAATTACATCCGGGACTTCACAATCAGGAATCCAGATGGTCCAGGTTCAATCGCTTTTCGGTACCGCATAGCCGGTAATCACCTAAACGACCAAAACTCGGCTGAACCTCTGGAGCAAACCACAAGGGAACTTCAATTTAATGAGGATGGGGAATTTTTTATTTGGATTGGGGGTGATGTTGATCTGTCGAATGCTGCCCCGGGTATATATGATGGTGAATTTACCATAGAAATTGAATATATCTGATGACTAAAGCTATTCATTATATTACCAATGGTTCACCTTTTGATTCGTTAAAATTGCTTCTGGTGAGTCTGGGAGTACTCGTCATGACAATGATGAATCCGTCAGACGGAATTTCGCAGGAGATCAATTTCAGTGAATACGGAACTTACACACTTCATCTTGAAAATGTAACACTTTCAGACCTGCAGTTTGATGGCGCGGTGGTCAGAAATGGCGGTGTGTACGAGATTTCACTAACTGAAGCAGTTTCTATTTCAGCAATTGGAGTTCATTACCTGGATATTCTGGTTGACATCAATGGAACTGGAGAACTGTTGCTGAACGGTGATCCATCATACAGCGGTGATCCTCTCAGGAGCATTCCATTCACAATGAAAGCAGGCTATGCAAACCGCGGAATCAATCAGGTGTCGGATGCCGAATATATTCATGTAACCGGAACGGGAACAAATAATATTGGGAACGCCCGTTTTCCGATTAAAGCCCGTGAGTTTCAGCTCCCCGGCCCGCCTCCCATTCCACAAAGTGGTGATTTCAACCAGGAGTCTGTCAACAGTGAAGCGTTTATCTTCCTTTATGGTGAAATTGATGTGGGTAATATTTTTGCAGGTTTCTATTCCGGCTCAATCACCGTAACAATTGAATACCAGTAAAAGGCCTACGCTTTGAAATTTCTCGTTTTCACATTTTCGATCCTCCTTAATTGTGCTGCTTTTAATGCTGGTTCAGCACAGTTTTTGAACTTTCAGATTGAAATTGAGCCTGAATCTGAAGCTACCGTAGAACAGCATCTTGATTTTGGAATGATTGAGACTAATTCGGGCCATCATCATATCGGGTTTGATAGTTCCCGTGCCGGCGTATTCAGAATTAATACATACCAGGCAAGTCAAATTCTGTTAACTTTAGAATCCTCTAATGTTCTTAAGCACGCCCATAATGCGTCCGATAACAGGATAAATCTATCTCTTAATGCATTTTATAGAGATGGGGAGAACTACAATGAATCAGCTCAGCCTATACGTGAAGGTATAGAACAGATAGAATTATCAAATCGTGAATACAGTAGTGGAGAACAGGAGTATTGGAGTGCCCTGTGGATTATTATCGGTGGATCAATCGATGTTGACGATATACTGCCGGGACTGTACACGGGGAAAGCAACACTTACTATCTATTACGAATAACTGATACAGAAGGCGGAACTAAACCTGTTATTTCACACCTGCCATGTGAGATTACACTCGATTACCGAAAAAAACTTAATTACGATGAAAAAAATCGCGCTATTTACTCTACTCTCTCTCTTTTTTGCCCATGGAGTTTACGCTCAGGAAGCAACAGAAACCATTGACGTAACAGCCACTGTAGAAAGTGCGCTTGAATTCGTTACAAACCCTGCCGTTGTGGAATTTGGAAATATTCAATCCGGTCAGCAAGCTGTAGTGGATTCTAACCCACTCGGATCTGCTGATATCAACGCAACAACTCCGCAAAGAGCTCAGATTTCCATTCAAAATGCCTTAAATGAAGCGTTTAGTGTTACCTTTGGCAACGGAATTCTGGCTTCGGTATCAAACAGTCATACGATCTCATTTGTGCCCTCCATATATGTTGTTTCCGGCACATCAGTAAACGGTAGTACTTCAAATGATGAAACCTTAACATCCGGAAATACAATAGAAGCAGACGGCACCGGCGAAAATATTATTCTGAGCATTGGTGGTTCGCTTGAAGCCGTGGATGCCATACATTCAGGATCTTACTCTACAACAGAGGCAGGCGGGCAGAGTGTGACAATAGAGTTTACTCTGACAACTCTTTAAACCAATCACGTGAATTCAGGTAGATGAATCTACGGCTTGATTTTAGCTTTCGAATCAAATGAAACAATACATTTTCTTACTGCTCATTTTCTTTTTCTTTCAGTCCGGAGAGGCACCTGCGCAGGTTACAATTTCACCAACCGCGGTTTTTCTGGATCCGGGAAGCAATGTAGGATCTTTTTATGTATCAAATCCTTCAGAAACACCGGTTGAGGTTCAGCTTTCATTTGAATTTGCATATCCTCAAACCGATTCACTTGGCAACGTTACCCTTAATTATATAGATGAAGATTCGGAGGATCGATATTCTTTAAAGCCTTACATACGAGCATTTCCAACTACGTTTATGCTCGATTCCGGCCAGCGACAAACCGTTCGTCTGATTGGTCAGATTCCAATTAATAAACCGGACGGTGTACACTGGACCCGCATGCGTGTCTCATCAAGCCAGCTCTCTCCTTCTGTTGGTGAAACGGATGACACATTGGTATCTGCACAAATTGCATTTCAAATCGACCAGGTGACGGCTGTATTTGCAAGAAAGGGGGCGACTTCAACCGGACTTCAAATAAACGGTACAGAAATTCTTAATAGTGATGATAAAATAACGGTATTAACTAACGTCAACCGAACCGGGAACGCACCATTTATCGGATCCGTACAAAACGTAATCCGTAATGAAGATGGTGAAATTGTTGAACAGCGAAAAAGTTCTACGTCTGTCTACTTCAACAACCATCATCGTGCGATTTTTAATACGGAAAATTGGCCTGCAGGTGAGTATTTGATCGAAACAAAATTTATTTCCGAACGCAGTGATATCCCGTCACGCAATCTGGTTCAATCTATTCCAGTTTCAGAGAAAACGCACTTCACTATAAAGTGAGGTACTTTTATCTCAATAGGAATTTGCTTCTATTGACCATATTGGTACTTTTAGTTACTACAGAAACTGCATCTGCAAAATTCGAAACCAATAGTGAAGTTCTGTTGCAGTTTCGTCACCAGCAGGTAATTAATACCTATATCCCCGCACTTTATCACCAAAACGAATTTTATCTTCCTGCCAGTCAGCTTTTTGATCTTCTTGAAATTCAAAACCACTACAACTCTTCTCAAAATGAGATTTCAGGCCGGTTTTCAGATTATGGAGAATACAGGATTTTAATTGATGATTTGACTGCTGAGTTTCAGCATTCATCCTCAACTTTCCCCAAAAATTATTTACTCATACGGCCAGACGGAATCTATTTTCACCCAGATATTTTCAGTCAAATATTTAATCTTCATTTCAGTGCGGATTTTTCATCCCTTTCACTTACACTGAATACTGATATGGATCTTCCGGTTATTGCGCGCCGAGATCGTGAACAGCGGAGACGTCAGCTTGAACAGTCTCAAAATCAACTCTACAGAACCTACTACCCTCTGCAGTTCGACAGGAACAGACGTCTGTTTCATGCCGGATTTTTAGATTATAACCTCTCTGGTAATTACTCAGCTCAACGCACCAGTTTTCTTTATAATACGGCGTTTGGAGCCGAAGTAATTGGAGGTGATATCCAGGGAAATATCCATGGATTCCACTCAGAAACCGCCAGTGTGCTGCGCTCTTCAAATCTACGCTGGAGATATGGAATTCGTAAAAGCCCGTACCTGACCACTATTACCATCGGGCAGACGAACTCAAGAGGACTGAACCCGGTTGCCTTCACCGGAATTTCGTTGAGTAATGAACCACTCGAGCCACGCCATATTTATGGTCACACCTACTTATCAGGTACAACCGAAGCAGATGCTGAAGTAGAGTTATATCGGAATCAATCTTTGGTTGGCTTTCAGAACGCTGACCAATCCGGAAGATACAATTTTGAGCTGCCGCTAACGTACGGAAAGTCCAGCTACAGTATCCGCTCATACGCCCCATCCGGCGAGTTAATTGAACAGAATCGCAGAATCAGAATACCGTTCACATTCACTCCTCCCGGAGTAGTCAATTACACACTGCAGGCGGGCAGACTCGACAACCCTGTTTCAGGATCGATTGATCGCGGGCTAATGGGGCAATCTTCCATATCTGCAGGTTTATCAAGTCGAATAACCGTTTCGGGCAGTGCCGAATATTTTGAAGATTTTCACGATTCAGTGCCCACATTTTCCGGTCAGCTCTCTACCCGTTGGTTTTCAAACTACCTGCTTTCGGCAGAAGTTGCATCTGATGCATTCTACCGGGGATCATTCAGCGTGCTCTATCCTTCATCTGCAAGTTTGACCGCGGAGTATACACACTATACCCGGATGGGTGGCCTCTACAATCCTTCTCGAAACCGATCAGATATCCGCACAAATTTCTTTACCCCGATTTCTGCCGGCCCTCTCCCTATGTTTATTCGTATTGCATATACGAATGAAAGACGGGAGCTTACATCCATTACCCGCTACCGAGTGGACTTAAATAGCCGGCTTGGACGCACCAACCTGCGATTTGGCTACAGGGATACCCAAATCGGCCAACCCGCTTTTGAGACCACCCCATCGGCCCGTTTAAATGCTGCAATCACCTACACCATGGGCAGATCACCCACCTGGCCTTCGATTCTAAGAGGAGTTTTTGTGAGAGCCCAGACTAACTATATCCCCTACCTTCAGGAAATCGAAAATAGTGAGCTGCAGATTTCGCGAAATATGATGAACAGTGGACGTTTTCATCTGACAGGCGGCAAAAATTTTATTGGGGATTTCACATATGGACGGGTCAGTATTACAATCGATTTTAATGCATTCCGGTCGAATTCATCCGCTCGGACAACCCGCGGCAACTATTCTGCCACGCAGAGTTTTCGAGGCTCGATTGGTTTGGACCCGGGGAACAGAAATGCCTTTATGGATAACCGCCAGCAAGTTGGGCGCTCAGGTGTTGCCGTACGAATGTTCCTTGATCACAACAATTCAGGACAATTTGAGAATGGCGATGAACTGCTATATACCGAAAACAGAACAGTCCAGATAGAGCAAGCTACAGGCAGAATATCTTCAAGAAACGGTATAAATTATATCAGCCAGCTCCAGCCATACCGACAGTACAATGTATCGGTAAATAAATCATCCATCCACAATCCGTTGCTGATCCCCGGTATCGAGCAGTTTTCATTTGTTTCAGATCCCAATCAATTCAAAACGATCGATATACCGGTATATATGACCGGCGTAGTGGATGGATCGGTACTGAGATATCTAAACTATGAACGCACTGGGATTCCCGGTTTAAAACTTTTGATTGAACAGATCGATGCGCCAGATGGCAGGGAGCCTCACCGGCAGGAGATCCGAACCTTTTCCGACGGAAGTTTCTACGCCTATGAAATTCCACCGGGAGATTATAGCATTGCGGTTGATTCTTCACAGCTTGAATATATAGGGTTACAAATGCCCCAGAAAACACCTGGGTTCACGCTATACGCAAAACCTGAGGGTGATTTTATCGAAGGACTCGAAATCATTTTGCAACCTGAAAATGCTTCTGAACATATGGTTCCAATATTATCTCGCAGTGAAATCGACGGGTTTATTGTCGAAACCGGTGAATTCACTAATCAAAGTGAGTCGATACGTGTCCGGGATGAATTGATTCGGATCGCTGGGATAGAGTTTATTGATCTTTTTGATACTAATAGTCAACTTTTCAGACTCCAGAGTAAGGAATTTATCACGCCATTAGAGATACAGGAACTTTCAGACGTAATTGATGAAATTGAGCATCTGCAAAGTTTGCGTATTCACTTTATGGGACAACCAGGAGGCCGCAATGTACCCCGACAAACGGAAGATGCCGTACGTATACAGCTTGGAGCATATAATTCACCTCAGTATGCAGAACAATTCATCCACACGTTAGAAAGTCGAACCGGTATTAAAAGTTACCTGGAATATAATAGCAGCAGAGGATTCCATTTTGTGTATGCAAATCTTACATATAATGAACTTGATCTAAGCAGCGCACGGCAAATTTTAAATCCTGTGATACCGCTTCATAGTTATATGATAAGCAGTATACCTTATTTCACAAACGGGTACATGAAAACAGAATACAAGGTATATACCGGAATATATGGGGATCGGGACTCAGCAAAAGCTGCCGCTAACCAATTCTCTGCACTCAGCAGAACCTCCCCGGAGATTGTAGAGTTACCAGGAGAAGATTTTGTGCTCTACCTGAATCCCAATGAGGCAAATCTTGAAAGTGCCCTGAAGCTTCAGAATATACTTATAGAGAATTACGGTCATACCAATTCTCATATCGTGATTATCACAAGAGAATAGCATGACGATTAACGTATCGAAATCATCTTAGAGGTATTATAGTTTTGCACATACAATACTCATGGTTTATTTGTAATGTGTCAGGATGCGATATGTACACTCTTTTATCTGTTCTACACAATTTGACAAACCTGGGTTGTCGGCTCTTATAAACAAACGATTCAAGTGTTTAACTACGAACAAAAAAAAGCCTCAACAAGTGCTGAGGCTTTTTTTGTTATGTCATATGATTAGTTAAAACGAATTACAGCATCATCGCAAGCGGATTTTCGAGCATCTGCTGCAGCGTGTTCAGGAAGGCCGCGGCTTTTGCACCGTCCACTACCCTGTGATCGCTGCTGAGCGTCATCTTCATCCGTTTGCCCGGCACAACTTCGCCATTTTTCACTACAGGAACGTCGCGAATGGCACCTACTGCGAGAATACAGGCATTTGGTGGGTTGATAATCGCGGTAAATTCCTCAATTCCGAACATTCCAAGATTGGAGATGGTGAATGTGCTTCCTTCCATCTGTTCCGGCTGAAGCTTGCGATCACGAGCCAGACCTGCCAGTTCTTTAGTTTCAACAGAAATCTGACGCAGATTTTTCTTATCGGCGTGACGCAGTACCGGGGTCATCAAACCTTCATCGATGGCCACAGCTACGGCAACATTAACGTCACCGTGTTTTCTGATGACATCATCCAGCCAGGAAGAGTTAATAGAAGGATTGCGACGGAGTGCAGCAGCGCATGCTTTCACTACAATATCATTAAAGCTGATCTTTACTTCGCTCACTTCATTAAGTTTTGCGCGTGCTTCGATCGCTGCTTCCATATCCACATCAATCGTTTCATAGAAGTGCGGATTGGTAAATTTACTTTCTGAAAGTCGTCTGGCAATTGTTTTTCGCATCTGAGAAATTTTCACATCCTCAGATTCTGCATCTTCAAATGACGGAACTTCAACGCCGGTCTCTTTCTTTTTGGAAGGCTTATAATTTTCAATATCCCGTTTAATGATTCGTCCTTCGGGTCCTGAACCATCAACAGCCGAAAGTTCTATGCCTTTATCTTCGGCCATCTTTTTAGCAAGAGGCGAGGCTTTTACACGCCCATCATCAGAAGAACTCTCCTTCTTTTTCTCCTTTTTCTTGCCGTCGACGCCTTCAAGAATCGGATCGAAAGAATCTTTTGAATCTTTTTTCTTCTCATCAGTATCATCATCTTCATCTTCCTTTGAATCAGATTTTTTCTTCTCATCTTCAGAATCTTTTGAATCGCCTGATGAATCCTCGCTATCGCCAAGAAGATCACTGATATCTTCGCCTTCTTCACCGATAATTGCCATAGTGCCGCCAAGAGGAACAGCGTCGCCCTCTTCTACCATAATTTTCAAAATCGTGCCTGCATCAAACACTTCAACTTCCATTGTAGCTTTATCGGTTTCGACTTCAGCAATTACGTCGCCCGATTCAACTTTATCTCCCTCCTTCACATTCCAGGAGGCGATTACACCCTCTTCCATGGTGTCACTCAGCTTCGGCATTTCAATTTTTTCGGCCATAGTCAGTTAAATTGTCAAAATTAATAAGGATACAGTTTCAATTCGGTTTTGCACCAAACATTAGGAAGCGGATTGGCAAAACGCAAAAGTGAATGTGAAAAGAATGATATTTTCTCATTCACTTCTGCTTTTGCCGCACAATTACTTCCGGTAGGTTACGGTGTTTACAGCTTCCACAATATTTTTCGCATCCGGCAGCCACAGATCAAACAGCGGTTTCGAAAATGGAGCATTCACATCCGGCAGAGTTACGCGCTGAACGGGAGCATCCAGGTAATCGAACGCTTCACGCTGAATCAAAAATCCGACTTCAGAAGCCAGCCCGCCAAACGGGTGAGCTTCATCCACAATCACACAGCGGTTTGTCTTTTTGATGGATTCAATAATCATCTCGATATCCAGCGGTTTGATGGTTCTCGGATCTATGATTTCTGCTTCAACCCCATCCTTGGCAAGCTCTTTTGCCGCATTTTGTGCGATGTGATACATTTTTCCAGTCGCAACGATTGTGACATCATCACCTTCGCGTTTGATTTTTCCCTTGCCGATCGGAATCGTGAAATCTTCCTCATCAGACACCTCACCCTTCAAGCCGTACATCTGCTCCGATTCCATAAACAGTACCGGATCTTCATCACGAATTGCAGATTTCAATAGTCCTTTCGCATCACCGGGTTCGGATGGATAGATCACTTTTAACCCGGGAAACATGGCGTACATCGAGTCGTATGCTACCGAGTGGGTGGCACCAAGCTGACCGGCTGACGCATTCGGGCCTCTGAACACAATGGGGATCGAAACCTGGCCGCCAAGCATATACCGGGCTTTTGAGGCGTGGTTAATAATTTGGTCTGCTGCCAGAACGGCAAAGTTAAACGTCATGAACTCTATGATTGGCCGAAGGCCGTTCATTGCGGCTCCGACGCCAATTCCGGCAAATCCGAGTTCTGAAATAGGTGTATCGATCACCCTTTTGAATCCATATTTATCCAGAAGTCCTTCGGTTACTTTGTAAGCTCCGTTATATTCCGCGACCTCTTCGCCCATAACAAATATGGACTCATCCGTTGCCATTTCTTCGTCGATAGCATCCCGGATCGCTTCTCTAAATTTTAATTCAGCCATTTTTCAGCTTCTTGGTTAGTTAAATTTTTTGATTATTCGTGCAAATGCAGATTATTTGTGGAAGTGTGGCTCTCCGGCGAACATATCTTCGTAGAGCGCATCATCTTCAGGGAAATCTGATTCTTCGGCAAAATCTACCGCTTCGAGCACCTGGTCTTCGACCTTGTCCTGTATCTCTTCGATCTTTTTCTCGTCAGCAATATCCTTATCCAGGATATACGCTTTCAGCCGTTCGATCGGATCGATTTTCTGATACTCCTCGAGTTCCTCTTTGGATCGGTATTTCTGCGGATCAGACATGGAGTGACCGCGGTATCTGTAGGTTCGGATTTCTACAAACCAGGGCATGCTGTCTTTACGAACTTCTTTGGCAATTTTCTTCATCTGCTCGTAGACCGTGAAAACATCCATTCCGTTGAGTACGGTATTTTTCATTCCGTACCCGTTGGCGCGTTCATGAATCTCGTTTACGGTGTGGCGGCGAGCTGCGGTACCCATCGAGTAGCCATTATTTTCCACAACGTAGATGGCCGGCAGTTTCCAGAGCTGACTCATATTCAAAGTTTCGTGTAATGCACCCTGGTCTACGGCACCATCACCAAGAAAGCACGCCATCACGCGGTCATTTCCATGGTATTTATTGGCAAATGCGATTCCGCCTCCAAGCGGAATGTGTCCGCCAACAATTCCGTATCCGCCCCAGAAATGATTTTCAACTTTGGCAAAGTGCATGGAGCCGCCTTTGCCTTTTGAGCATCCGGTAGCTTTTCCATAAAGCTCAGCCATTCCTTCATTTGGAGTTACCCCGCGCACCAATCCCCAGCCGTGATCGCGATATGCGGTGATGATGTCATCATCATCATTAAGGGCAAACACGGTACCGGTAGAAACAGCTTCCTGACCGATATAGAGATGCAGGAAACCACCAAATTTCCCTTTTTGATACATCTGCATGGCGCGCTCTTCAAACCGGCGCTGCAGGAACATCTGCTCAAACATTTCGAGCAGCTGATCGTTTTTTAAACCAAGCTGTTTGTGAGTTTTTTTGGTGGGATCGGGCAGATCAACTGCCTTGTCGATTTTACCATCCTGACTTTTATTAATGCCGATAGGTGCAAAAATTGCTTCGTCCTTTTTCTTGGCCATCATTCAATGATTACGTTCAATTCAAATTTTTTAAAGACTTAGAGTATACCCAAAATTTCAGATATTTTCAGCCTTTCATGTTAACTGTTCCTTAATCCACTTTTCGGCTGTGCCGAACGCTTCGCCAATCTTATCAGGGAACCGTCCGCCAGCCGTTGCGAGTTCAGGCTGACCGCCGCCGCCGCCGCCGACAATCCTGCCCAGCTGTGATACCAGTTTACCAGCCTGCAGCCCTTTTTCGTTTAGATCAGGGGTGATTGCAGCCATCAGAAATACTTTTCCTTCGCTGTTCTGAGATGCAAGCACAAACACAGACCCGGAGTCTTTCAACTGCAATGCCCTGTAACCCATCTGCTTGAGAAGATCCATATCCGCACCGGGAACTTCGCCGGTATAGAGCGAAACTCCGGCTGTTTCGGTGCCCTCTTCCAGAATCTGGTCCAGCGCGCCGGAAGCATCTTTCTTTTTCAGTTTTTCAATCTCTTTTCCAAGATCACGATTTTGAGCGATCAGTTTTTCAATTTCTGCAGCGGGATTTTCACTATTTCCAAGCATAGCCTGAATTTGTTTGAGAGCGCTCTTCTCATTTCTGATCAGCTTGTCTGCTGCTTTTCCTGCCACAGCCTCCACTCTTCGGATTCCGGCTGCCGCTGAGGATTCGTGCAGAAACCGGAAGTACCCGATTTCACCGGTCGCACCGACGTGCGTTCCGCCGCAAAGTTCCATTGAAAATTTGGGATCGAACGTGACCACGCGTACGCGATCTCCATACTTTTCGCCAAATAGCATCATGGCACCGCGCTCCCGGGCCTGTTCAATATCCATTACCTGGACATCCTGTTCGATATTTTCCTGGATTTTCTCGTTAACCCGGGCTTCCATTTCATCGAGCTGTTCCGGGGTTACCGCCTCAAAATGTGAAAAATCAAACCGAAGCCTTCCCGGCTCTACCAGCGATCCTTTCTGTACCACATGATCCCCGATTGTTTCGCGCAGAGCGGCGTGCATCAGGTGGGTTGCGGTGTGATGTTTTTGGATCTCCAGCCGCCTTTCACGATGTACTTCTGCGGTCCAGGTTCCGGAAAGGTCATCAGGAATACGATCAACAATATGTTCAAATCCCTGCGGAGTTTTCTGAACATCTTTCACCCGAATCACTTCACCGTTGTTTTCAATGGTACCGGTATCGGCAATTTGTCCGCCCGATTCTGCATAGAATGGAGAGCGTGTCAGCCAGAGCGACGGCCGCTTTTCATCGCGATTCACAGCTGCAATGGCTGCTTCAGATATCAGGTGATCATATCCGGTGAATTCAAATGTGTAGTCTTCGATCAGCAGTTCAACATTCTTGCCGCTTTCACCCGCTGCAAACTTTCCATCCGCACGGGCCCGCTCTTTTTGCTGCTTCATCAGGGTTTCAAACCCGTCTAAATCTACATCGATCCCTTTTTCACGAGCCATCAGCTGGGTGAGGTCGATTGGAAATCCATAGGTATCATGCAGTTTGAATGCATTTTCACCTGATATTTTATCCTCACCTTCGGTCATCTCCTCAAAAAGCTCAATTCCCTGTCCCAGCGTTCTTAAAAAGCTCTTCTCCTCAGCTTTGATCACATTTTGCACGTATTCAACCTGCGATGCCAGCTCCGGAAATACACCTTTGAACTGCTCGGCCAGCACAGGCACAATTTGATACATGAACGGTTTTTTCAGTGCAAGGCGGTCCCATCCATACCGGACAGCCCGGCGTAAAATTCTGCGAATCACATATCCGCGGCCGTCATTCGAGGGTGATGCCCCATCCGCGATGGAAAAGCTTACCGCACGGATATGATCAGCAATCACACGCATAGCGATATCCGTTTCCAGGTCGTGTCCATACGGTTTGCCGCAGATTCCGGAAATGAATTCCAGAAGCGGTTCAAACACATCGGTATCGTAATTTGAAGTTTTTCCCTGCAGAACGGCGCAAATTCGCTCAAATCCCATTCCAGTATCCACGTGCTGATCGGGCAGGTTACTGAGTTTTCCTTCTTCATCCCGAAAAAATTGGATAAACACCAGGTTCCAGATCTCCATCACCCAGGGATCGTCCATGTTCACCAATTCGGCGCCGGGCTGTTTTTTCCTCTCTTTGTCCGGCCGTAAATCAACATGAACTTCTGAACAAGGCCCGCATGGACCGGTTTGCCCCATCTCCCAGAAATTATCTTTTTTACCAAATCTGAGGATGTGATCCGGGTTGATATCCGTTTTCTTTTTCCAGAGTTCAATCGCTTCTTCATCCACCGGGAGGCCGTCTTCCTTATCCCCGCCAAATACGGTTGCATATAAACGGTCCGGTTCGAGTCCCCATCGATCCACAAGAAGTTCCCACGCCCATTCGATCGCTTCCTCTTTAAAATAGTCGCCGAACGACCAGTTGCCGAGCATCTCGAAAAGCGTGTGGTGATAGGTGTCGTGCCCCACCTCGTCTAAGTCGTTGTGCTTTCCACTTACACGAATACAGCGCTGTGTATTGGCTGTGCGGCTCCAGATTTTATCACCGGCTTTGTATCCCGGCTCATCCCCGAGGAAAATAGCTTTGAACTGGTTCATGCCGGCATTCGTAAAAAGCAACGTAGGATCATTTTTAGGAACTACTGGAGCACTATCTACGATCAGATGTTGTTTTTCTTCAAAAAAATTAAAAAAGTCTTTTCTGATCTCGTCAGAGGTCTTCACAGGCATAGAGAAAAATTGGTTAGAACAGTATTTTTTTACAGCTTATCAAAATAGAAAAAAAAGGAGTAAACCTCACCCCATGTTCTGCTGCCGGATCTAAATTCTTAACATACGGTTACGTATATTGCAGGATCTATCTTAATCAGCCGCTAATCGAACCCGATCCATGAAAAAATTACTGAATTACTTTTTAAGGGGTCTTCTATTTGCCTTTCCCCTGTTCGCCACATTTTTCATTATTACCATGCTGGTCAACTGGATTGACAATACGCTATACAGCATACTTTTTGGCTGGCTGCCGTTTGATATCCCCGGCCTTGGAATTATAACCGCATTTTTTCTGATTGCAATTCTTGGTTATCTCGTCACCCAGGCATTCTCCCGTTCACTTCTCTCCTATTTTGAACAGATGCTGGAGCGCACCCCATTTGTGAAAATTATCTACACTGCGTTTAAGGATCTCACTGAAGCATTGGTTGGCGAAAAAAAACGATTTAACCGTCCGGCGATCGTTCGGCTGACAGATGGTGTTGACAGGATAGGATTTATCACCGAAGAGAATTTGGAAGAGTATGACATTCATAACCGGGTGGCGGTTTATTTCCCCCACTCCTATAATTTTTCAGGGAACCTTTTTCTTGTGGATCCCTCGTTTGTCACGCCGCTCGATATCGATCCGTCGGACGCACTGAAATTTACCGTTTCCGCAGGTGTCACGAATATCAACAGCTACAACAATAACAGTAATACTGTGAAATGAGTCAGTCTCCATTTTCTGCAGCTGAATTGAACGAAATTCGTAAAATGTTTCCGCACACTTCTGCGGGATTCACGTACCTGAACCACGCCTCTATAAATCCATTACCGACCCCGGTACGGGAGACTGCAATGAAGTGGATTGACACCCGGCATTTCGGACCTGTTGAAAATTTCGAAGAGCTCGGAGATACGATTGAACTGGCCAGAAAAAGAGTTTCGGATTACATCCATTCCCCATCGCCCGGGCAGGTTACGTTTATGGGAAATACATCGGATACAATTTCGGCGGTGGCCAACGGACTTGAGTGGAATAAAGGAGATGAAATAATTCTGAATACGATGGAATTTCCTGCCAACATTCAACCCTACCGCCGGCTTGAATCGCAGGGTGTAAAATTACACTACATACCTCACTCGGATCATAAAATTAGTGTTGATCAAATTCGAAAATATATCACCCCAAAAACGCGGCTCGTTTCGATAAGTGCCGTTCAATATTTGAGTGGATTCAGGGCGGATCTCCGGGCGATAGGTGAGCTGTGTAAGGAGAATGAAATCCTCTTCGTTGTGGATGGAATTCAGGCGCTCGGTGCCGTTCCGATTGATGTGACTGCCTGCCATATCCATGCACTCGGCACGGGCGGACATAAATGGCTGATGGCCCCAATGGGTGTCGGGTTTCTCTTCCTGGCTGAAGAGATGCAAAAACAAATGAACCCGGTGAAAACCGGCTGGTTGTCCGTGGAAGATCCGTGGGCACTAACGGAGTTCGAAAAAACATGGCTGCCAATAAGTCAGCACCTCGAAACCGGAACTCCAAATATTATAGGTATTTCATGTCTATCGACTGCACTGCAGTTATTTAATGATGTTAATATAGAATTAATTGAGAAACACATACTCCATTTAACGTCCTACCTGATAAACCGTCTCCAGGCCAAAAACAGATCTGAAATATCAATAATTACCAGTGTTAATCCTGAAGAGAGAGCCGGTATTGTTTCGTTCCGGATTCCCGGAATAGTTGATTCTGAACGCATGATTTCGGTACTGAAAGAGAACAAGATTATGATTTCCGCCAGGGAAAATTATTTCAGGGTTTCCCCGCATTTTTACAATACAGAAGATGAAATCGATAACGTACTCGACCACCTTTTTTCACACCTATGAAAATTGAATTACCCGATTTTAAAACCGTTTATAACGACGTAAAAGAACTGCTCGCAAACACCTTCAAAAAAGCTGTTGATGATGACATTCTCACCCAGGGTGCTGCGATCGCTTTTTATACCGTTTTCTCCATCGCCCCGCTCTTTATTCTGATCGTCTCTGTGTCGGGAATATTCTTGAGTGAAGAGTTTATCGCCATTCAGGTTGAGGAGTATATTGCCGAGCTTGCAGGAGATGATATTGCAGAAAATCTAAACCAGTTTCTTGAAGAAGTTTCCTACTCGGCAACCGGATTTTTTGCAACTATTATGGCTGCCTTTATTGTAGCGTTCGGAGCAACCACGGTAATCACTCAGCTCAAGCAAACACTCAACAGAATCTGGAATGTTGTTGATGTTGAAATCAATTCAATCTGGAATTTTTTACTCAACAGGCTCCTCTCATTTGGTGTGATTATTCTGATCAGTTTTTTATTAATTGCTTCGCTTCTCACCGAAGCGATAATCGGTGTTGTTACCGGATTTTTTACCCAGGCCGTTCCCGACATAAATCTCGATTTCTACCGCATCATCAGCGAATTGATGACGATCGCTTTTGCCGTGGCATTCTTCACACTGATCTTTAAAATCCTTCCCGATGTTAACGCCAACTGGTCCGATATTTTAGTTGGAGCAATTGCTACTACTATTCTCTTTCTGCTCGGAAAATATTTGATTGGTATTTACATGACCAGCTCCGCTATCAGTGCTACGTATCGCGCAGCAGGCTCACTCATTATTTTTATCGTGTGGGTCTACTACAATATTCAAACCATTCTTCTTGGGGCTGTTTTCACGCAGGTTTATACCGAAAAATTTGGAGGGAAGATTATCCCTTACAAGTTTGTGAAGATGAGAGAATCGCCCTACAAACGACGTGAACCTGAGTCGGCGGAGTCGAATTAAGCTCAAAACACTTTCAAGAGATAGAAGTACTTCAATTAAAATGTGAATAGTGAGCTATACATGGCAACTCATCAGATAAGTCATCTGAGAATTATATCCTGATCCAATTCGACTCGATTTTTCGTAAAACTCATCCGATGATTCCCCGGCATTTTATCGATAGTACTTCACTAATACACCTCTTCAAATGTGCGGTCTGATGGTTTGATAAACCGCTTGAATTTATCCGTTGGGATCTCATCAAGCGACTCCGGCAGTTCTTTTTTGATCTGTACGTAATCGATCAGGTTCAATCGAACGAGCTGTTTATAAATCCCGATCTCCATCCCCTTCATCCCGCAGATATAGATAAGTGTGTTATCTTTCCGGAGAATTGGCTGAAGGAGTTCTTCCTCATCTTCTAGCTGGGTCTGCACATAAAACTTGGATCCGTCTTTACGACGTTTTTCCCTGGAGATCGATTTCAGATAGTGAAAGTTTTCATGTTTTTTGTCCAATCCTTCAAAAAAATCAGCGTACAGAAGGTCAGTTCGGTAGGAGCATCCGAAAACGAGCACACAGTCGTTGGTGTACTCCTCCTCAAAAAGTTCTTTGATCATTCCGCGATAGGGTGCGATTCCCGTGCCGGTTGCGAAAAACAGGTAGTTAAAATCGCGGGCATTTTCGGGGAGCAGAAACCGCTTGCCGCTTGGCCCGGTCATCTTCACCTTATCGCCAGGCTGCAAATCTGAAAGGTAGTTTGAAGCTACTCCCAGGTAAAGTTTATTGTCCCACTCCTCAATTGTGCGCTTTACCGTAGTAGAAACGAGATGTTTTTTTCCGTGCTCACCTTTTGTCGGGGATGATATAGAGTAGAGTCTTAATTTATGCGGACGGCCGTTCCGATCTTCACCCGGTGGTAAAATTCCTACGGACTGCCCGGCAATGATTCGGTTTTCGAGCTCTGTTCCGGATACATCAAAAGTAACATGACGAACAATATTCGGACTCGATTCTTTCGTTACGATATAATTTTCTACTACAACTACTTCAACAGGATCTTTCGGCGAATAGATGTTCAGTTCAACTTCGGGGAGAGTTAGCTCAGACATATTAATTTAATCGTGGATGTTTAAAAATGGATCACATTAGGAAGCTATTTAAAAAATCTGACGGCACTATGCCGTGAGTGTATGGCAGACTTGCAGTATATAAATCACACAAGCAATAAATCAAACGAACTATACGGTTGGAATCGCTTTTTCTCAGAACTTATTCGTTTATTCGTGGGTATGCTTCAGTTTTTAAGTGGAAATTCAAGAATTCGGTCCACGTAATCCGATTCGATATCCGCGGTGTGAGAAGCCATCAGAATAAGAGCGCCTTCCCCCTTCATCTCTTTAAGGATCGCCTCCACAACGGTGCGCGTGGAGGTATCGAGACCGCGTAACGGTTCATCCAGAATGAGGATGCGGGGTGCTACGATACAGGCGGCTGCAATTTGTGTTTTCTTTTTCATACCGGTGGAATAGGTACCGATCTGCTCATACCTGTCATCGCCCAAATTAAGCCTTCCATAAAGATCATTAATTTGTTTGGGTGACTGATCATCCCGCCACATTCCACGACTGCGAAGCACCCACTCCAGCAGTTCAACCGCGCTCATATGAACGGGAAGACTTTCCTGATCGTGAACCAGTCCAACATCTTTTAGGTACTCACGGGGAGATTTGTGGATGTTGATTTCCCCATAAAAAACAGATCCTGCAGATGGAAATGAGTTCACCGACAGCAGGCGCAGAAATGTGGTTTTACCCGATCCGTTCGGGCCCCGCAAACCGATAAATTCGCCCGCTGAAAACGTGTCGTTTATCGATTCAAAAATCGTTTTACCCGCCTTAAACTGCTTGGTAACATTCCGAAGTTCAATCATGAGAGTTATCAGGAGTATACGTTTTTATAAAAGTGAGATACCAGGGAGATAACGGTGGCTGATCCGATATAAAAGAGCAGAACAGCAGCTTGAGCGCTGTACGAAACGTGACCAAAAATCCAGGAGTTAAACAGCATGCTCACGGCCAGGATCAGAATCCAGCGAAACTGGATCCATATCCGCGCGAAAATCCATTCGGCAGCAGAACCGATCCACCGCTGAAACCATGCCGGTGAAAACTGATCAGAGAGCGATATCACAATAATAATATGGTGAAACAGCGAAAACAGCAGCCAGGCTGTTATCATCAGCTCATCACCGGGCCTTTGGTACGACAAGATCCAGATCAGCAGATGGCCGGCCAGCAGCACACGACCTGCCGGAAATTTCCGATCGAGCTGCAGCAGCATCGCCCAAACGTGGCTTTTAATTGGTCTGGGCACCCACCAGAGCTGAAACACCTCAACTTTCCCCTCCTGCTCTTTGCCGGCAACTGTTTCGCCAAAAAATTCATTAAAAAAGGCGGTAGATGCGTAATAATTAGATGGCAGATCTCGGCTTAGCTTCGAGAATGAAACCGCAGCCATAGCCACTAAAATCAGCGCGGGTATCAATTCAAATATCAAACCAAAACTTCCATAAAGCGCCGCTCCTGCCGAAACTGCGATCATACCAAGTGCGCCCACTACGACCGTGTTGATAAAACTGGGGATGGCTCCGGGATCGATCGGGTATTTGAAATACTCGCCGAGGTCAGAACGGAGTTTTTTTCCCTTATCTGACTCTTTCCAGAACTGAGAACTTTTGCCCGAACGAGTGTAGCGAATTACTGAATAAAAAAGCAGGCCGGAAAAGAAGAGGGAGCCGTGAAGAAAATAGATTGCTTTCGCCGCCAGCTCATTGATCGGGGCATGAATATCACCAAAACAGATCACCGCTATGAACAGCAGCGTACTGACCAACAGTACCGATACTCTTCGAACCAGGTGCCGGATCAACCCGGACGGGCCGGCATTCCCAAGCTGCATCAGGGGTGCCGCAGGATCAGGAAACAGAAGGTAGGGTGTGATGAAGGCAATCAGCGCAGATCCGAAAAAGAGAAACATCCTTAAAACAACCACACGCTCCTGCATTCCCGCCATTCCGGTCCATAATAAACCCGCTGCGGTTATGACAACCAGCAGAACAAGTTTACTCCAAAACGGTAATGGGCGAACAGGTGATTTCAAAAAGGGTTCGATTTTGGGTGATCGGAAGCGCACAAAATAAGGGAGATCACGCACAAATCCTGACCAAATTCGCTGTTACCACAAATCCATTTTGATTGATTGTTAAACCGGCTTCCAAATATGAACTTCTGAATACCTTTAAACACAGATCCAAAACTTAATATGCGATTCTGACAAATAAACTAATCAGAGATAAATTCTATAGCTCTGAGGTTTGTTAATGGTGTGATGTGATCCAAACAGCAAAACCGTTATGATGAAAACGCTTCATATCCGATTCAACTTTTGTGGTATGATTTTTTTATATTTCAGGATCACAAAAAAGCGGTTCCAGAACAATAAAAGAAAATACGTAACAGAATGAAATTCTACGTTTGTATAAAACAGGTACCCGATGTTAATGCGCCCCTTCAGATTAAAGACGGCAAACTGATTCAGGATGCAGACCGAAGTATTTTAAACGCATACGATGCATCAGCAGTGGAAGAGGCTCTCGTGCTTAAAGAAAAGCATGACGCAGAAGTTGAAGTAGTTCTTGCCGGCCCGGAAAAAGCGAAAGAGACGATTCGAAAGGCACTCGCCATGGGAGCAGACAAAGGAACCCATATCATAACAAACGACGATTCCGATAACGACTCGTTCACCTATGCTAACATGCTGGCCGCCTTTTTCAAAGATAAAGAGTTTGATTATATCTCCTGCGGAAAGCAGTCACAGGATACTGATTCCGGTCTCACAGGCAGTATGCTCGCCGAACTTCTTGATCTTCCTTATGTCACAAATGCAGTTGGACTAACCTACGAAAATGGTGCTCTAACGGTGAAACGACAAGGGGATACCGGCCAAGAGATCATCTCTCTCCCCTCTCCGGGATTGGTAACCTGCTCCAATGATATGAACGACCCGCGAATTCCGAGTTTGAAAGGAATCATGCAATCCAAAAGAAAGCCGGTGGAAACGATAGCAGCCGACGATCTTAGCCTATCGGAAGGTTTGTCTGCAAAAACAAAAATTACCGGTTTTGAAGAGAAGCCCGGCCGTGAGCCCGGTAAAAAGTTCGAAGGCGAACCGGAAGAAATCGCCAGAGAAGTTGCTCAGCTGCTCGACAGCCAAGAGAACCTTATCTAAACCCATTTATCAACTTACTCCTTAAAAGAATATCTGAACTCAATGAGTACACTCTTAACTTATATCAGTGTTAACGACGGAAAAATAAAACGCTCATCCCTTGAAGTTCTCTCCAGGTGCAACCAGCTTGCAGCCGATAGCGGACAGCAGAGTGCAGCTCTTGTTGTGGATGCAGATGCATCCGGCTATGTGGATCAGCTTAAAAAATATGGCCCGGATAAAATCTACCTGGTCGAAAACCCGATTTTCAAAAATCATCTGAACACACCGCTGATCCGGGCTCTTTCGCTGGCAATTGAGAAAGCCAGCCCGTCGGTTGTGGCATTTGCTTCTACTGAAGGATCAAAAGATGTCCTTGGGGCGCTCGCGGCGAACCAAAAAACCGCATCCCTCGCCGATATGTCTGAATTTGAACTGACAGACAATGGTGTAAAAGGAAAACGCCCCGTGATGGCGGCCAAAATTGTAGCCTCTGTTAAGGCTGAAGGCAGTCCGGTACTTCTCACGGTTCGGTCCGGCTCGTATGATGTAGCCGAAAAGGCAGCTGAGCCTGAAGTGGAAACCATTGATTTTTCATTCAGTGATGATGAGTTGAAAATCACGCTGAAGGAGATTCTCGGAGCCTCCGGGGATAAGATTGATCTCTCCGAAGCGGAAGCTGTTGTTGCAGCAGGCCGCGGCGTGAAAGATGAAGAAGCCCGCAATATGATCTCTGAACTTGCATCTCTTTTAAATGCCGGGATCGGGGCATCACGCGCCTTAACGGAAGCGGGCGATTACGACCCAAGCCTGCAGATCGGTCAGACCGGTAAAGTAGTTGCCCCACAGCTCTACATTGCAGTGGCAATTTCCGGGGCAATCCAGCACGTAGCGGGAATGGCAAATTCAAAAGTGATTGTAGCCATCAATAAAGACCCCGATGCCCCCATCTTTGATATTGCTGATTACGGTATCGTGGGCGATCTCTACAAAGTGCTGCCTCCGTTCATCGAAGAAATCAAAAAACTGAAACAAAATTAGAGTATTAAGTAGTGAGTTGTGAGTGTTTAGATGTGAATGATTAAACATTCACTAAACACTTAG
This sequence comes from Rhodohalobacter sp. SW132, assembly GCF_003390325.1. Lineage (NCBI taxonomy): Bacteria > Pseudomonadati > Balneolota > Balneolia > Balneolales > Balneolaceae > Rhodohalobacter > Rhodohalobacter sp. SW132. Next base: position 38,175 of record NZ_QUOK01000015.1, on the reverse strand, counting down.
AACTTACAACTCATCACTCATTGAAAAGAGTGCGGTACGTTCCGTTCAAGACTCAAGACTATTAATTCCTGCCCTTATGGATGAAAAATTTGATTGTATAATCGTTGGTGCCGGTGTAGCCGGCCTTGCTGCGGCCATGACTCTTGCCCGCAACAACATGAAATTTCTGTTGATTGAAAAAGGCGAGTTTCCCGGATCAAAAAATGTATCCGGTGGCGTATTGTGGGGAAACGATCTTGCAAAACTGGTGCCCAATTACTGGGAAGAAGATGCCGGATGGGATCGATTCATTAACCAGCGGCGTCTCACATTTATGGATAACCAATCTTCTTTTTCGATTGATTTTAAATCCTCACACTTCAATGAACCTCCCTACACCGGGGTCGTTGTACTTCGTTCCAAATTCGACCGCTGGCTGGCGGATAAAGTTCAGCAGGCGATTGATGAGAGCGATTACGCGATGGATTCGTTCATCGCCCCTAACATTCTTGTGGAGGAAGTTCTTGAAGAAGATGGAAAAGTGAAGGGAATCCGCACCGGAGATGAGAAATTTTATTCCGACTCCGTGATCCTGGCCGAAGGAGTCAACAACCTGCTGACACGTCAGGTTGGCCTGCAGGATAAATATGTACCGGCTGATCATATGCTGACGGGAATCAAAGAGATCATCCGGTTTGATCAGGATGTGCTCGAAAACCGATTTCAGCTGAATGGAAAAAGCGGGATGAGCAACGAATTTGTTGGATTTGCAACAGACGGAGTTGAAGGCGGAGGATTTCTGTACACCAATAAAGATACCCTCTCCCTCGGGCTTGTTCTTGGATTGAAAGATCTGCGTGAAAAAGGGAAAAAGCCGTATGACATTCTGAACACCTTCAAAAAACACCCGGTCATTGCGGACACCATTCGCGGCGGCGAAGTTGTGGAGTATTCCGCGCATGTTGTCTCATCCGGGGATAAGCGGGTGATGCCTGAAAAACTTTATAAACCGGGCCTCGTGGTTTGCGGTGAAGCGGCAAATCTGCTGATGAACGCAGGAAAGGCGATCCAGGGAATGGATTACGCCATGCGATCGGGAATTCTGGCCGGTGAGGCGATCACCGAAGCGAAAAAGAACCAGGATTTTGGTGAATCATCGATGAAAGCGTATGAAAACAACTTGCGGAACAGCTATGTGATGCAGGACATCAACAACTTCCAGGACGCCGTTCATTTGCTTCATGATCCTGTGATGACCCAAAAAATGCCAAATTTAATCTGTGATTTTGGACGAAATTTCTTCAGCATCAAAAATGAACCCACAAAGAAAGCACGCGAAATGCTAAAAGATTCCGTTAAAAAGCATGCTTCTTACTGGGATCTGATTAAAGTGGGTGCTAAAGGAGCGAAAGCTTTATAAAGGAAAAGGCAAAGGTGAAAAGTGAAAAGGCAGATGATATATCACAGAAGTTTTTTAAACCATGTATTTGATCAAATCACAAATTTCTTGCACATACTAAATGAAATCTCCCCTTTTGAAAAGAGAGAATCTTGTGTGCAAGATTTATAAATCAGATTCAGCTTTTCACTTTTCACTTTTCACTTTTCACTTTTCACTTTTAAGAAAAGTCTCAAACCATTTTTTCATTACTAAAATTTATCTATCACAACTATGAAACTCCTGACCCTGCAAGAACAACTCGGATTGGTAAGCTACCGGAACCAGGCAAAATCGGATATCAAGCCACACATCCGCGTGGATACGGAGATTTGCAACTCTACGTGTCCGCACAAATGTACAACTTATGTTTGTCCGGCGAATTGCTATACAATGGATGAGAAAGGGAAAGTGCATTTCCAGGTAGAAGATTGCATTGAATGCGGTACCTGTATGTATGCATGTGATCAGGGGGCGGTAACATGGGAGTTTCCAGATCCTGAAATTGGCCGCGGAGTTACCTGGAATTACGGATAAAAAAAAAGGAGCACCTTCATCTGAAGAATGCTCCTTTATGAAATACGTTTGTGAGTTTACATACGTGTTTCAGGTACTAATTCGATCTCGACGGTAGCACCTTCTTCACTTACCTCAACTTCTGTTTCGGTATCCTCATACTCATCTGCACTTACAGAAAGAGTATATGTTCCTTCTTCAAGGTCCATGAATGAGAAAGTACCGTATTCATCAGTTGTAGCTGACTGTTCGGTTTCATTGATAGTAATCTCTGCACCTGCAACACCTTCATGAGTGTCGGCATCAATCACTGTACCAGCAATTGTATACTCGGCATTCTGAGGAGTGGTTTGATCTGCAGTTGTAGCTGCCATGAACAGTACAGAACTTAGTACGAGGGTGGCTATTACTAAAGCTAATTTTTGGATCTTCATGTTTTCTCTTATTTTTTATTATGGTTGAGTACATTTGGTAGCGAATTATCTTTTCGCTTCATCCCTTCCTATCACTAATCAGAAAGAAAGTTCCTGATTCTTTTCACAAATTCTGATTTTTTACAAATTAATCGATTTCGCAAAATTAGCGGGGCCAAAACATGATTATAAGTAACAATAAAACATCATCTAATATAATCTATAACGCATTGGTAGACTTAAACTTGGGAGGATAAGATATAAAGACTACTATCTCTGTAGATTGAACTACCTCGGGGCAGAACCCGCGAGGTATCAACTAAGAACCCTTAACTTTTTGGTCAATACAAAGCTTACTTTTGGAGTGTCCCCCTTCTCCCGAAGGGATCCCTACGGGGGAAGGAGGCAATGGGGGATGATTTGTAGAGTTTTGAGACCATAAAAATTGTTAATTTGCTAGGATCAACGCCTACAGGATCATCCCCCAGCTCTCCCGACAGCTGTCGGGATCGCTTCCCCCTTCCCCCAAAGGGATGCCCTCGGCAAAAGGGGGACTTTTATTTCTTTCCGACCCAGAGGGTCGGGGAATTAAACCACTTATGATTAAAAAAAGATAGTATTGGAGTAGAGAGCGAACGGGATTGCAATAGGTCTGCCAATCGAAATTTTTGGCAAATTTGAATATGACTTACCATGTATGAAAAAAAAAGCTCTCTTCAACCAAATGAAGAGAGCTTTATAAGCAGTTCAGATGATGAAAAATGTAATACATTTAACACATCCGGAAAATTTTCAGCTTTTTCAGAGTTTAATTTCGACCCGTGAGCCACCCTGTTCAACATCAATGGTAGTTTCAACGGTTCCGTGAGAGTCTGACTCAACAGTTACATCATGAGTACCAACTCCTACATCAACAAATGTAAACACTCCATTTTCATTCGTTACCGTAGATTTATCTTCACCTGTAAGAGTTACAGTAGCATTTGCAATTCGGTCGTATGACTCAGAGTCAAGTACTACCCCTGCAACTGCAGTTTGATCATCAGATCCAACCATTCCTGATGATCCACAGGCAACGGCAAAGAACATTAAGAATATTGTAGCGAGTGGTAGAATCGTTTTGTTAAGCATAACTATTGGTCTGGTTTAAGTTAGAGTATCACTTTTAATTATTATAATGGTACTAATTTGTTTCATAAAAAATGAAATTAAATTTGAAATCGTTCTTTTTGGCTGAAATCATCGAATTTAACCGCATCTGATTTTATTGAGATTGAAGGCTTTTAACCCTCAGAATCGATTGAAATTGTAATATTATGGACAAAAAAAAGGTGCAAACCTTTTAACAGATTTGCACCCTTACTTAATCTGAACTTAAAATTTAATATTCAGGCTCAAGTTCAATTTTCACTTTATCTTTATCTTTATCTCCATACTCATCGCGATCACGGTCTTGATCACGGTCGCCTTTCACCTCAACATCTTTTTCCTTTGTTTCATATCCTCTTGCTTCTACTTCAAGAGTATAGGAATCTTCTTCCAACCCTTCAAAGGAGAACTCTCCGGAAAAGTCAGTTGTGGTTGAATCGGCATTGGCACGATCGTTTCCTTTAATAAGATACACAGTTGCATCGGGTATACCCTCTTCAGTGTTGGCATCGACTACCTCACCTTCCAGGGTTTCCACGCGATCCAGATCGTGCTCAGAATTAGAGTTGAGTGTCTCAACTTGCGTTGCAGCCATCAAAACCATCATACTAAGTATGAGTGTTCCTGCTGTCATGAATGTTTTATTTAACATGTCTATTACCTCTGATTGATTTATTATTCATTTAATTAATTGTGCAGCACCATCGATGCTACTGATGACTCGTAGTAGAACCAGTACTGATTGTTCCAAGTTTTTTAAATGAAAACTTAAACGATCATCAGAACCTTATAAACGCCCCTGAAACACTTTAAACCGATTTTTTAGTTATAAAAATTTTAAATATCAGGGCTTTTCATGTATGTAAGCTGCAATTATTTCTGCTGAGGGGTTTGTTATTTTGATCATTTGTTCCAGAATGATTCGTTACTTCTTTTTAACAGGATTAGCCAAATGAAATCTGCTTTTAAATCGTTATCTTGTGGAAGCGTTTCCAATCAACTTAAACATATTCACAACCATGAGTTTAGAAGTACTTGAACGAACAGAAAATTTATCTTTTGAGCTGTCCGAAGATCAGCAGATGATCCGCGACAGTGTTCGTGATTTCGCAGAACGCCACATCGCACCGGATGTGATGGATCGGGATCACAACAAATCTTTCCCCCACGAAATTGTAAAGATGCTGGCCGATCAGGGCCTTCTTGGAATTTATCATGATGAAAAATATGGCGGTGCCGGTTTCGATACCGTCAGTTTCTGCCTCGCCATTGAAGAGATTGCCCGCTGGGATGCTTCACTTGCCCTCACTGTTGCTTCGCACACCTCGCTTGGGAGCGGACACATCGCCCTTGCGGGATCTCACGAACAGAAACAGAAATATCTCACTCCGCTTGCAAGAGGCGAGAAACTCGGTGCATGGTGCCTGACAGAGCCCGGATCAGGAAGCGACGCGTCAGGTATGAAGACCACAGCCGTTAAGCAAGGAGATCACTGGATCATCAACGGCAGTAAAATTTTCATCACACAGGGTTCAGTCGGAGATGTTTACGTAGTTCTTGCTAAAACGGACCCAACCCTGGGCACCAAAGGGATTAGTGCCTTTATCGTTGAACGCACCATGGACGGAGTGAAACCGGGGCCCCCGATGCATAAGCTCGGGATGAATTCATCCGACACCACAGAAGTAGTTTTCGAAAATGTAAAAATTCCCCTGGATAACCTGCTTGGAGAACTTGGAAAAGGATTTATCGACACCATGAAAGTTCTGGACGGCGGGCGGATCGGGATCGGTGCATTGTCGATAGGAATTGCGCGCGGAGCCCTGGAAGAGTCGATGAAATATGCGAAGGAGCGCAAACAGTTTGGTAAATCGATTGGAGATTTCCAGGCTATCGAGCATAAAATGGTGAACATGGCGGTTGAAATTGATGCGGCACGTCTGCTGGTCCATCGAGCCGCCTGGCGAAAAGACCGCGGAAAATCATATACAAAAGAAGCGTCTATGGCCAAGCTTTTTGCCTCGGAACTATCAGAACGCGCCGCGCTGGATGCCATCCAGATTCACGGCGGGTATGGTTATACCAAGGAGTACCATGTAGAACGATTTCTGCGCGACTCCAAATTGATGACCATTGGGGAAGGAACCTCCGAAATTCAGCGGCTGATTCTTGCGCGCATCCTCAAAAACGAAATGGGTTACAACGAATAGTTCCCAATAGTCCCAGAAAAAGCCACATATCGAAACCGGTGTGTGGCTTTTTTTATTATTATTAGTTTCTGTTTCTAAACAGGTTCACCTCTCCTCCAACAATAACTACAACACCCAAATCCGTCAGTTGTATAGATATGTTACCATCCCCTTGATGGTGATGCGTTCCAATGTAGTAAGATGTCTGTTCTGTAAGATTAATTAGATAAAAGGAAACCTCCCTATCATAATCATACGATGAATTGCCATATGAAGTCACGGATATTACAAAATTTGTATCATCGACTTGAAACAAATCAGATATCCCTCCTTTTGGGGTCGTAGTAACACGCCTTGATATTGTGTCGTATTCATGGATTGTCTGATTATATGTTTCCAGTCTCATCTTATGAATCAAATCGCCATCATCATTGAATATGAATAAAAAAGGTAATCGGTTATAGGCAATAAGATAATAATTCAATAAATCGCTTGATCGGATAGTACCTTGCATTAATAAATTTTTCAAATAAAAGTCATTCGTTTGATAATACTCCCCAAATGAATGCACGCTTTCACCTTCCGCTGTATATATAGTAATATTTTTTTCAATTTGACCATCATAACGGGTTCCCATTACAGCAAAATCGTTGTTCATAACTGCTAAAGATTTAGCCGATACATCCGTAGGAATTGAAATTTTATATTCACACGGCTCATTATCACAGTCAAAAACTGTAATTTTATGATCATCGCGTGGCAATAGGATTTTATTATTATGCTTTATGAGGTCGTTAGCATAAGCAATATCCCCGGGTCCCCTTCCAAACGGGGCGGTTTCAGTAATACTACTATCTGAAAGATCATACTCTAAAAGTTGATCGCTTGCGATATGTAATAGAATGAGCCTTTCGTCGACGCTAACTGCTTTTGCTCCCCATGAATTTCTCAAGACGACTGGTGTAGCTTCAATCTGATTGGGAGATTCCAAAAATCGGGCCAGTATCTCAACCTGACGAGGCAAATCAGATCCAAATTCAGACAAGTCCTGATTTTTGGACATTAATGTATAATCATACTCTGCATATGGTATCAGATTATAATCAGGATGCTCTACAATTCTTGTTTCATCTGACTTATCACATGCAGTACAGAAAAATAACAAGGACAGAAATCCCCAAAGAAGCTGCCTCATGATCAATCCGCTAAGCTATTTATCCCTAACTGAGTGGCTATTTTTTCAAAATCATCTTCCATAAGCTTCTCATATAAAAGTGCCAGATCCTGAGAGCCTGAATATCTTTTAACTAATTGTTCTTCCCTAAACGCATTTCCGATCCCCATTCCAGCCGGTTCAATTCTGTACGTTGATCGATTAATTAATATTTGTGGTACACTGCCCTGACCTGCAAAATCACCCTCACCCCAAATGTATTCCATATGTCCCCAGTTGTAGTAATATGCGCCAGTGTTGATTTCATGATATGGCCACGTTTCTTTTAAATGTTCATACCCGGAAACAGGATCTTCGTCGGCAGCAATTCCAGTGAACCACGTTTGATATCCCAAATGGTCAGCAACTTCATTTAATCTATTCTTGATGAATGTGATCTTTTCAATTGCCTCATCACTTGAACAGTGATTACAATTAGAGGCTCCAATATAAACAACCTGAAGACTCTCAATTGGTTCAAGAGGATTTCTGGGCGGCTCATTATGTTCTGAAGTACTCCTATCAGTAGTGGAAAAATTCTTTCCATTTTCAGATTCACACGCAAATGTTAGCAGCACCAAATAGGCTATTAAACCAACTTTTTTACTCATAATTTTTAAAATGCTAAATTTAATAAGAAATGGAGAGTGAATTCTGCAACTGTCATTTCCCGTTTTTTTTCGGTCACTGAGCCTGTACTTATTACGCCTTAAGTAGTATACTAAAATTCTTCTTAACCAAAAATGTTTATTACTTAATAAGTGTTTTAACCAACTCTCAAGTTTCTAATTTTCATACCACTTGAAATTTTGGCAATATTATGTTGTCAACACAATATGTTAAATCTCACATTTAATTCAGCGGCTGATTCTTACGCGCATCCTCAAAAACGAAATGGGTTACAACGAATAGTTCCCAGTAGTCCCAGAAAAAGCCACACATCGAAACCGGTGTGTGGCTTTTTTTTTAGCCCTGCACCACACGATATTCTTGATGGAAGTTTGATTGATTAGTTATAGATTGTATATGCCGTAGTTTGTGTCCAAACAAGGAGAATGTTAAATGAATAAGCAAACCCCCATCTTTGTAATCGCCCGCATCGGATATATCGCCAAAGGTCTGGTCTATTTTATGGTGGGTCTGCTGACGATGCAAACAGCCATCGGGATGGGAGGAGAAACCTCTGACGCAACCGATGCGTTTCGTGAGTTTATCAATCAGCCATTCGGGTCGGTTCTGCTGATCGGTATTATTGCCGGCCTGATCGCACATGCCATTTGGAGAATGGTTCAGGCCATCAAAGATCCTGAAAACCGGGGCAGTTCCGGGAAAGTAAAATTTATGCGGGCGATCGATTTCATTGTCGGATGTATTTACATCTCCATGTCATATGCTGCCTGGCAAATTCTGCAGGGACTGAATACTCCGGATGGTGATGAAACTACGGAAGTGTGGGTGGAACGGATCCTTGAGCTGCCTTTCGGTAGTTGGCTGATCATGATAGCTGCCGGTTTACTTCTGATCGGCGGACTGTATCAATTCTACTCTTCCTGGTATGCTACATTTGAATCGAGTTTCAGTGAAAAATCGATGAACGAGAAAGAAATGGGAATCTTGAGATGGCTTGGACGTATTGGAGTTGCAGCCTGGGGTTTGGTTTACTGCATGATGGCATTCCTCTTTTACCGGGCATCAGTAACGTTTGATGCCGAAGAAGCCGGCGGCCTTTCCGAGGCACTTAGCTCTTTGCGCGATCAGCCGTACGGCATCTGGGTCCTCGGAATTACTGCGGGAGGACTGATGGTATATGGTATTTATCTATTTGTTCTGTCTTATTATCACAAAGTATTTGATGAAGGTTTCGATGCTTCATCTTAAACTTTTAACTGAATAATTGGCGTGCGTAACCTCAACAAATCACAACATTTCATCAATCATTCCACACTCAGGATAATGAAGAATCCGGGTGATTTACCTGGGTGATTTCTGTACATTGTATAAGCAAAAATATCACACCGATTTTAAACGATTTCTGCCATGTCAAATAACTCTTTTAACATCAACGACGCCTACCTGTTTGAATCTGAACTCTCCGAAGATGATAAGATGATCATGGAATCAGCAAGGGAGTATGCACAGTCGAAACTTGAACCCCGCGCGCTCAAGGGAAACCAGGATGAGGTTTTTGATATCGAGATGGCGAAAGAGATGGGGGATCTCGGACTGCTGGGTGCTACAATTGACCCGGAGTATGGTGGCGTGGGTGCCAGCCAGACCGCGTACGGACTCATTGCCCGCGAGGTGGAACGGGTAGATTCCGGTTACCGGTCATTTATGTCGGTTCAATCCTCTTTGGTGATGTATCCCATTTCCATTTTTGGCACCGAAGATCAGAAACAGAAGTTTTTACCGCGCCTGGCATCCGGTGAAATTATCGGATGCTTTGGATTGACGGAGCCTGATCACGGATCTGATCCCGGTTCAATGACCACCACCGCGATTAAAACAGACGGCGGATGGAAACTGAATGGTGCAAAGATGTGGATCACTAACTCCCCTATTGCCGATGTGGCTGTAGTTTGGGCCAAAGCAAAAGAGAAGAAAGATGATGAGCCGGTTATTCGCGGCTTCCTGGTTGAAAAAGGGATGGATGGATTTTCCGCTCCGGCTACGAAACATAAAATGAGTCTGCGAGCCTCCTCCACCGGTGAGCTGGTTTTTGAAGATGTGTTTGTACCCGATGAAAATGTGTTTCCCGATATCCGCGGACTTAAAGGACCGTTTATGTGCCTGAACAGTGCCCGATACGGGATTGCGTGGGGCGCCGTTGGAGCTGCCGAATTCTGCTATGAAAAATCGCGGCAATATGTGCTCGACCGTAAGCAGTTTGGCAAACCGATAGCGGCTAACCAGCTTCCTCAAACCAAACTGGCCGATATGCTTACCGACATCACTTCCATGCAGATGCTCGCCTGGAGGCTGGGCAAACTGAAAGACGAAGGGCGTCTCCACCCTTCTATGGTGTCGCTCGCCAAGAGAAATAATGTAGGCAAAGCGCTCGAAATCGCCCGTGTTGCGCGGGATATGCACGGCGGAAACGGAATCTCAGGGGAATATCGCGTGATCCATCATATGGTAAACCTCGAATCGGTGAATACCTACGAAGGCACGTATGACATCCACGGATTGATCCTGGGGCGCGAAATTACTGGAATTCAGTCATTTGTACCGAAGGGATAATTCCGGTGAAACTATTTCAAAAAAGGTGAAGTCAGATGCTTCATCTTTTTTTAGTTCGGGAACAAAACCGATATTTCCTCTATTCTATTTTTAGAAGCTATGTATCATCATTCCACAACTCCGTAATTTATGGTTCGTTGAATGGCTTCGAATTCTCACCTTATTTCTTCACAAAACAGATCATGAAAAAATATTCATCTATCATTGGGGGCATCGCATTTCTTGCCGGATGCCTGGTAATCGGGCTCTTCCTGAAATCCTCCGTTAATACCTTTAAGCAGTACGACCGCACGGTTACGGTCCGCGGGCTTTCCGAACAGGAGCATCTTGCCGATATTGTAATCTGGCCAATTCGTTATACCGAGACCGGCAATAATCTTGAAGAAATCTATCAAAAGCTGGATGAAAGCAGTGAAAAAGTGAGGCAGTTTTTGCAGGACAATGGAATATCGCCTGAGGCCATTTCTTCAGCCACACCGGTGGTAACCGACCGTTCAGCCCAATTTTATGGAGACAGTAATTTCCAGTTTCGGTATGTAGCCGTACAGACGATAACTGTTTACACGGATGATGTTCAGGGAACCCGCAATATTATGAACCAAATGGTGGAACTCGGAAAGCAGGGCGTAACCATTACCGGTGATGAGTACTACGACCGTGCCGAATACCTGTTCACCCGTTTGAACGACATCAAACCGGAGATGATTGAAGAAGCGACGAAAGAGGCCCGGAAAGTGGCTGAGAAATTTGCGGAAGATTCCAACAGCCGGCTGGGGAAAATCAAAACTGCATCCCAGGGTCAGTTTAGCATCTCACCGCGTGATAACAACAATCCGCACATCAAAAATGTACGTGTGGTATCTACAATCGTTTATTACCTGGATGATTAGTAAGCGGATTGAACGCGGTGCTCGTCAGCTAAATCCAATCTGTAGGCGTTTACAATTTTGAATCCCATATCGTCCTGCTCAACCGTGTAGATCAGGCCGTTCTGAACATGAACCACCGGTTTATCAAACGGCCAGGTAAATGTTGCGATCAGCTCTCCATTCCGGTCATCAACCACCCACCATTCGAGTTGATTTCGGTCACCCGTGATCACAGAAATCCAGATGCGATTATCATCATCCGCAATTATGGAGTAAATCGCCGGCCACTCATCGGGAAATTGTGCACTTTCGCGTACTCTCAGAAGCTGATCGTTATGGCTGTACAAGGGATGAATTTCTTCATCGGGATCGAGCGGCTCTCTCGCTTTCGGATAGTAGTAAGAGTGCAGTTCACGGCCGTCTGCATCACGTACACGGATCAAAAATTCTTCAGAATAAGCGGAATAGATCCTGTCGCCGGCAGAAACTTCTGCGATCGGACGTTCAGGAAACGGAATTGTGAAGGGGGCGGGCCTGCCGGCGTAATCACCAACGATATACCTGAAGTCCGGCATTTCATAGAGCGGCTTCCAATCTGAATTACCCATCGAATCTGCACGAAAATATCGTACTGCTCCTATCGGATCATATGCGGGATCTCTTTGCTTGTGCAGGGAGATGAGGAAGGAAGATTCTCCCAGCAGCGCTACTGGCTTTGAATCAGCACCCGTCCAGTCAACAGGTATCAAATCCGGCTGGTGCCAAATGCCAAGTGTATCGGTAAATTCATTATTTATAGTATCATAAATGGTTACCCTGTTCAATTCTCCATCAAAAATATAGAGGTCATCCCTTCGAAACTGCAGGCGGCTGATTTGCTGAAATTCTCCAAACCCGGTTCCGTATTCACCCAGACTGTCAGTGAGAGTTCCGTCAGGCTGGAACTTGAAAATTTTGGTTCGTTTCCACGATTCACCGGCTATATAGACCGCACCGGTGGGATCAGCAATAACGGATGAAATCTCATTTAAAAACAAGGAGTCCTGAAACGTTGCCACCGGCTGCAGATCGGCGGCAGGGACCGCCCTCTCCTCGTTTGAAAGTATAATGAGCGAATCGATAGCGGCCACGTGAGCCGGCAAACCGTCTTGCGATTCCGTAGTGCATCCCCAAAATAACAGCGTGCACAAAACAAGATAAAGTCCGTGTTTTAGATGTGATGTCAATAGTCTAAGAATAATTGATTTGCTTGAAATCTGATACGTAAAATGGTAACATGATATTATAATTATAGTAAATTAAGCATATTTGCAGGCTTTTTAAAATGAAAGTGGTTGGATGGGCAAAAGTGAGAAGTGAAAAGTGAGAAGGATTGGATCCCGTGTGTGAAGCCACATATTAAATATTTATACATAAAGAAGACGCCGGATCGGGGGCCGGTTTTGATCAAATAGAAATCTGCGTTAATATTTGATATGGCTTTTTGTGATGCTTTTCTGATTTTATATGTTATGATTTAAACGTAGCCCCCTTTTGCTTCATGAATACTCATCTTCTTTTTGTTTACGGCACTCTCAGGAGTGATTCCAGCGTCAACCGGGCTGACTTGCTTGGCGGAAATTCAGTTTTTATCGGCAGGGGATTTGTTCAGGGGCGGTTGTACGATCTCGGCTGGTATCCCGGGCTGGTTTTGTCTGATAATCCGGAGGAACAGGTCTGCGGTGAAATTTACAGGATGACGGAACCCGCTGTAGTCCTGGCCGGTCTGGATGAATATGAGGGGTGTTCAACACGCTATCCGGAGCCGCATGAGTACCGCCGGAAGGAAATCAGCGCGAAACGGCAAGATGGTAAATCAGAGAATGTATGGGCTTACATCTACAATCATCCAACAGCTGATAAAAAACGGATTACCGGGGGTGATTATGTTGAATATATCAAAGAGAGCCCATAACGGTTTGGCGTTTAAACGATTTTGCCATTTGCTGCTCCTAAAGTGGTAAAAAAAGGATATACCGCAAATCTAAAAAATTTTTTTTAACAACTTTGAGCGGCAAAATCCGGTTGATTCGAAGAACCGCGAAGCGCTACGCTGGTTATAGCAACCTCTAATCGATTTCTAAAAATTTACCAGGCTCATGAGTTTTTATGACTGATGGTAATTTCTCGACCAGTTGTACTAAATCTTCATAAGTATTGGTTCTGGCTTTCAGAAGTACAACCTGGATTGAAGAAGAGGGGATGGATTGTTGGAAACTCAAATTTTTGTCACTTGTAATAAAAACATCAAATTCTTTCTCGGCAACTGACAATAACTTCCCATTCGAAAGACTTGCCCATCCCATAGCGCTTCGCGGTACTTCGTATCAGGAGTCGTTTTAACAAATAAATTCGAATCTAATTCTTCAATTCTGTACTTCAATTTTTTTGGAAGGCATTCATCCATCAAAATCTTGATCATTGCGGCTGAAGTAGTTGATCTTTAAATCTCTCAAGCACCTGAATTGCTTGTTGTTTGGTTACTGTGGGGAAATCTTCCAGAAATTCGTTAAGGGAATGGTCAGCCTCCAGATATTCAAAAAAGGTGCTAACCGGGACACGGGTACCTTTGAAGACAGGTGTACCACCGAGTATGTCTTTCCGCCTTTCTATAAGATTATTTGGAGTAGCCATTTTTATGGAAGAAAAACTTAATGTTTATCAAGTAATATAGTCAACGAACAGGCGACTTGGAAATTTTTGAAAACTCGATAGGTAAGCTTTTACGAAGTTGCTATAACCGGAGAGTTATAACCTGAGCTCTATAACTCTGGCAGCCGGATCTCCTGTTCACTCAGAATATCCCGGTGATTGTTGATGAACTCTCTGATCTGATCAATTCCCACGGCGTAGGTAATTCCATAGTTGATACGCTGTTTCCGTTCAACAAAAACGGCTCCCCTGTACTCAAGATCCGGATGAAATTCCATATCGGAATCCCGTTCTGGTACCAGGTATTCTTCGTGTGATGCAGATGCAGATAATACCATCCCAACCCATTCAAGGCCGGACCCATCACTGCGTTCCGCAAATATCGCTCCGCCGCTGAAACCCCTGTTTATTGATGCATCAAAAACAAAACTTCTTCGGGGTGAGTGAATCGACTTACTCACCATTCCCCGGGTAATCATGCCCACTCCCAACGGGTAACCAATCGCATAAACCTGGTCCGACCATTCAAGAGCTTCATAGTTTCCTGCCTCAATCTGCAGCGGTGTCAATTCAGGCCTGTCATTGCTTCCCCACCTTTTTATCATTAATGCAAGATCCTGGTCAGGATCATTCACTCCAACTTCAAATTCATAAATTCCATGAGAACCGATGATAAACCGAGAGATCGATTCACGTACTGAAACTGCTTCAACTCTGCCCTGCGGGGTTCGCACGGATCCTTCTGTAAAATGCCACACTGTGTCAGGGTACGATACTACATGTGAAGGAGTGAGCAGTACACTATTTCCGCGACGATTTGAAAGTACAAGCGCAGAACCCGCTCTTGAATTATGATCCAGCATTGTATCCAGCGCCCGTTCACTAAAATCTGTGCCCTCAAGTTCTGCACGGGTCGGCAGATCATCAAGATCAAACTGAAACGTACGATACCCTGCTGTGATCTGAATACGAATTACGGACTCCATTCCCCTGTTTAACTGATTTCGCAAAAAATCTGACCCTGCAGCACTCATGTAACGGGTTTGCGAATCATGAAGAGTACGTTCCGAACTTACTTTTTCGGTGCCGGAACATCCGGTTGAGAGAAAAGCGAATAATAATAGACCGAAACTATACTTTAGTAATTTTTTCATTACTCGAAGTAAAATCACTTAATGGCAGACAGATTAGAACAGATTAAATTATTAACTTCAAAAATCATAAAAAATTTTATACCCTGAATGTATTTTATCTCCATTTGATATCCTGCTTAAGTCAGATATGCTTGCCCGATCCGCTGGCAATCTAACTATGCAGTAATTTTAACAATTCTGAAATAGCGAACATTCATTTACTCAGTTAATTATGCAGCAAGAGAAAAAAAAAGCAGAAAATACATCATCAAAAAAATCTACATCCTGGCACCAACAGCAGATTGATGAAGTATTCTACAACTTGCACACCTCCAAAGAAGGACTCTCACCGGATGAAGCCGAGCAGCGGCTAAATGAACATGGGGAGAATAAACTACCCGAGTCCGAGCCCCCATCTGCCCTGAAACGATTTCTGATGCAGTTTCACAACGTCCTGATCTACGTTTTGATCGCTGCTGCCGGAATTACCGCGCTGCTTGATCACTGGCTCGATACCGGCGTAATTCTGGGTGTTGTTCTGATCAATGCCATCATCGGGTACGTTCAGGAAGGCAAAGCGGAAAAAGCACTTGAAGGGATTCGCAACATGCTCTCGCTCGATGCCACTGTTCTTCGAAACGGCCAGCGCAGAAAAATTGATGCCGAACTGCTCGTTCCCGGTGATATCGTCCTGCTGGAATCCGGTGACAAAATACCGGCAGATTTACGCCTGATTGATGTGCGAAATCTCCGAATTGAAGAGTCGGCATTGACCGGCGAATCCGTTGCAGTGGAAAAACACACTGAGGAAGTTGAAGAAGACGCTGTACCCGGCGATCGTAAAAATATGGCGTTTTCAGGCACTTCGGTGGTCTATGGCCGCGCAACCGGTGTGGTTGTTGAAACCGGTTCTCACACCCAGCTCGGCCAAATCAACCGGATGATGACCGATGTGGAGAAAATCACCACTCCCCTGCTGAGGCAGATCGATCAGTTTGGTAAAGTTCTGTCTGTAGGGATACTTGGTCTCACTGCGATCTTTTTTGCGATAGGTTATTTTTTCCGGGACTACGAGATTAGCGAACTGTTCATGGCTGTGATCAGCCTCGCTGTTGCCGCGATTCCGGAAGGTTTACCGGCCATCATGACCATCACCCTTGCGATCGGGGTTCAGGCGATGGCGCGCAGAAATGCAATTATCCGAAAACTGCCGTCAGTTGAAACGCTCGGTTCGGTCAGCGTGATCTGTTCTGATAAAACAGGAACCCTCACCCGTAACGAGATGACGACGAGAAGTGTCATCACTGCCGACGCCGAATACGAAGTGGAAGGCGCCGGGTATGAACCCGAAGGAGATCTCATCAAAAATGGGGAAAAAATTGAAGCCTCACAAGAACCGGTTCTTCAAAAACTGATCGAGACCGTCATTGCCTGCAGCGATTCACAGATCCACAAGGAAGACGACCAGTGGAAACTGGAGGGTGATCCCACAGAGGGAGCACTTGTAACTCTTGCACATAAAACCGGCTTTGGTAAATTTAATCCAGATCGCGTGGATCATATTCCGTTTGAATCGGAACATCAATTTATGGCGACACTGAATGAGAATAATGGCAAACGGATCGTATACGTGAAAGGTGCGCCGGAACGTCTGCTGGAGCGGTGCGATGCTCAGCTGACAGCCGACGGCCGGGAAGATCTTGATACTGAATTCTGGCGGGAAATGAGTGAGAAGCAGGCCGGACAGGGACGCAGGCTGATTGCTGCCGCTTATGCAGAAACGGATCAAGATGTGGATGGAATCGACCACGATGACATACAAGGGCTAACTTTTCTTGGGATTGCCGGAATTGTAGATCCGCCGCGCCCCGAAGCGATCGAGGCGATTAAAGCGTGTAAATCGGCAGGTATCCGTGTTAAGATGATTACGGGCGACCACCTGGTTACAGCCAGCGCGATCGGACTTGAACTGGGGCTGAGTGATGGAACAAAAGCGATCAGCGGCGCAGAACTTGAAGCGATGAACGACCAGGAAATCCGCAAGGCTGCACTTGAATATGATGTATTTGCACGAACCAGTCCCGAACACAAACTTCGTCTGGTGAAAGCCCTGCAGGAAGAGAATTTAATTTGTGCCATGACCGGTGACGGCGTAAACGATGCTCCCGCCCTGAAGCGCGCCGATGTAGGCATTGCGATGGGCATCAAGGGAACGGAAGTAACCAAAGATTCCGCCGAAATGGTGCTGGCAGATGACAATTTTGCCTCCATTGCCAATGCCGTTGAAGAAGGACGTACGATCTACGACAACCTTAAAAAAGCAATCCTGTTTATTATTCCAACAAACGGTGCTGAATCGCTTGTAATTATGGCCGCTGTGCTGATGGGGCTCGTTCTCCCGATAACGCCGGTACAAATATTATGGGTAAACATGGTTACGGCAGTCACGCTGGCCCTCGCACTCTCTTTTGAACCTACGGAACCGGGGGTGATGAAACGTCCCCCGCGGGATTCCGGCGATGCAATTCTGAGCGGCTACCTAATTTGGCGAATCGCGTTTGTATCCGTGCTGATCGGCGGACTTACCCTCGGAATGTACTACTGGCTGAAACAGAATGGGTACGACGTTGAAACGGCCCGGACCATCGCTGTAAACACACTCGTTGCGGGGCAGCTGTTTTACCTGTTTAATTGCCGAAGGATGCATGGTCCGGCCATCGATTCCGGATTTTTCGATAACCGTGCCGTCTTTTATACCACCGGTTTGCTGATTTTTTTCCAGTTTCTGTTTACCTATGCCCCGTTCATGAATACGCTGTTCGGTACCGACCCGCATGAATTAAGCTACTGGATCTTTCCGTTAGCGGCCGGTGTGATTGTATTCCTGACCGTTGAACTGGAGAAACTGATATTTGGAAGGAGACAAAAAGCGAAACAGAAAATGAATTCCTAAGATTCAGGATCTTTGATTCGTTTTTTTCTGATACTGTAACTCTCTATTTTAGTCTCTTATTAAATCTTCATAAAACATATGTATGTCTGTTCAATTTATTGATGAGCAAAAAACGCTCAATACTGTTCTTCCCGAACTCAACAACGCCGGTCAGATTGCGATTGACCTCGAATTTGATAAAAACTACTACAGATACGGATTTAATCTCTGCCTGATGCAGCTTTCTGATGGCGACAACATCTACCTGATCGACCCGCTCAGTTCTTCGCTGCAGATAAATACGATCTTTCCTGTCCTGGAGAATCCGGAGATCGAGAAAGTAGCCTTCGCATTTGGCGAAGATCTGCGTCTCCTCCACTCCATCGGCTGTTTCCCGAAAAACATATACGACCTCGATAACGCAATCAGCCTGCTGAACTATTCCCCTGCCTCCCTGACAAATCACCTTCAAAACATTCTTGAAATCGATACAGGGAAATCATCACAAATGAGTAACTGGTACCACCGGCCGCTGTCTGATGATCAGCTTCACTACGCTGCTGAAGATGTCAGACATCTGTTGATATTAAAAGATCACCTGCAAACCGAAGCTAAAGAAAAAGAGCTTTCCGGCTGGATTGAGGAAGAAAATCGTGTAATGGACCTTGCCGATCACTCAAATATTGATAACAACGACGTAATCAAAGAGAAAGATAAAAACGATTTTACAGAAACGGAGTGGCATATTTATGTCCGCCTGATGGAAACGCGCGAGGAGATTGCTGAGAAACTAAATAAACCCTCATTCCAGGTGATTCAAAAAGAGATCATTCAAAAAGCGGCAAAAGATCCGGGACGGCTTGAAAAATGGAAAAACACGCGCGGAATATTTAAACGGATTAAAACAGACCGAATGAAAAAGAAACTTCTCACCGTGGTTCGGGATGCCAGAGAAGAAGCTGCCGAGAAAGGACTTTCTGATACGGATCCTGCTAATAAACCGCCTTCAGCTGATCAAAAAAAATATTATAGAGAACAAAGAGAGAAAGTAAACCGGGCAAAACGAGAATTTTTCACCCCGATCAAAGAACAGATTGAGGATGATTACGGCAAAGAAGTATCCACTTTTCTGTTCAGCAACCGAATCATATCTGAAACCATCTCAGAAGATCAGCAGCTGCTGCACTATAAGATGGAACTTCTCAGGCATTATGCAGACAAATTGAATCTTGATATAAATGAATACCTGAAGAACAGGTAATCCTGCAAGAGACATTTTTTCTATCTCTGGCTGTTATAATCTTTTAACCAGCCGTACCATATACTCATTAAACGGTATTTTCAATTTCATTTGAAATTTTTAATTACCGTTTGAGTTCCCTTCTACTATTTTTGTGCAAAAGTCCTATACGGCTTTAGGATAAACTACATTTGCTAATTAACTACCAAAGGGAACATTATGTTAAACAATAAACTACTACGTCTTGCTTTGCCACTGCTTCTGCTGATTGCAGCCGGTCTTACAGCTTGTGACTCCACAAATAACGTTGACGGGATCGAAGAATCACTTGTTGATATACCAAACCTTAATCTAATCGAAGGTGCGGAAAGTGTCGTGGCAACCGTAAACCGCGATCGCAAAAAATCCAACTTCACCATTCGTCTTGACGGCATGGCAGAAACATCGGGCATCAGTTCCGGTGAATACCCCGCTTTCTGTGCACTTTGGGACGTGGCAATCGATTCAGACAACAAATCATACGGCAACGTTAAACTGCATTCAATAGATGACGAACCGTTTTGGAACGGGATAAGCTACCTTGTGAATAATATTGAATCCTACGAGGAACAGTACGAAGATCTGAGCTGGTTGGAAATTCAAATTGCACTCTGGTCGATTATGGATCACAAAAAGTTTGACCTGAACACCATCCCTGATAATGAACTGCCGAGTTATGTAAGAGATGGCTCATATAACATGGATATTATCAATAATATCCTGGAAGATGTATCTGACAACAAGGATCTGATTTTACCGGGAAACGGTTGTTTGCAAATCCTTTATGCTGAAGTACCCGGTGCGCAGGATCAGATTATCATCGTACCAGGTGAATGTCCGCAGGAAAAAGGATTTGGCGTTCGATATCGTAACTTCCTTTCATCCGCAGATCAGCAGGAAATTTATCTTGGAACGGGTGACCTTGGCGTAGGTGCCAATCGCTCACAAGAGCACGCTACATTTACTCAAAACGGCACAACTGAGATCGATTTTGTATATTCTCCTGAGCTGGATCAGCTGAGTGCTAGTGTTGGTAATAGCTATACAATTTATGAAGATCTGTCTGCTAAAATGCCGGCTTCATGTTCAATTCAGGATGTTGACAGAGCCCAAATTTGGGTTACTGCGAGAGATCCCGGCACAACTGTAACGCTTTCTGGAGAATATGCCGGTGAGAGCATTTCAGTTACAGCAGATTATGATAATCAATCCCAGGTGTTTTACAGCCTGCAGAATCTGGATCTATCCAATGGATTTTACCTGAACGGAGAAATCACCCTCAGCGGAACATTCACCAGCGGTGAAAGAGGAAAAGCTGAGATCGTTTTCGGCTGCCCGGTGCAGTTTTAATTTTAATTCGGGAATGAATTTATCGTTTTGAGATAATATTCAGACAGTAAAATTATGACTTCTGCCCGATTGATTACAATCGGGTTAGAAGTTATTCTGACAAGGGAGCTTCGGCTCCCTTTTTTGTTTTACAAATATCTACTCTCCTCTTCTATCGTAATACTCTGCCCTACATAAAATTCAGGGTTGCTCCTATTTATAAATTGAAAATTTCTGTTTTAATTACAGATAGAGATCGGGGTGAAGTGAGTTTCACCCGTACAGGATTTCCCGGGTTCAGCCACTTTTCTCCTTTCTGAACAGAGAACCGATCATAAAACCACGGAGGGTGCGATATGTTTTTCAGTAATAATTCTCCAGATTACGACTATCTGATACATGAACGGATCAACATTTTGAATGATCAGGGATATTGCGGATTCAGAATCACGGACATTAAGGGTGATTCAGAAAGCGGCCAATTTGTCGTTGAAGCAAAAAATGATAACCGAATTATACTTACAACCAAAGGCCTTACAAAAGAAGAAGCCTGCAAAAAAATGATCGACCTGATTGATGTCACCGTCGATGATTATTGAGGCGTTTGTTCTTTCAGTATTTGATTTTTGAAAGTGCATACATGTTAAATTTTATTTTAGAAGAGGATTTGTATGTTTGTAGTTGTAGTGTTCAGCATGATTTTTTTAACTATAAGACCAACGCTTAATGCTCATTAACATTAAAGGGATCAAGATTGGTTGTTTATTTTTATCATGTGTTGAGCTTATTTAAAATATAACATCCCATATAAACCGAACATCTATGGCTACCATCGACAGAATATTAGTCCCCACAGATTTTTCAGCATCAGCAGAAAAAGCATACGATTTTGCGAGAATAATTGCGAAGGCTCACGGCGGAGTTGTTGATCTTCTCCACATCATTCCCAATATCATTTTACTGGATGAACAGGTTCGGAATGAAAAAAACCTGCCGGACCTGGAAGAGGATCTCTACCCTCACCTCTTTAATGAAGCGGAGCTGCAGATCGAAAAAATTATGAAGGAGCAGTTTCCTTATGAAAACCGTGGTAATGTGTATGTAAAGGTAGATCGCAAACCGTCGGAGGTGATCACTGGTCACGCTCTCAATGGGAATTACTCCATGATCATCATGAGTGCAAAAGGAAAAGATCAATCCGGTATGTTTCGCGGAACAACTTCGGAACAGGTTCTCCGCCGATCAGAAGTAGCGGTCCTTACAGTAACAGAGAATGCCAATACGGATCATATCAAACGGATTCTGCTACCGAGTGACGGTTCACTACTTTCAATGGCAGCACTTCCGGCCGCGGTCAAAATGGCCCACACTCTTGGAGCTTCCATCACCATACTTTACATCAATGAAATGTACGGTTTGATTTCAAATCATTTTTCAACCCGATCAAGCCAGACCCGAAATTCCGAGATCAGGGAGCATTTGATCAGCCGGCTTGAGGAATTTACCAGTGAAACTGAAACCTCTGAGCAAAAGCTGTCTGTGTCGAAGTCGGGTTCGCGAATAGAAGTTACACTCCGCGAAAACGGGACCAAACGAACCATACCCGTTCAGATTGAAATCAAAACAGGTTTCTCGGCACATCATGAAATCACGGAGTATGCCAATTCTAAAGCCGATATGGTGGTGATGACAACTCATGGGCGCAGCGGACTGGCACATTTGATTATGGGTTCACATGCTGAAAAAGTGGCCATGAATGTAGAAAAACCAATTCTTACCATCCGGCCTGATAGTAAACTATTTAAAAAAAATAAAGTGGAGACAACTGCAGATGAAAACGAAAATTAAAACCATTCTGCTTCCGGTAGATTTTTCAGGCTACTCGGCTGAAGCCTTTACAGTCTCCCGCCAAATTGCATCGAAAACAGGTGCGACAATTATACTTCTGCATGTGGTAGAGCCACCCTATAACACAGCAACTGCTATTGAGGGAATGCTCAGCATAATGGAAGACAATGCAAAATCGAAGATCAATCAACTAATAAAGAAGTACAGTGAAAGCGGTGACACCGAAGTTGATATCGTGCCGGTAGTGAAGCACGGTCGCACTGTGAGGGAAATTATGAAGCAGGCTGATGAATGTTCAGCTGACCTGATCGTAATGGGCAGTAAGGGGCAAAGCGGAATTGAAAGGATCGTGCTGGGGAGTGTCTCTTCTGCAATGGTTGCAGAAACTAATGTTCCCCTGTTTGTTTTACCGGCAGAAAAAAGCAGCCGCACCCCCGACTTTAAACGGATTATCTTCACAACCAATCTTCGTGAAAAAGATCCCGAAAACCTTCGTTACGTGCATTCATTCGCTAAATTTTTCGCTGCAAAACTGGATGTGATTCACGTAACTGATCATAAAGATTTCGATACCATACTTCGTGTCAAAGGGTTCAGGCAGGTCATCCGGGAGTTGAATCTCGATCCTCCGCCAGAGTTTACGGTGCTGGAACATGAAAATAGTTTAGTTGGCCTCGCAGAATATATCAGCAAACATTCCAGGGCGCTGCTGGTAATGAACCGTTACAAGCATTCGATCGTCCAGAAATTGCTGGGTGTCCATCACACCGAAAAATTCCGCAGATATTCCGACCTTCCGATACTAATTTTGCCGTAAGATCAGCCAAAGTAACTGTACTCTGTCAACTTCAGACCAAAAGTACTTTTAACTTTTAGATGTGACTTTTTCAGTGTTTATCACTATTATATCAAATATATAAAGTGATAAACACTGGGATTTCATAAAATGACGGATCAGACAGACAAAAAAATTTTAGAGATCCTTCAAGAGGATGGCCGTATCACTACCAATGACCTGGCCAAAAAGATTGGGCTCACGACAACCCCCACAGCAGAACGGGTAAAACGCCTGGAAAGAAGCGGGGTTATTACGGGATACACGGCCCGAATCAACAGGGATAAAGTTGGAAAGGGGCTTACACTTTTTTGCTCCATAAAACTGGCCGTTCACCAGATGCAGAGCATAAATGATTTTAGTGAGCATATCGGGAAAATACCGGAAATCCTGGCGTGTTATAATATTACCGGTGAGTACGATTACCTGCTGCAGATTGTGGTAGCTGATACCAGTGAATATGAACAGCTGCTCCGGTCAAAGCTGACTCGAATTCCCGGGGTTGAACAAATTTATACCGGCATCGTTTTGTCGGTGATAAAAGAGGGATCAAACATCCGATTAACTGAAGTAGAAGAAGGTGAGAATCATGGATAAAGCAAACCATTCACGCACGCTGGAAACGATCTGTTCGCGGGCAGATCACCCGAAACACGATCCGTACGGCTCACATGTGATGCCACTCTATCAAACGTCGACCTTCCGGTTTGAAAATGCCGATGCCGGCAGAAAATTCTTTGCTCATGAACCGGGAGGAGCTTCACACAGCTACTCTCGATTGGGGAATCCAACGGTTCAACAGCTCGAATCGGTACTATCGGAAATCGAAACGTTTGACTCTGAGATCTCCGCTGAATCGATGGCCTTTGGATCCGGCATGGCGGCCATCACCACAGCACTGATGGCAATCGGGAAAGGCAAACGAATTCTGGCCCAGGAAGTTCTTTACGGGTGCACATCCCAGTTTCTGCAGGAGGAGGCCGGAGAATTTAACATTGCCGTTACCCATATTGATCCCTATAACCTGAATGAACTTGAGCGTACGCTGAACGATCATCCCGATACCGGGCTGATCTACCTCGAAAGCATCGCTAACCCAACGATGAGAGTGTGTGACCTTCCGGCAATTTGCCACCTGGCAAAACAGCATAATGTGCCGGTAATGGTTGATAATACATTCGCTACGCCCTACCATCTGCGACCGCTTGCTCACGGCGCAGATATTGTTGCCTATTCTACCACCAAATACATATGCGGACACGGCAATATCGTCGGCGGATCACTTACAGCGCGGAAAGGGTTCTTTGAGAGGTATGAAATACCCGTCTACCGCAAAAACTTTGGCGGGATCTGCAGTCCGTTCGACGCCTGGCTTACGATGATGGGGATTAAAACATTTCCGCTGCGTATGAAAAAACACAATGAAAACGCATTAAAAGTAGCGGAATTCCTCGATACTCATCCGGCTGTTGGACAGGTTTGGTACCCTGGTTTGCAGCACCACCCAGACCATCTGCTGGCAACGGATCTTTTAGAGAATGGGGTTGGCGGAATGATCGCGTTTGAATTGAAGGGAGGTTACGAAGCCGGTGTTGCAATGATGGACAGCGTTGAACTTTGTACGCTGGCTGTAAGCCTCGGGAATGTAGATTCATTGATCCAGCACCCCGCATCGATGACACACTCTGTTGTTAAACCTGATGTTCGTAAAAGAACGGGAATAACAGACGGATTGATTCGCTTATCGGTGGGAATCGAATCCCCAATCGACCTGATTGCCGACCTGGAGCAGGCATTGGAAAAAGCAGCCCAACCGATGTTGGTGAAGTAAAGCTGATTAAGCAAGACAGTTCGACAGTTCGACAGTTCGACAAATAATCTGTTGAATTGCATCAATGTTCAATAGAGTTCTGAGCTTCTCTTAACGGTTAATTTATTCCTCAGACTCTCGGTAATCCACCGCTTTCAAGTTCCCGTCCGGATCCATAAAGTGGGTCTCTTTACCGGGAACGATATCCGTATTCTGGGCGGAAGCACAGCTCCACTCCTCCCCTTTTTTGTGGACCACAAAACTGAAGATGGTTTGCCGCCCGCCCGGAGTTTTTCCTTCCAGATTGGATTGATTTTTCAGGATCATCCTGGCATGAACAACCGCAACAGTACTGCTTAATTTTTTTACCGTTACTTTGCCTGTTATTAGAGTTGATTCGTTAAAAATCACACGAAGTCCGTAATCATGGGCTTTCCGGATCTCTTCACGTGAATGCCACCAGATCCCAACAACATTCACAAATTCTGCGTTTTCATCAAAAATTGCGGCTATTTTATCTGCATCCCGTTCGTTCCAGGCTTCTGTAAACCTCGCCGGAATCATATCGGGTGAATGCATGGGCGGATACTTTTTTGGGTTCATAATTTAGATGATGCTTTATTAATTTCCTGGAGTGCTTTTCGCCACAAATTTTTAGTATCTGACAGAACCGGCGGAATATCCTGCAGTGAACGGACCGCCATCTGGACCTCTTTTTTCTTGCTGGCCACGCGATGGAGCGATTTCCTGCCTGCATTATAATTATAGTTCAGAAAGTCGATCGCCTCATCCGTAAGTTCAACATTATATTGGTAAACTAGTGTTTCAGCCAGGCGAATTGCAGAAAGCCCCAGACCGTTGTCAGCCTCAGCGGCCATTCTTCGGCCAAGTTCCTCTTTTTGTGCAGCACTCATATCGGGGGATAGCCCGCCAAGATAGATCGCTTTCGTAGCGTTGATATTCCGCTGAATTTCCGGTTTTGAGAGATTTATATGGGGTTCAAGAGCCACTGCAATTTCAACTGCCAGCCGCCGGGCAGACATCGCCCCCCTGTTGTCGAATGATGAGAACAATGAAAAACTGTTTTTCTTGATATCCTCTTTCTCGAAATACCATGCCAGGTGCCGGCACACTTCGAGCCGGGCTTCTTCATCCAGCCCGATTACACTTTCGCGTATTCGAATACCCCTGCGCCCTTTGCCCAGCTGCAGAGTTCCGGGAGATCCTTCACTTTTTGAAGAAGATTTCAGCCATTTTTCCTGAGCTGTTTGCAATTCCATGAAATGTTTCCCCGATTCTTTATATCCTTCCCTTGCCATTTGGTACAGTTCCAAAACGGTATTCATCGCTGCTGAAATTCTTTTCAGCTCTTTTTGGGGGATGTGCGGATCCCGGCTTGCACGCAGCGCTTTAACTGAAAGACGATCGATACTGCGAACTACGTTTGTGAGCAGACGATTCATCTCCACACCTTCAGGCAGCGCATCCGGAGATTCAAATCCCGATTCCACCATGTAGGCGGCCAGTGCCCGTATTCGGTTCCCCCCTTTTGCCTGTGCTACCCTGTACCGGCTTCGTTTTCTTTCCAGATCATCAATTGTAGTCGCGTATTTCCAGTTCCCAGAGTAGGAAAATATCAAAGTAGGGATTTCCCGGCCGCTGATCAGTTCAAATGCCAGGATCATCATCTCTTCCACATCACGAAAAGTCATGATATACGGATTATTATTTTCGATGGCTGACATCACTCGCTGGAGAAAATATTTTTCCCGTTGAACACCGTACTTTAAATGCCCCGATGTATTTCCGGTAAACCAGGTTTTTAATTCACGTGCCGCTTGAGGAGATTTTTCATTCAGATCTTTAGTGATCAAATCAATTTTATCCTTATGTTCTGCGTACAGCTCCCGCACTTTTGTCTGAAGTCCGATTCTGCGATAGGCAAAAATCTGCCCCATAATCTCTCCCACTTCCCGATCGTCGGTCAGATCTCTGAATGCAATCGTAACACCGTACGGAGTCAGATCCACCCGGCGAAGGAGTTGAAGTGCCGCTTCTCGCTGGCGTGCCTCACCCTCATACGCCTGAACAACCTTATCCCGGGCAACAAGAATCAGGTCTCCCAGCTTGTCGGTTACATCGAGAATATCCTTTTCAGATTGCTCCTCGAGGTGACCGCGTGTTCCATCGTATACAACTTTAGCTACCAGGCCGATGATACCCGAAAATACAGTGAAGCTGACAAAATAGATCAGCAGCTGCATAGAAGGCATGGTGCCGTAACCAATGTAGTATCCTCCGATGAGGCCAAGTGAAGTAACCGGACCGGCAGTCCAGAAAATCTGCATCAGCGCATGCGACCACTTAACTTTGTTGAGACTTCTCCTCAATCGGTTCGTGTGCTCGTTACGCTCCCTGTTTAAGGTAACTTGTTTTTCGTCTGAACTGGCCAAGTGTGCTGAATATTTAATAACTGGAAATCTTCGGCCTTAACAATACTGCCGATTTCTAAATGATGATAACCATTTGCATCAACAGCTGAAAATCTCCCTTTTTTATAATTCTGATCACTTTCGGCAGAAGACGATTGATTTATCCCTAATAAAAAACTCAAGTGGTGAAAATAATCCGATACAAGCCGGAGGTATCTATACCTATATCACAACTATCCAAAACAATGAATGAATTTGAGAGAAATTTGAAATCCTGAATGCAATCTGTTCTTCTTTTCACAGATTACAGCTGAGTGTATCGCAGAAATGCGCAGATATGCACAGAAAATCTTCGGGAATCAGCGAATTCATCCTCGTAACTCTGCGTAAAAAAGCAGGGAATCGATTTTCGATCTATAAAAATATCTATTCCGAATGAACAGAAACGAAGATATTTGATGAATTTTCTAAATGTTTTGGACAGTATTGATATGAAATAGTGCATCTGATGTGCAACTCTTTTCATATCCCTGGTTGGTGACATGTCCGGATCTGTATCTTTAAAACCCTGTGAAACGATCAACCTGTTCGTTTCTAAACCCATATTTGTAAGTGAAAAAAAACCCGAATCTTGTAATAAATTTTATTACATATGTAAGAATAGATATACAATAAAAAAAATTATCACTCTTTACACGCATTAGTAGGCTTTTCAGGTAAATAATTGTATAATGAAATATCAATTATAATACTCCTGTCAATGGTATGACAGGTTCAACTACTACACAATACTATGCAATACGGAAAAGTAAAATGGTTTGATTCTGAAAAAGGATTTGGATTCATCGAGCCTGAGGATGGCGGAAAAGATATCTTTGTTCACCGCAATAATATAGAGAATCTGGGATTCCAGGAAGGATTGAATGACGGCGAAGAAGTAGAATTCGACGTTGAAGATACCCCTAAGGGACTTAGTGCAATTGAAGTACGGCGCATGTCGTAATCAATCACTTTAATAATTATTACTAGTAAATCATCAAAGCCGCACCCACAAGTGCGGCTTTTTTTGTTTTGATTTAGTTGGCCGTCGTTTACCAAGCGCTCTCTACATTCTCTTTTCGGCTGAAAGTTTACCCCATTTCCCTCACTTTATGAACCTTTATTACATTCTCGGTTTTTTTTGCTGATCCTGAAAATCTAAATTTTTTAAAGCATGCCATCTCTTGCTGATGATCAGATTCAGCTGAATCAGGAAAATCCAGTATATTATACATTTCCATTCGCTAACGACAATACAGATTTTATTCATGCAGTTCAGATATCAGCAGCAGCCGGCAGTGATACAATTTGGAAAACCATTTATTCAGACATTAGAGGACGAGCTTAGGCGTCATGAGCTGAAATCGATATGGATTGTAGCCTCTTCAAGGTTTAACACACTGGTTGGTCAAATTTCACAGATAAAAGGTGTGAACGTAGTTGAACATTTCAGCCGGGTAATTCAGCATGTGCCGGAAGATCAGGTTCAAAAAGTTCGGCATTCTGTCGCCAAACTGCAGCCAGACCTCATGCTGGCCATCGGCGGTGGTTCTGCCATCGGACTGGCCAAAGCTGCAGCTCTAAAACATCCGCTGCCGATATGGGCTGTTCCAACTACCTTCTCAGGTTCTGAAATGACCAACGTTTACGGGATTTCATCAAACGGGAAAAAAGATGTGGGACGTCACCCTGATGTGCTGCCCCAGCTGGTGATTTACGATCCCGGGCTATCCCGCGCTTTGCCAGCCTCATTCGTAGCAAAGAGCTCAATGAACGCCATGGCCCATCTTGTGGAAGCCGTATACAGCACAGAAAATAATCCATTCACCTATCGCTCGGCGCTTCAGGGCATTGAACTGATGTATGCCGCAATGAATGAATTTGCAGAAGCCGGAACACTCGCCAACCCGATCCATGAAAGGTTTCTGATGGGAGGATGTTTGGCTGGAAAAGTACTGAATGAAGTAGATATGGGGCTGCACCATAAAGCTGCACACGTTTTGGGAGGCAACTTTGGTTTAGATCACGCATCCGTTCACACCGTGCTGCTGCCTTTTGTTTTCAATTATCAGTGGAATTCACTGGATGAGGAGATTCGCTCCGACTTTAGAATTGCTTTTGGTGCTGACCATCCCCCGCTTGAGCTTTTTAAAACCTCTGAAAGACTCAAAAATCCCGTTTCCTTAAAAGAGATAGGATTCAATTCAAACCAGGCGGAATCGGCTGCAGAACAAATTATGCAACTCTCTTTTGATAATCCTGCTCCGATGGATCAGAAACGTATATCAGCGTTGCTTCACCAAGCCTATTCCGGTAAGCTTGTTGTGGGGTAAGATTGGGTATTTCGTCGGGCGATTGGGCGACAGGGCATGATTACTCGTCGGACAAATCTCCACGCAATTCCTACCCATCTTCAGAACGACTCATTTTTTTTGAACAAACTCGTCCGGCGAGATTTTCGGGCCAGACGGAACGGTCCCATCAGGAATCAAACCCTGACGGTTGCACTCTTGTAAGATCATTTCGGTCATGTCACTTTTAAACATAAATTCATACCGGATATCAACAACGTACGCTTTAACCCGCAATTTTATCACGTAGCGGTTGTTGAACATTTCATTCAAAACAATTACAACAACGGGTTTATTCAAATAGGTAAACGAGGATGACCAGACGGCTTTGTAGGCGATTTCTTTCACTTTTTGCACATCCGTTGTAGCGGGTAAAAATATTTCGGCAACGACCTGGCAGTCAAGTGCACTGCTGTTAGAATTGGATACCGCCCGGTTCATTAATTCACCGTTTGGAATGGAAACCACCGAATCATCGGGCGTTACCACGCGGCTGGAGCGTAGTCCAATGCCGAGTACTTCCCCGTAATGTTCCCCAACCTGGATCTTATCCCCAACCTGGAACGGCCGGTCGAGAATAATCATAATACCGCCAAATATATTCCGCAAAATATCCTGTGATGCAAATCCAACAGCGATTCCCACGGATGCTGCAATAGTGATGATCGTTTCAAATGGCGGAGCCAGAACCCCGGCAATGACAATATAAATGGCAACAGACCAGATGGCGATCCGGCTGATAGGTGACAACCGTTTTATGAAAAGCCTGTAATTGGTAGCTTTTTCCGCAAGATTGTCCAGAATCAGCGTGAAGTATTTATTGATAAAATAGGTGATAATCAGCAAAATAATTGCGTTAAACAGCTTTGTGAATGATATGAGCTCCCTCAGCTGTACCAGCTCCTGTTCCATTTCACCTTCAAATTCTGCTGCTGAATCGGCTTCTTCCGTCTCTTGTTCATCCTCAGCAGCAGGCTCCTCCTCTTCTGCCTGCTCTGTATCTTCAATTTGCAGAGTATCCACCTCTAAAGTGTCTGTAATTACCGTATCCGGTGAAGTAGCCGGAACCTGGGCCGAGACCAGGCCGAAATGTCCTGCCATGAAAAAGAGTAGAATTAGAGCTGCAAAAATTTTAATTCCTTTCATGATTCTCCTGCCGTTAATGGATAAAATTTCTGCGTTTCAGCAGCCGAACCACCTGCCTGTATACCAGGTGATTGAGATTATAACCGCTCTTACTTGTATATACAATTCCTTTGGTTTTTAATCTCGCCAGCATGAGACTACTTTGAGACGTATCCTGATGAAGCGCAAGGGCTACCTCCTCTTTGGTCAGTGTATCATGAATCACGAGTGCGGCCAGCGTAAATAATACATCGCGGGAAGGAACTTCAAGTTTATCAACTTCGGTAATTTCAAGCGGTTTGAAAACAAAACGCTGGGTATCAAACTCTTTTACAGACTGCACCCAAAAAATCATAGCAATGGAGGGGTTTCCCTCACTGACCCTTGATAATTTTGAAAAATAGTGATCTCTCACCAGCTTTTGTGCCTCTTTTGGGTTGCCAGCCAGTTTTTTATAT
Source organism: Rhodohalobacter sp. SW132 (assembly GCF_003390325.1). Classification (NCBI taxonomy): domain Bacteria; kingdom Pseudomonadati; phylum Balneolota; class Balneolia; order Balneolales; family Balneolaceae; genus Rhodohalobacter; species Rhodohalobacter sp. SW132. Next base: position 6,907 of record NZ_QUOK01000015.1, on the reverse strand, counting down.
GCCCGGCTTTTTTTCAGTGATTCACCCGGTTCAAAATAGAGTTCGTAGCCGGTTGACCGGTGCCGGGCCAAAATCACCTCACGGATCTCTGTTTCATTGAGCTGATCGGCAAATACTACATGAGAAAAATACTGGTCAGCATCCGACATTTTCATAAAGAAATTCCACGAGTAACGCGATGTGGTTACAACCCAGAAGAGTTTTTCCATGGTAGAAGACATAATCACCCAAAATGCTTCGAGTGCCTCATAGCCGTTTATATTCCGAATAAAAATATTCTGCAGATTTTCAACCACTACAACCGACGACGATCGCTTCCTATCCACTTTTTCGAGAAACTCGTCACGGCTTTCGGTTTGCTTAAAACCAAGTGCGCTGCAAAGCTGCTTCAGAAGTTCTTTTTCGTCCGTAAACGTCTTTTCAAAATGCACAGTTACCGTATCTGCACCCTCTAATATATCCTTCTGTGCAAACCTTAGCATGGTGCTTTTACCACTCCCCTTTTCACCAATAATTGCCACATTTGCGCTTAAACCCCGGTTCCACTGCCCGAATGCCCCATTAATCGTTTGCTGACTCTTTTTGGGCGGAACATAAAACCGCTCGTCTATTGGAAAATCGCGATTAAACAGACGTTTATAGATGAAAGGCAAATCACTTTCCACTCCCGGCCTGGCCAGGTATTCCGCCAGGTTTCGTTTTTCCTTGATCGTGATGATACTTTCGGCCCTGAACCCCAGGTACGGTGCCAGAATCTTAAAGCCAGTCCGGATTTTCAGCCCGATAAACCTCCAGCTGATTTCAGCCCTTTCACTTGTTGCAGCCCACCAGGCCGTTAATTTCTGCTGCCAGTTAATGGCCTGTTCTTTAACCATCAGGGCTTTATCACGCATTTCAAAACGGTCGAACTCTTTATTGAGCATGGTGCGGGCGAGTTCATGCAGGGCGGTTGGCAGTGTTTCCCGCAAGATGGTATCGTACGTGTTCTGTTTTTCACGCACTTGCTTAATCGATTTTTCAAGTGTTATTACAGCCCGTTCAAGACCATCAAGTGCAATTTGTAACGGTTTCTCTTCGCCGCCTTCTTCATTCGATTCAATAGCTGCCAGAATATTAACGTCGGTTACCTGCACCGCTTCTTCAACTTCCGTAAGGATTTCACGTATCAGCAGATCGAGGTTCTGGTCCGTTGGATCCAGTTTTTTCAGGGCCTGCTCTTTCAAATACCTGGCCGCAAGTGATTGCCATCGAATGGTATCCGGCGTGAGATCCGGGATGGGGTATTTCACCACCCGTTTCTGTGCAAGTGTTAATTCATCCGTAAATCGCCGGGATTCAACCTGCAAATCACTGATTTTATTCCGAATCATATCCACCGGTTCAAGCAAGCGGTCCTGTTCCCTCATCGGCTCAAGCAGCGAATGTTCCAGTTTCTTCAGTAAATCCAGCCGGATCCGGTCGAGTTCACCGGTTTCTTTTTTATTTTCAGATGAATTCAGACTTCGAATTTTTTCGATAGCAGTTTTCACCGATTCCACACCTTCTTCGATCGGCAGATAGAATGTATCCCGAAAGAAAATATGCGACCGGTTTAGAAGTTCCTCTTTAATTTCAGATGCAATAGAGCCATAGCGTGCAATTTCGGTTTGAACCCGGAGGTCATTCAGCTGGGAGTGCAGATAATCAGCCCACGCATCACACTGTTTAATCAGTTTTTCCGATGCGGATGGTTTAAAATTTCCAAATTCACTTTCGGTCACTACCTTTTGCCGATGCTCAATTGTACCCGCTTTGGATGTTTTCTCAAGCAAATCGGGCGTAATATTATCCAGCCACTGAATAACCTGGGGTTTGTTGTTCTCTTCAAACTGTTTCAGGTGCTGAACCGCAACCTGCAGCTGCTCTTCAATCTCATCCAGAATTTTCACCTGGAAAGTGGAATGCGATTCAGGTCCGGTTTTCTTTTTTTGTTTCTCAATTTCTGTGCGTTTTTCCAGCAGAAGATCGAGCAGCATAGCGCATTCATCATACTCGCGTGCAGCGAAATCCATCACTGCATCCGTATTGTGCAGAAATCGGTTCAAAAAAAGCTGGCGAAGATAAATCCTGCGCTCAAATTTTTTTCGAAAAACCGATCTGGCGACCCGCTTCACATGTTTGCCGGTTTTAATTCGAAGTGAATCCCCTTCAAGAACCTGAAAACGATTCTCGTGCTGAATTTCTGCAACCGTTTCAGGAATTGATGATGCCGCGGTGTTAATCGCCTCCCGATAAAGCGAGTGCCATCCGGGATTTTTAAGTTGCAGGAGTGCTGACTGCAGATCGGGAATTTTCCGGCTGATCAGATCAATAATCTGCCGGTATCGAAACTCATCATCTTTACGAATCCGCTGAATTTCATCTCTTGTACCTGCAAACCATTCCTGAAGCGGTTTTCGAAATGAGGATCGCAGCCTACAAATCTGATCACAGAGTTCATCAGATATAAACGCCTGTATCTTTTTTTCTGCCGAACCGGGGCTGCCGGGCTGTTCCTTTTTATGCATACTGTTCTGTCGCCGCCAAATTAACCTGATCTGTTTTCAACCGCCTGGGGTTCCGCACCGATCAGACAGTATTCAATTCCATATAAATACAGTATAAAACATTAAGGTTCTACCGGAAAATTCAGAATCCTCTATTTTCATGAGACATCGCAGGAGGAGTGTCTTGAATGATGACTATTAAAAAGAAAACAGCTGTTGTAAGTCCAGTTTGAAATTCCCTGATGATTCATCGAGAACTTGGTACTGATTATCCCCAATTACCCCGGCACCACTACAGTATAAATTTAAATGCCGGATCTGAATTCAGCCGAAGTAGCTATCAGAAAAACAGTAATAATAGTATTCTATTTGTACATCGAATCTTTTTAAAAAAATTGGCATGTCAGTCATACGATAAATTGAAAAAATCTGTTTATGTATAGATCAATTATTCGTTAAATTCTGATTAGAACTAACTTTCGTACTTTATATTCAACCAGTAATGCAACACCTATACAGTTACGTTTTCAAACTGTTTTGCATATTGATACTTTTTTCCGGATTTCTGGCACTGCCCCAGGCATCGGCTCAGACCGAATTACAACGTGTTTCAGCTGTTGAACGCAGTGACGGCCTGGGCTACGTAGTTCGTTTTCACCTGAGCGAAACTATTGATTCTTCTAAAGTTCTGCAGCCGTCTACTGATCTTTTGCAGGTAAAACTCTACTCCGAAAATCTTGATACGGTAAACTTTAATCCGCCTGTAACCGGCAATGTATTTAAAGATTTTATACTGTATGAACTCCCCTCTGGCATCGCATTTGACATAAAACTGCACGAAGGTCATTACTTCAATTTTTCAGCCTATAACGATCAAAACGGTCGTGATCTGCTGCTCGCACTCGCACAATCCGCCCCTGAAGATCTAACTGCGCTTTCTGATGATCAATCCCCGATCGACTGGAATTTATTCACGCATGATGCACAAACTGAGACATCCGAAGAGTTTTTATTTGATGAACCTGCTGATGAACGCAGGAATGGATCCCGCTTTGAAGTTGTGGTGATAGATGCCGGGCATGGCGGCTGGGAACCCGGAGCCGGGGGAGTAAACGGAGTTCATGAAAAGGATGTAACTCTTGCCGTTGCACTTAAAGTAGGTGAATACATCGAACAGAATATTCCTGATTTAAAAGTTGTATATACCCGCACAGAAGATGAGTATGTGAGCCTTGTGGACCGGGGCAAAATTGCGAATGAAAACAATGGCGATCTGTTTGTATCCATTCACGCAAACTCTTTTTCACATGCAAATAAAGCACGCCAGAGAAGCGTGCATGGAGCAGAAGTTTACTTTCTGGGGATGGCTCGCAGTCAATCAGCGCTTGAGGTCATGAAGCGGGAAAACAGTGTTGTACAATATGAAACCGGGGAAATTGAGGAGCTTACTGAGGAAGATCTGCTGATTTATGAGCTGATGAATGCAGGAAACATGTCTACCAGTCAGCGGATTGCGGAAAAGATGGAGTACCAGTTCAGGGAGCGGGCACAGCGCCGATCCCGCGGCGTAAAGCAGGCCGGTTTCCAGGTTTTATATGAAGCATCGATGCCCGGGGTTCTCATTGAACTCGGGTTCATCTCAAACCCTGCAGAAGCAAATTATTTAAATAGTGAATACGGCCAGGCAATCGTTGCATCTGCAATATTCAGGTCTATTCGTGATTTTAAGATCGAATATGACCGCAGTTACAACCGCCAAACCTCAGCCAGATAGAAGTATCGTGTCGAAAAAACCGCTCATTATTGGTGTTGGAGGCGGATCAGGCTCCGGAAAAACAACAGTAGTTAAACATATTTTATCCGGTATCGGCAGAAATAATATCCAGCTGATCCAGCACGATTCGTACTACCGCGACCTGGGGCACCTGCCTCTTTCAGAACGAAAAAAACAAAATTTCGATCACCCCTCCTCTCTTGAAACTGAACTGATGATCCGCCACGTGGAGGCGCTAAAAAACGGCTACCAGGTGGATGTTCCTGTATATGATTTTGCAGCTCATACGCGTGATGAAAAAACCGAAAAAGTAACGCCGAAGGAGATTATTCTGCTCGATGGAATCCTGATCTTTACGGAACCGGCTCTTCGGGAACAGATGGATATTAAACTGTTTGTGGATACCGACGATGATGTACGGCTGCTTCGGCGCATCAAGCGGGACATCATGGAACGCGGCCGGGACCTGGAAGGTGTAATGAGGCAATATGAAAATTTTGTGCGTCCGATGCACCTGGAATTTGTGGAACCGAGCAAGCGATACGCGGATATCATCATTCCCAGGGGTGGTGAAAACCATGTAGCTCTTGAGATGGTAATTGCTATGATCCGTGAAAAACTGGCCCAGATTAAGAAAAATAATTTGGCCAGTGAAGGTTGAGTTGTGAGTTTTTAGTTTTGTAAACGGAATGGTTTTGGGCTGTTATTTTCGAGATCCGTTAAAAATCGATCGGGCTTTTGACGCCGCGGCCTCCCCTGTTCAGAACGTGCGTATATATCATTGTAGTTTTTACACTTTTATGACCCAGTAATTCCTGAACAGTTCGAATATCATATCCGCTGCTCAATAAATGTGTCGCAAATGAGTGCCGGAATGTATGAGGGGTCACGTGTTTTTGGATATTCTGATTCTCAGCGCTCTTGCGTACAGCCCTCCTGATATCTCGTTGTGAAATATGATACCGGTGCCGGACACCTGATCGGGGATCTACTGCCCGTTTTTTTGACGGAAAAAGATATTGCCACCGAACATTCTTAGAAGCTGCCGGGTATTTTCTGGCAAGAGCCATTGGGAGAATCGTTTCACCAAATCCTTTCTCAAGGTCTAATTTGTGGAGGTTTTTCACTTTTTGGATTTGCAGTTCAATTCCATCAATTAAGGATTCGGGTATCATGGTCACTCTGTCCCGCAATCCTTTACCATTTCGTACGATAATTTGTTTATAGTCGAGATCAAGATCATGAATTCGAAGTCTTAGTGCTTCAGAAATGCGCAAACCTGAACCATACAATAATCCAACAACCAAGCGCGGAATACCATGAATGGATTTGATAACAGCCATGGCTTCTTTTTCGGTCAATACAACAGGTAAATGCTTTGGTTTCTTTGCTCTTTTAAGTTTATCGAGATGGTGAAGCGGTTGTTTCAGTATGTGTGTATAGAGAAAAACAATAGCCGATAACGCCTGATTTTGTGTTGAAGCTGCTACATTGAGGTCATTGGCAAGGTAATTCAGGTACTTTACCACATCTTCTTCTTTCAGGAACTTTGGATGTGTTAAATTGTGATACCGAACAAATCTAACAATCCATTGCGAGTACGTTTTCTCGGTACTAAAGCTATAATTGCGTCGACGAATCTCTTCTTTTAACTGAGTGAGTATTTTTTTCTCTTTCATGTCATCATACCATTTATATTGTATGAGCCAAAAAATGAGATTTACTTACAAATATTTTCAAATTTTTTATCGGCGTTTTATTCGGACATAAAAAAACTGCCGATAAACATTCATCGGACATTATTTGGTCCACCCTTGCACGATTAAGATAATTGGATTACTATTCGGCATAACTTGGTGCTGAAAGCCCAAAAGAGAAATACATGTTAAGGCCCGGCAGGCTCGCAAAAATGTGGAAGTGGGGGTGCGGGGTTTTAGGTTTTGCCTGGTTCCCAATTCGCCCGTCATGTCCAGCTTGTTTTGTGGGCTGCTTCTTTAAAAATTTTCCCAAGAAAAACGGGCGCCAACGGCTTCAAAAAATAATGTCCAAGTACGTTTGGCAGGCCTCGCGTTGGGTTAGTTTGGCAGGTAGTGCGAAGCACGAGATTTTTTTAGGGAAAATGGGCGTTTGTTGGCCCTGTGACAGATTCCGGGGGCGGCTCGTCGCTACGAAAATTTTTCTGGTAAAAAAAGGCCGCCAGCTCGTTGTTCAAACTCCATTCAGCGCGGCAATCGTCACTTTTCCCAAGAGCGGACACTTGTAAAATCGGGCTGGATTCATTGGACCTGCTTTGCCTTCTCCAGGGTTTTCCTGCGGCGCCTTGGGCGTGGTTGGTTAATACATCCCGATAAATCGTTTCAGTAAATCAGCCGGGAAACGTTGGCCCCGGGTCGCCTGGGCAGAATCTTTCCAACACCTGCCGGGGTCATGGCGAGGGACGGTGCAAATAATTGGTTTCGATTTGGTTTAGGTGAAGAGGTCGCAAGTCCATCCCAGCCTTAACAAGGCAAATTAACCGGACATCGACTTGCTTTTTCGGGAGTTTCTGGTAGATTGTGGAATCAACATTTATCAACAAATCAAATCCCGGTGCCGGTTATTTGCTGAG
>NZ_QUOK01000014.1 GCF_003390325.1 Rhodohalobacter sp. SW132 | reverse complement strand
TGTTTGGGTATTTTGTTAATATATGACCACTACAGGAAAACACTTGTGCACCGAACCCATTGTCATGTATCAACATCATTTTTAATAATCTAACAATAACCCATAAACCCACCGATCAAACGAGCATTGAATGATTGGCAATGTGCCAACCTCCTCAACGTTCGCACAGCCAGTGCATTTCTGGTCCCACCCCCTCGGTCGAACACTCAACATTCACGCAGTGAATCCTCAACATTCCGCGCAGCCGGTGCATTTCTGGTCCCGACCCATCGGAGCGGAATACCCAACCGATCCAGGCACTTCCCATCCTTACAAATAAACGCAGGCATCCTCTCCACAATGAAAAATTTATAATCAGTTGGGAATGGCTTTACCGTATCGTAATTTACAAATTTACAGTAATAAAAATTGTGATCAAGCTCTCTCCTTAATAATTCAGGAGAATTAACCACTTTATTTTTCAGATTCATGTATTACGTATCTGCAATACTGCTCATACTGTTCAAAATTCCGCCTAAAAACAGAGCTCACTTCAGAAGGCTGGCTGCTTCCCTGGCCAAAAGAGGCTGGATGCGTACCTATGAACGAATCATAATTGCTTATGATCGGGATATACAGATCTGTTCTTACAGTGATTGCCGGGAGGCAACTTTCGAAGGCTCCGGATTCAGCACGGCAGTCCTCAACTCCTACCGGAAACTTATGTTAAAAGAACAGGTTTTATTTGAAAAAATATATTTTAATGAAAGAAAAAAAATCATTCTTTTTTTCAGAGACACCATTCAGCCTCAGCTCATCGAACAAGGGGTGAAGACTGCACGTCTGGTCAGACTTAATGAAGGTGATAAACTTTTTGCCACCTATTTTGAGTACTTTGACCTCAAAACACTAGATTCGGATGAATATTTAGAAAAGGCTACCGATGTAGCTGCACGAATAGTAAAAGTAAATCTATCGGAATCAACCGATATTCCTAACTCACGCTTAAAATATAACAAGAACACGTTTACTGACGCTCTTGAAAACCTTCAGAATGAACTGGAATTTAGGGTTCCCGATATCAGCAATCTGCTATCAGAATCAGATATATATATTTCCCGTTATGTGAAACGATGTCTGAATCATGGAGATCTTTCTGATAAGAATACCTTTAAAGAAGGTAAAGTGATCGACTGGGATAATTTTGGCTGGTATCCCATTGGGTACGATTTTGGACTTATTATCGGTCTCTCAACACAATCAGGACTTACGCTTGAGGAGTATCTTCAGATTGAGCAAAAACTCTACCATAAGGTTTCTGATCTAATACAACTAAAAGATTTTCAAATTTCCCTCGCATTCTTTACGGCAGTCTTTATCCGAAGTCAGCGTGTTACGGTGAGGTATCAAAATCAAAATATCAATACACAGCTTTCTAGGGAGCTGGTACAGCTCTTAAATAAGAGGCTGCTCAAGGCCGGGGTTATTTCTGATTATGTCTGACTATAGTATCGATTTCGGTTAATTGGTTGTTGGTTATCTGGATCACATATTGAGGTTTTATCTTTTTAGTATATTATAGAAATTCTAAAATATACGGCTTACTGTACCTGTTACTATATTTTTATCCACATCACGGTACGGGTTAAATCTCTATTTTATTGTGATAATCGCCGCACTTCTTTGCTCCATGTGTCACTTTTCAGATGAATACTACAGGTATTTCGCGAGGCCATGATCGGTCAGGTGTTTTTTAAACTGATCGTAGTTTTTAATTAAACAGTCCAATGGTTGACTGTTTACTTTTTTATGGCGTGTTTGAACTTTTTTTCTCTCCAATGACAGCTCATCAAGTATTCGATCCACCGTACCCTGGTGCATCTCCTGTTTTTCAAGGTCATCTTCGTAGACAACTTCAATATACTCCAGTCCCTGTAAAGCTTTTTTTTCCTCTTCTGTAAACCGTTCTCTCTCTTTAACCCAGGTTAGAAATCCTTCCGGATCGATCTGCAGCTCAATTTCTTCTTTTTTATCATTGAATTTATGACTTGCGCCGCGTGCATTGTGCACATAGTTAGAGAGTACATGCTTTACCTTGTTCCTTCTGCTGAGATATATAATTTTCCATCCGGAGGCGTACAACGCTTTCAGAAAACGGGCCGTGTCTTCAGGTCGGCGACGGTCATTGACCAGCTGGTAAATTTTTACGTGAAAAATAAAATTCTCCTCAGGTCTTCTCCTTGCGAGTCCCCGGATAAACGGGAGTGGAAAAAGAATCTGACCTCTTGATTTATGAAACAGCTCTCCATGTTTCTGAAAATGGCCTGTTTTAAAGATCAGGTCTTCCAGCAGGGTACTGCCGGTTCGCCCCTGTCCAAAAATCACCACCCGGTGCTGCTCAAGAGAGTCCTGTTTAAAGAGTTTACAATAATAGGCAATCCATTCTCTTCGTAAGTAGAGTCCCCGCCTGTACCAACCATTTACTTTTTTATTTAGTGACACTTTTTCCGGTTTATTATTAGGTGTATATACAATTATCAAACAGCTGCTTTAGCATGCATTCATCAATACTTATTATAATAGTATCAGACAAAAAATATATAAAATATTTATTACGATACAGTAAAAATCAAGTTTCGTAAGTCATTAGAATTGCAATAAATAGATTTATTTTTGTAGTAATAGGATCAGTTCTTAATCTGATTTTTGGCACCAGAAAAGAGTAAAAAAGTAGATTTTATTGATCTGAAATTAATAAAGGAAGGGGTATCTGATTTTATAGCAAGGCTTAACTGCTGATCTGACTTTCAAACTGCTCTCTGTCCTGGTGAAAAACCCTTTCCTTCACTCTGAACGCGTTAATGGATTCATGCATACACATTTCGCTGATGGCATTGTCCGCTTCCCGCACAATAGGGGTCTGTTCATCCAGTATTTTTTTTACGCCTTCAAGTGTCACCCCGTAGGCGTGCGCACCATAATGAAAACCCGGGATTTCCAGATTCTCTGAGTAATGCCGGGGAAATTTACACCTGTAGGTGTGTGGATTATATTTCTTGTTTCCAAGCTTTGATAATACCGGGTAAATTAGATTGATTCTGAGCCTCGCCTTCCACGATAGTTCATTATTGTTTTGAAGATACCCAAGGTAGAGTAATTCCCAGTCAGGAGGCAGTTCATCGAGTGCCTGCTTCAGGTGTTGATTTTTGCTCTGATCAATGGTGATATCATCTTCCATGATCAGAACTTTTTCATACCCGTTTTTAATCGCATCTTTGTAGATACCGACATGTGAGAGAGCGCACCCCAGGATGCTCATCGACAAATCACGCTGCGGTAATTTCAGTTCTTTTTTTATGAATTTTGCCTTTTCTGAATCGTAAAGCCCCTTTTCTTCCAGTTCCCGGATATCCAGTTTTTGGCCGTCCACACCCCAGAAAATCTCATAGTCTAATCCAGCCAGCCTTTTTTTAAAAACCGGGTGCCGGTCGACACTTCGCTCCAGTGTCATAATATAAATATTATCGAATGTTTGATTCAGGGTTTCAAAAACTGACATATATTGCCTCTGTTATGGTTTACTATTCTCTTACCTGCTCTGGCTTGATAAGCCTCATCAACAAAAACACGTTTACACCAATTTGCATACCCATTTTGATGAAATCGATATAGAGTAATACAAATCTGTGTTTTAAATTTTTTACGTATGGTTTCTTTTTGAATAATCCAAGCAAAGCACCTTTTGTTGATGACAGCAGAACTCTAAGTTGTCCGCAATTGTATTTTTCACGTACAATTACCGAAGCCCAGCAGATATGCCGATAATGCTTTTTCAGCATCGCTTTCAGGTTTTTTCTTGCCGGATGCAATACGATTACATCTGCTCCGTACTCCATCTGATAACCAAGGCTGACGCAGCGATTGGAAAATTCCCAGTCCCCTCCGGATTTCAGAGTGGTATCGAATCCATTGACTTCATTAAACACCTTTTTTTTCACAAAATGATTTGCCGTACAGCTTTTTCCTTCCGGTACCCACTGTTCCTGTTTAAAGGCGTTGTAACTCTCATAAATATAGGCGTGTTTGCGGCCATCCTCAGTTCTGAAGATTTTAATTTCTCCGCCAATACTATCACAACGCGATTCTTCAAATAAGTTAAAAGCATGCTGCAACCAGTTTTTATCTGGTATGCAGTCAGAATCTGTAAATGCAAGATATTTCCCATTTGCAAACTCTGCACCCCGGTTCCTTGCAGCATAAGAACCCGGCTCAGATTCAAATTTAAGGATTGCATGATCAGGCATTCTGAAATGATCCGGTCTTGATCTGGTTGATGCATTATCTACAACAATAATCTCAAATTTTTCTGAATCAACAGTTTGTTTTGAAAGTGCATCCAGGCATAACTGAAGCTGTTCCCAATTGTTGTATACCGGTATTATAACGGAAAATATCGGGGCAATTCCCATTTGAATCAGAGCGTTTTATTTATAGTTAAGTTAATTCTGATTATCTATGGCAGTTTCAGACAAAAGTAAAACTTTTTATACTGTTCCTGAATGATCACTAATAGTTCCATTTCCTAAAAAAGTGAAACAGAAAACATAGCTTATCTGAGCAAAATCGGTGTGAAAGATAACAGATCAATAATATTCAGAGGCTTATAATCTGTTAATAAACATCAGATACTTTCAAATACTTCGCTTAGTTTTTGACCCATCACTTTTGATGAAAAAGATTCAATGACAGTAGCTCTTGCTGATCTGCCCATTTTTATTCTGAGCTCATTATTTTGTATCAATTTTTGCAGACACCTTCCTAGTCCATTGTTATCTCTCTCATCAGCAAGCAGACCATTTTCCCCGTCTTCAATTACATACGGAATACCGGCGTGCCGTGTAGAAACCACAGCCTTCTCCATACACATAGCTTCAAGAATAGTAACAGGCGTACCTTCCATATCCCCTGCTTCATCAGTTCTGCTATTTAAAACAAAAATATCTGTTTCGTTAAGTAAATTTTTAATTTTTTGATGAGATACACCACCATAGAAAACAACTTTCTCTTCAATTGAAAACCTTTTTACCAGCTCTTTACACTCATCAAGTTCTTCTCCATCTCCGGCAAGATGAAGTTCAATATTCTGAATCTTCCCAGTGAGATGGTGAAATACTCTGATCAAATCAGGGACACCTTTTTTCGCCACAATTCTTCCAGCATGTAGAATTTTTATTTTATTATCGCTTTTTGCCTTGCCATCTGCACTAAATTCATCCGCATTAACGGAACATGGAATAATGTGTACTTTCTGCTTCCATTTATCCAGTTTTAGCGTGTTTATCATATGCTCACTCACCACGATGATTTTTGTTGCATATTCAAAAAGATACGGTAATTTTTGTGCATACGCGTCGTCTCTTAGTAATGATGAGGCATCATACCCATGAAAAGTTACCACAAGTGGAATATTGTGTTTTTTGGCTATTCCAAGAATCTCAAGTGCCCTTGGCCCGAAATGTGCATGAATTGCTTTTATTTTTTCTTTTCTAAGAAATTTCCTTAAGCGGAGAAGTGTACGCGTGTCAAAGTAAAGATTTGAATCGTAATATCTTCTGGCAAGTTTTGACACAACTTTATCTGCAATATGTACCGGCTGATCAATTTTAATTTGTTGATATTCATCGATATTGAAACTATGAGGGTTTTCAAACCGTTTGGCTAAAAGATGTACATCATATTGCTCAGCAAGTACTTTTACCTGTTCATACATAAACGTTTGACTCAGTAAAAACAGGATATCATTGTAAACAACAACAGAACCACAATTTTTTTTCATTGTTTAACTGACTCTTTTGAAGCTCTGGCAGCTAACTTTTTTTTAATTCTGCTTCGCATAGAAATCATTTTTTTTATGAATAAAAGCCTGTATCTGAAAAGGTTAAATGTAAGCCGGATTTTTTTTGGTATACTCCAGTCTTTGTTACGTATAACGAGTTTATGAGCACTTTTCAGCAGGCAGTTCACCGTCTTTCTTCTGTCTGATATTTTTTGGCCTTCGTACCTTCTGAAGATACCGACTTCAAAGTCCAGGTAACGAATACTGTTCCCGTTTATAAGTAAATCTCCCCAGAGTTCGTAGTCCATGGCGTAGTGGTTATTGACTTTAAGTCCGCCAACTTCCCTGAATTGTTCGACATTAAATAGCACATTCTGCTGTGCAATTGCATTCTTACCCCAGTGATGTTCAATATCCAGCAGGTCATCAATCGTACGTATATTACTGGTTTGTACAGCCTGGATATTTAGATGTTTATCAGTATGAATGCATTTTCCCAGGTAGAGTGTTTTCTGGTCATCTCCCTCTATATGTTTAGCAATATTGAGCAGTGCATCTTCAGCAAGCAGATCATCACTGTTAATCCAGTTCCCATAGGTGCCGGTAGCTCTTTCAAATCCTTTGTTTACCGCATCACTCTGGCCGTTATCCGGTTCACTCACCCAGTAATCAATCCAATCCTCATATTTTTTGATAACCTCTACTGTATTATCCGTACTTCCCCCATCGATAATAAAATATTCCAGATTGGGATAATTTTGCAGGATGATTGATCGAATCGTCTCCTCGATAAACTCCCCCTGGTTGTAGCTGGGGGTTACAATTGTAATTTTGGGCCACTCATTGTTTTTATGACTTTTGGCAGGCGCCAGGTTCGCTTTCTCGCCGATCTCTTTATTCCAGGGCCAGCTTTTGGTGTTTATTACTTCCCCTGAAGAAGATGCCGTAGTACTGTTCATGGTTCTGCTCGCTTATTTGTTCCCCGCTTCAAACTCTATACCGCTTTTCTATTGAAATAACCGTATTGTACTGCCAACCGGGTTAGTCATGCTTATGTAGATCTTAAATCGAATATATAATAGTATAAAAAAAAAGGATGGCCAAATTCAGTTAAACCTCTCCAATAAACTATAGAGGGTAAACTTTCAGTTAATCTAATATGAATTCCTGATCTATCAATTTAAGAAAATGAATGAATAGTTAATTCTCATCACGGAGAATACAAGTTAGTTTATTTTTTATCCTCGAAAAAATACCAGGCGTTCTCTTTTGGATATTGTTATTTTTTTTGCTCATCATCTTAAAATGAAGATCATCTGCTTTCCTATCAATAAGTTTATGTGGAGGATGTTTTAACGGAAACTCCATTCCTGAAACAGGAAGTGCCGCGTATTCATGATTTTCATCTTTGGTGTGAGTGGCCTTCTTTCCAAATCCTATATTACTAATTAGGTTTTTTTTCGGAATTATCGAAAGCCCGTGCTGTACCCAACAATTAAATACCCATTGGTAATCCCAGGTATATGTGTAATCTGATTCCTGAATATCTTTTGGAGGATCACTTCGGTATGTTCGCTCAAAATGGTGCCTCATGTAGGTTGCAGTTTTCTCATCACCGGTAATACGCAATGGAAAATCAGTTTCTTTCAGCCCTTCCCAGAGTTGTAAGTGATAGTCGTACATCTTCCAGGCTCTGCGCCATGTAGCCCAACCCCAGGTACCTGGATACACTGAATAATAGTAACTATGTTGTACGCCTAAACGATTTCCCTGAAGGTTTCGGCCGCTGACAGTCATCACCCGGCTATCGTCCTTATACTTTTCCAGCAGTTCATCGCAAAATGGAAAAAAGCTTGGATCCGGGAGACAGTCATCTTCAAGTATAATGGCCCGGTCCACATGTTCAAATACCCAGCTGATCCCGGATGCAACGCGAATACCGCATCCCAGGTTCTTATCGGAATAATTTCGGTGCACCTCGCAATCCCATGTTATCTTCTCCAGAATTCTCTTTACCTCTGCACAGGATTTTTCATCTTCCTTTTTACCCTCTCTCGGTCCGTCCGACACCAGAAAAAGTTGTTCGGGTTTTGCTGCCGCAAGACGTTGGAATACCTTTTCAGTCAGATCAGGCCGGTTGAATACAATAAATAAAACAGGTGTTTTCATATTATTTCTGGATCTACAGCACCAAGGCAGTACTATCGGCTATTGATGTCATCGGCTATCTGGAAACAGGTTATGTGGTCATCTAAAAAAAGATTTATTATTAACCTGACTTTGAAATCAAATTTTTTCACAATCTCCATATGCAGAGGTGATTAGAGAGATTCTTGGTTTGGATAAGATATTCAGGACTTTGTGAACTGTTAATCCTTATAGGCTGTCTGTGATGTATAAATTCTATGTAAATGATCGTTTCTGGTATAGGCTTCGTGAATCATTTGAGCCACCTGTTTATTCCCTTCAATGTTCCAGTGTATATCAAATTTGATAAAATGCTCTTTGCCAAGAAAATCTTTCGTTGTGTAAAAAGGGATAGAATGTCGCTCACAGATATCTTTTAATCTTTTATCGGGAAGGTCGGGATCAAAACTTACGGAATCTGCTGCCTGGGATTTTAATTCATGATGTCGGCTTTCATCAATCTGAATGATATCCGGCAGTGAAAATATTATAAGTTCTGCATTTTCCCGGGCACATAGTTCACTCCCTTTCTTTATAAGATACTCGCATCCGCTAAATGCGCGTTCCGACAGAAATGAGTGCGTACAGATATTTGCAAGAGCCCCGTAGTAATCTCTTTTTTCGACAATTTGCCAGGGGGTAGGATTTACATGCTCTGTAACGATTTCCCACTCCTGCATACCCTTTTTTTCGCGAACGAACGGCATTCGGTAATGCCTTAAATTTGGTGTTAGATTTTCGTACAAATCATTTCCATGATAGATAAACCAGATCACGGTTTTTTCTTTAAAATGTGGCCGGTATTTCTCCATCAGCAGATATTCCTGAACCATATTGTACCCGTTCGCACCTACGGTTTTAATGGACAGTTCGCTTTGTACATTTCCAAAAATATCTTTATCGCTCACTCCAAATCCAAAAGCAAAGGAGTCCCCGAAAACGATAATATCACTCTCCTCAAACGCGGTATTTGTATTTCGCCACCCATAGTTATCGGTTGACAGGCTGTATCGGTTACCGGGCAAATCTGTTGCGTATGTATCCAGGTTTTCTTTTGGCTTCCAGCCGATCACCGGGTAAAACTGGATCAGCTCATCCCAGGTTGCAGGAATAGGCCGAAGCTTCCGTACCAAAATCATAATCCGCTTCTGGATGAGCCTGACGGTCCAGAAAGGAATTCCAAGTATGAATACGGGTACTACGGCAATCAGTGCAATAACAGATGAAAAAAAACCAAATATAAGCCGCACTATTTTCATGTAACCCCCTCTTATTATTAATATAGAGTATAGTTATTGGATTCGGATTGAACCTGATTATCCGGAGCGTGAATTTTTAAAAGCAAAAGAAACGGCATGAGAAAAATTTGCCACCTGTTTCCGGAAGCGGAACTCCAGTTGAGATAATCCATAATCCAGTTTTCTGACCGGGAACTTCTTTTGTAATACCGGTTATATTGAAGTCCGATGTGATCTCTATCAACAGTATTACGTGGTTGCCACATGGATGCTTTATTTCCCGGAAAGTTAAAACGACGGTCGGATCCGGCCAGACCGACTGCTGTGAAAATTAGCCGCAAACAGACAGCCAACAGCCAGTAATTCATTAACCGGATATAGAGCCCTGAAAGTCGGTTCCAAAAATTATATATAAAAAGGGTTGAATTCTTTCTCCGCCATTCGATCAATGCAAGTCCGCATGTAACCATCAAACCTGTTCCAATGGCCAGGATGATATAGATGATTCCAAAGGACCAGACCAGGAATACCATACAGGCTGTGAAAACAAACCCTAATGAAAGTAAAAAGCTGATGATTTGGTTTCTGTGTGGTGTTTTTTCGAGTTCTAACATAAAATAACCCTCCATTTACGACGTGGTGAGATGACTGTTCCGGGGCAGCGTCTTCGGGTGATTAACTTATAATCCATAATTTTTGTGATCTTTTGTGTGTTTATTTATGAGTGTCCGGCCTTTTTGACCCTCCCCCGTCCCTTCTCTAAAGGGTGTGAGGAAATACTTAATCAAAGATATCGGCCATTTATTTTTACCACGAAGACGCAAAGCCACGAAGGTACACGAAGTATAACAAAATTAAATTACTAGCCTTCGTGATTCTTCGTGTCATCGTGACTTCGTGGCCAAATTGAAGGAGTTTTTTATATGCTTGTTTATTTATTTTCTCAATGCTTTATGGTCAGCATCGGAGTGATTTCAGTTATAAATTAATCCGGTGCATATTGCGACATATATTTTTCTGAGTCGATTGCCGAGTGATCATCCTGTTCTTTTTTTAACAAAACGTAATTTTCAAGAACAAGGCAATCCATATCGGTAGCCATGAAACAGCGATACGCTTCCCAGGGTGACTGAACAATCGGTTCACTTCTGACGTTAAAACTGGTATTTACAATGACCGGGCTGCCTGTCAGCTCATAGAATTTTTTCAACAGGCTGTAAAATCTGCCATGACGCTGCTCATCTACTGTTTGAATTCGGGCTGAATAGTCTACATGGGTAATTGCGGGATATTCAGACCGGGCCACAGAAACCCGGATACGTAAATCCGGATCTTTCATTTTTTGAAGGTCCTCCTGCGATAGGTCGGATCGTTTCTCTTCGAGTACAGGTGCCACCACCTGCATATAGGGGATATCCTCATCCGGCCGAACCTGGAACAGTAAATGAGCCGATTCCTGCAAAACCGACGGGGCAAACGGTCGAAATGATTCCCGGTATTTAATTTTCAGATTCATTTTTTTCTGCATATCAACCGTGCGCGCATCCCCGATAATACTTCTGCAGCCGAGAGCCCGCGGCCCAAACTCCATTCTCCCCTGGAACCACCCAATGATATGTTGCTGGTCAATGAGCTGTGCAACACGTTCAACAAGTTTATTTTCTATCGGTATATATTCATAATGAGCCTTAACGGAATCCAGAAACAATCCGATTTCCTCATTTTGGAAAGATGGACCTAAAAGGCTTCCCTTCTGGCTGTCATTTTTTTGTACGTTTCTCTTTTTCCCCAAAACATGATGCCAGACCAGTAACGCAGCCCCCAGGGAACCCCCCGCATCTCCGGCAGCAGGCTGAATCCACAATTTGTCAAATGGCCCCTCACGAAGCACTCTTCCGTTCGCCACACAGTTTAAAGCAACTCCACCTGCGAGGACCAGGTTTTTCATCCCGGTTAACTCATGTAAATGGCGGGCCATCTTAAGTACAATTTCTTCACAAACAACCTGAATGGAAGCGGCCAGGTTCATCTCTTTCTGAGTAATAGTCGTTTCTGGTTCACGTGGTGCATCTCCGAAAAGCTCGTGGAATTTTTCAGAGGTCATGGTGCGGCCATGGCAGTAATTAAAAAAGGAGAGGTTCAGTTCAATAGATCCATCCTCTTTGATATCCAATATATTATCCTTAATAAGCTGCACATATACCGGTTCACCATAAGGAGCCAGGCCCATGAGTTTATACTCGCCCGAATTCACTTTAAAACCGCAATAATAAGTGAAAGCAGAATAGAGCATCCCCACAGAGTGCGGGAACGGTAATTCCCTTAACATCTCGATATCATTTTCTTTACCAATAGCTAATGAGCTTGTTGCCCACTCCCCCACGGCATCTATGGTTAATATCGCAGCTTCGTTAAATGGGGACGGGTAAAAAGCACTAGCTGCATGAGATTCATGATGATCTGCAAACAGAATCTCACCCTTAAAATTTTGAAGTCTTTTTTTCAGAGCACCCGGAATATTGAGCTTATCCCGCGCCCAAACCGGTATCGACTCTTTATAGGAGTCAAGGCCCCGAGGTGCGTAAGCCAGATACGTTTCAAGCAACCGTTCAAACTTCACATACGGTTTTTCATAAAATACCACAAAGTCCAGTTCCTGTTGAGTAATCCCCCCTTCATTCAGACAATACGCTACCGAACTTTCCGGAAATGCTGCATCCCCCTTAATTCTGCTGAATCGCTCCTCCTGAGCTGCTGCAACGATTTCAGAATTCTGCAGCAATGTGGCTGATGAATCGTGATAGAAAGCTGAAATTCCCAGAATTGATGTTTTCATGATAACACCCTCCCTTTAGTGAATTTCAATCTTATAAAGAATATTTCTTTAATACAATGAATTATCTATTATGAAATAATTTTAATAAACAAAATGAACTATCTTTATTTTTAAAAAAAATTATTCATCCTTAAACACTCTTCCTCCTGAGGATAGGCCCTGAAAAAAATTATTAAAAAAACTTCTTACTGAATGAAAAGAGACACACTTTCAATTCCCTTTAGAGATATTTCTATAAATATGATTATGTCAATAATAATTAACAATTTTCAAGACAACTGTAAATCATGGATAAAATCAAGGAGTGTTCGATTTTTCGATAAACTTATCCACTGACTTCCGAAATTGTGTCTGTTATAAGGCACCACGAGTTTTTTTTAAAGTCCCTGCTATAGAGTGGCTGACATTGAAGCTTCGCCAGAGTTGGGTGAAGATTCAAACAACTATTCATGGCACAGCAATTTTCACGCGTAATCGCGCTGATTAATCCGCTGATCTTAGGTTATAATCGAACGGATGTTTCAACCTGAGTTCTATTAAATGAACTACCTCGGGGCAGAGCCCACGAGGTATCCACTTAGAATCCATAACTTTTTGGTCAATATCGAGTTTATTTTGAAGTGTCCCCCTTCGAAGGGGGCAATGGGGGATGATCTTTTATGCTTAACAACTACAAATGGGCACTTCCGAACTCAGTGAGTCATCCCCCAGCTCTCTCTGTTCGCTTCCCCCGAAGGGATGCCCGCGGCAAAAGGGGGAATTTTGTCCTTTCCGACCCAGAGGGTCGGGGAATTAAACCACTTTTGATTAAATGGCAAAATCAGTTCAAAAAGGGTGTATTAATTCGTCAACAATTATGTCATGCCACGCCCCGGCGTGGCATCTCCTGCCTTTGTTAAGAACAGTAGATCACGTCCCGAACGCTCTGGATGCGAGATAACGCGTCTTGTTGGGACTGATTTTATGATATCCGTCAAATTTAAAAATCGAACTCAGGTTTTTAAAAACCTGGAACAGAAATAGAATGAATGGAATTAAGTGTTCTGTGACTTAGATGGCAGCAAAGACTTAGATGGCAATAAATTAAAATCACGAAACAAGCGTATTAGTTTGTTTCTTGTTCTTAGTGTCAGGCTTGCCTTCTTTTTACCAATATTATTTAAACTGGAACTCATTTTTTTGAAATGAAGATTGTCTGCTTTACTGTGGACGATTTTATGTTTCGGATGCTTAAGGGGAAACTCCATTCTACTAACCGGCATCGCAGCAAACTCATGATTTTCATCTGTTGTATGGGTTGCATCTTCACCAAACCCTACATTGCTAACCAGGTTTCTGTCAGGCACTATTGATAATCCCTGTTGTGCCCAGCAGGCGAAAACCCATTGATAATCCCATGTATATGTATAGTCAGAAGAGTAGATATCTGCCGGAGGGTCATTTCGAAACGTGTTATTAAAATGATGCCTTAGATATTCAGCTGTATTTTCGTACTTCGTGACCTGAAGCGGAAAATCAGTTTCTTTCAGCTGATTCCAAAGAGTCAGGTGATAGTCGTAATAGTCCCAGGCTCTTCGCCAGGTGGCCCATCCCCAGGTAACCGGGTAACGGGAGAAGAAATAACTATCACGCGCATTCACATGCTCGTACTGCAAATTCTTACCACTGATATTCATAATTCTCCTATCGTCTTTATATCTCTCCAGCAGCTCATCACAAAACCGGAAGAATGTAGGATCCGGGAGGCAGTCATCTTCAAGTATAATGGCCCGGTCCACATGTTCAAATACCCAGCTGATCCCGGATGCAACGCGAATACCGCATCCCAGGTTCTTATCGGAATAATTTCGGTGCACCTCACAATCCCAGGTAACATTCTCCAGGATCTTCTTCACCTCTGCATTGGATTTTTCATCATCTGCATTCCCTTCCCGGGGGCCGTCTGAAACCAAAAAAAGCTTCTCAGGTTTTGCCTCTGCGATACGGTTGAAGACTTTTTCGGTCAGGTCCGGACGGTTAAATACCAGTAACAGTACGGGCGTTTTCATATTTCAGTAGTTTTATATATTAAATTTTTTTTGAATCTGCCATCAAAGGGCGAAAGGGGTATCAAATGAAATGAGATTTCTGAACTGGATCATGGTTTACTGAATGTATGCCACGAACCTGAACAAGAGGTGAATTTTTTTGAAGTTCGATTCACTTACAGTTGTAAATCAAATTCCTATTCTTAATACATTAACGTCATTTTATAACCTACGCAGTCCTTTTACTTAACCTTGCCGGTCATTTGTTTTATCCGGCGCGATACAAACATACAATTTTCGTAGTACCTAAGTGATTAGATTATTTATATCAACCTCAGTTAGATTAATAATCTTTTCCAATTATTCCGGAAAATGCGGGTATGAGCGGGCATGAAAAATGGGAGCGCCGTAGGTGCGATATATCCATACCTCTGCAAGGCGACCAACCCATTTTTTCCTAAATTTATTCTATTGAGTTCGAGTCGTACTATTTGGTTGAAATTTACGATTGAAAATAAATTCAGAACTCGAATGATGCCGCACCTATGGTGCTTCTTTAATATTCGGTTTCCTTGCACCCCAGAGATTCACTTTGTGAACCTCTGGGGCTACGGATATGCCGCCCCTAAATGGGGCTGGTTACACCCCCTGAAAAGATTATCACCATTCATTGTAACGAAAAATCTGACCCTCAAAATAATGTGAACGATTTTGAGTCTAATAAACGGATATGAATACATCTGTGTTGAAGGCTAAAAACCAAGCACCTTAGGTGCGGCATATCCGTAGCCCAAGTTCACTGCGCAGCAGTGGCCTTGGGTTACGAGCGGGCATGAAAAATGGGAGCGCCGTAGGTGCGATATGTCCGTACCTCTGCAAGGCGACCAAACCATCTTTATCCAAATTTTATTTTATTGAATTCAGATTTCGAAGGATGACCTGGAACGGTACTGGTTAAATTTCAATGATGTATGATATTATTATAACCTAAAAAAATACACCGACCAGGTCGCTATATGTAGAAAAAAATATGAATAAATAACCTCCGCGGCTGTTTGCGCCCCTTGCGGTTAAAAAATTAAAGGCACCAATTATTTGACAAGGTATTTTCTTACAGTCTCTAAAAAGGGGGATTTTTATCCATAATTCAAGAATCGAACTGAAGTATATAGCGAATGATCCTGTTTACCACTACCAGAAAGGTCCCCGTTCGTTTTGGGTTTTAGCCACACAAAATTATCAGCTTAGGTTTTCTCCTGTGATTTTCAATTTTTAAGGAACCTTGCAGCTGGCCTGATCATCACATCTTTCACTGTCCCAGGCAATTTATCCGCCACTCTGTTAACAAAATTCCTGGCTGAAACGGCTTTTCTCATTACAAACAACTCATTTGACGGGGTGATTTGTTCGGCCCCGCCGCTCCAGAACTGGCTATAGCTCTCCGGTAACTTGCCCTCTTTAAACGTTTTCCATGCATCCGTATAACGATAAGGGCTTGCCAGCGGGTAGGTTTTAGTACCGAGAGGATCATACTCCCAATCCAGTTTTGACCACAGCTGTGCTTCGTCTTTCGTAGGTTTTCTCCAGAAGCGGGTGATCAATTCTTCCGCTGCACTCCTGTGATCGTGAAAAGGTGTGCTGCGTTCGAAGTGCGGGACCATTTCTTCTAAAAATGCCATTATCCCTTTTTCGTACTGTTCGAAATACCCTTCTATAAACTCTCTGTTTTCAGGCGGGTCCAGTACCGCTTCTACCGATCCGTTCTTTTTCACAAAAGAGCGTGTCCTGCCGTGATTCGCCATTAGCAGAGTTTCAACCGGCCGGTTATAATAAACATTTTGCCGGTTTATACCTCGGTTAACTGAGTTGTTAAAGATAAAAGTGTCCACTACATCCGCCGGAATTTTGGTTTTCTTAGCGGTTAGCCCAATATAGAAGAACCTTACTTTATCATACCCCGACTTTTTAATAAAATCATAAAAAGGTGCGTGCGAATTTGTGGTCCACCCGGCATCAATCAGCGCAACGGAGCCGCTTTCTTTTTCTCCATCTTTAAAATGTTCAAGGGTCAATTTTTGAAAATCTTTTACACCCTGCACTATCTCGTTGTTAAACGCAGGATCTGAAATTGCATGATTTTTTATCTTTTCCAGCTCATCGTCCGCAAGAACCCGATCCCAATCACTCTCATTAAATCCCAGCTGCTTCATGTAGTGCAGAAAGCTTTCTTTTTCGCAGTAAAGTGCAGCCTGAAGATCATGAAGAGTACTATATTTATATCCTGAGACGTTTGTCAGGCTTTCCCACTCATCCGGGCTCAATTCATTAATATTCAACGGATTGTATGTAAACCGGCTTCCATATACATACCGGATATTAAGATCGATATCCGGTTGTTTTTCAAGCAAAAGCTTTACGGCTTTGTAAGGGAAATATGCATCCCGTGCTAAAAAACAGAGCTCTTTGATTTTTTTCTGCTCTGCCTGCTCTATGATCCACTGAGCAAACAAGAATACGAGCGGCCCCGTAACGCTCGCGCCGGTATCCCAGGCCGTTTTCTTTAAATTACTAAGCCCATTCCCTTTCAGCCGCACGATGCGTGAACACCCCGCCATGATCGATGTATATCCCTCCGTTTGAAATGAGTGGTCGTTCAAAATTTTTTCAGATCGGTTTTCAAGTGCGTATTTGCAGTGCTGAACCCCGATAGATTCCCGTTTTGCAGAGTCCACATCATGGAGGGGAGAATCACCAAAATGAAACAGTTCAGACGGAGTGAGGTTCTCTTTTTCCATAACCACCTTGAAAAGACCGTGCCTTTTCTGAAGACCATATTCCGAAGAGAGATACAACGTATCTCCCGGTTTCCAAATACCAAGTTCTTTTATGTGATTTTCAAGGAAGGAGTGCGGAAGATACATGTCCGACACAAAAATAACGTTTCCATATTGCTCCCTTACCCGGTCCAGGGTATAAGGAATGCCCGGAATCGCACAAATTTGTTCCGCTTCAATACGCATCTCTTCATTCATCAGCAGCTCTGTATTCACGTCAAATTCGAATGATAAGAACATCTCCCTATAAATATCTTCAAATTGAATTTCCTGCCAGTTGTTGTTTCTGCGGGCCCGGGTTTCAAAAAGATCCCGCTGCCTGGCAAATCTTTCGGGGCTTATGCTGATTAGCCCTTTTCGGTACAGCTCTTTTCCGAACAGTAAAAAAATTGACCGGTGCCCACCCGATTTCCGGAAAATAAGTGTATCAAACAGATCAAAAGTTAGCCGCTTGTGGCGGGGATTGGACAAAAATTCGTCAATGTTCAGTGGCATATAAAGAGGAGTAAGCCTTGGTGTGTTTTTGGTATAAACCATGCGCCACCAGGGAAGAATTCTCTTTACCTGATGCACATTTTAAAAAAACATGGATTTTTTCTGTAGATGTTTTATAGAAATGGAGAATACTGATTCAAACCAGCTGTCACAAATTAAAAGCTTCTCACAGAGCTTCTAACCTTTTGCTTTTTGGTCGTTTATGATGTAGTGGTTTATAATTAAATTTGATCGCAAAAAGTGTGGAAACACAGAGGATATCGAAACAGTACCATTGATATTAGGAGATATTGACAATAACATGTAAGAAGTGTTTAAGCATTTCCAATCAAATAAAGTAGCCCGCTTTTTTATATTCGATCAATAGATCTCTAAGAAGACGAAGATTCAGACACATTACATAGGGTAAGTACAATTCACCGTAAACTAAGTATATTACCATCCACAGTTTATAACTGTCACTGTAGAAAATTGTCTATCAGCTGATGCAATTTTCATGGGTTGACTTCTCAAATATTTTCAACCTACATCAGTATAATGAACTACCTCGGGGCAGAGCCCGGGAGGTATCAACTAAGAAGCCTTACCTTTTTAGTCAATACAAAGCTTACTTTTGGAGTGTCCCCCTTTTATCTTTTTCCGACCCAGAAGGTCAGGGAATTAAATCACTTATGATTCAAACTGTTGTTTTAAAAATACCCTTCTTAAGCCATTTCATTGAGACTAAACTTTGATAAAGCTCTTTGCATCACTACTTAAATAATTTTCCATAAGCTTTTTTGCTCTACCTTGAAAATGCAACGAATTAAATTTTACAAGGTCACCTGTGTTTATATGTTTACCATAATAAAACCCATCCTTGTATATCAGTTTTTTTATCCCGCTTTCCATTTCAAATCCAGGTTGAGATGTATTAATATGTTGATCAAATAACGATCCATCATATATAATAGAAGTGTCGCCAATTAAACCTTCGTGTTGTCTATAAAATCTAGATAATAATGTCATGTCGCATGCTCCACCAAGCTTCCCATTCTTGATAATAGTATAATAATGACTCAATATTTTGTCGTATTCATACGGTTTCTTACCCGAATAAACCTCCATTATAAATTGAGTTAGCATATCAATTGATTTTGACTTATTGATAAACATAGAATGACCACTCAAAGATTTAGCCAATGTAAAATCGCAAAATTTATATATTTCACTGATCTTTGTGATATCACCATACAACATCACATCCGAATCCAGGTGAAAGCATTCTTCTATGTTATTCTTTTTTAGAAATTCCGATAAAATAAACCATCTTTGGAAACAGAATAACTCAAAATTTTTGCTATTTGTGCTCCTGTGTATATATTTATCTGCAAATAATTCTGCCCCTATTTTATAATTCTGCATATTATGATGATCCACAAAATCATAGTGGCTATTTTTCTCATCACCAAGTAGATATATTTTAGAATTAGGATTTGAACTTGCTGCCTGAGCCAGGCTATACTTCAAATAAAAGCTATCAGAATTATGCAGAAACACTATAGGCCTTCCTTCACTTCTAACTTCAGGCAAACTCACACTTGTATTGGTTGCACTTTCTTCTAATTTTATATTTTTAGCTTTATCTATCTCAACACTCTTTTTTCTTAAAGAGCCCTCCTTTTTAGATAGAATTTTTAAAAATAATATATTTTTCAAAGCCGACTTACTGGATTTAAATATTACATTTAAATACCTTTTTAAAGACGCATTAACTATAAAAAACCCAAGTTTATAATCATTATTATTCATAATTATTAAAGCAATATTTATTCTTAATTTTATAATTGTATTCAAATAGGACCTCAAGAGTATGGGCTTTAACCCTCTTGATAATCAAATCATATATGTCCATACTTTCCTTGCCATTCTTTCTTGAGTACCAATTTTTAAGTCAGTTCTAATTTCCGGGGGGTTTCTTTAAATATTCAGTCAATATAAAATTCGTCATTAGTATGAAGACTTACTCGATTCAAGTCTTAATAATCAGCTGATAGCCCTCCTTCTCTTTTTATCAGATCATTGGACAAATACATCAACTGGGTCTCTATACTATCTATACCCATATAATATAAAAGTGTACGCCTTAACAGATAGTTGATTTTCTGAATGCACTAATACCTCATTTCAAGTTTACTTATCTATATTTTTACGAGTTTATTGTACACGAACGGTTGCATATCAAGAGGAGTTAACCTTCATTGTTTTTATTTTAAACCCTGCATAGTTAGAGAGCAGTTCTCTACACCTGATGCAGTTTATATAGGAACATGAACTTATTCTGTAGATGCTTTTTAGAAATGGAGAATACTGATTCAAATCAGCTGTCACAAATTAAAAGCTTCTCACAGGGCTTCTAACCTGTTCTATTTGTTAAAAAGAACTACATGTTGGCAGAGTCCAAGAGGTATCAAATTGAATCCCATACCTTTTGGCCGATATGGACATATCCTGAAGTGTTGCTCTTTTCTAAGGAGAGACCTTTGAAATCGTTGTCGAACTCGGAATAGTTTTATTTCAGGTGATCAGCCAGCCGTAAAGTAAGCGCGGCAAGGGTGAGGGTAGGGTTGGCATATCCGCAGGTAGGAAAAACGGATGACCCCGCAACATACAGATTATTCATTCCGTGTACCCGGCAATTTTTATCCACTACACCTTGCTTAGGGTCATCGCTCATTCGTGTCGTTCCCATATGATGATATCCGCCATGCAGGCTGTCAGGCACAGAGTCGTCGGAAGGCAGAGAAATGATTTCTCCAAGTGAATCCTTCTTTAACTCCCGGTTAATGATTTCCAAAAATCTGCGCATACTTCGCATATCATCCCGGCTGACCTCCCAACTGAGATTCATTTTGTGTTGTCCAAAAGCGTCACGTTCCTGTCCTAAAATAACCCTGCTATTCGGGTTCGGGGCTTGTTCAGACATAATATTCAGCTGATAGCCATCAAATTTATTTGTTCTTTGATACCCTTTATTATTTCTTTTTTGGGCAATTTTATTCCAGGCCGCATAGGAAACCACATCAACATTTGATGCCAAAGTCTTAAAATCCCGTACCATTTGCCGAGAAATATCGAGAGTTTTAAACGACTTCTTCAAACCGTGAAATGCCCTGGACGGTTTCAAGAGTGAAGCCATAGGTATGCGATGAAGGATATTGAGAGAATGATTCATAAGCCTTTCTTCTTTCATAACATCATCAGAAAGAACGATCTTTCCTAAAAACGGCACAGAATCATAAACATTTAAACCATACAGAGACCCATTTTGAAAATACTGCTGATCAGAAGGAATTAATTTTCCTGTCCAGAGATGAGGATGTTCCATAAAAAACCGGCCTACAAGGTCGTTATGATTTCCAACCCCCATATTCATTACGTTATTGGACAATAGCATCAAACGTGGCGTTTCCAAACCACCCTGGGCCAGTACATAGGTTGTAGCGTTTACGGTAAATTCATTTCCGGCCGATGATCTTGCCTTAACCGATGCAACACTTTTTGCATTTTCGCGGAGCTTAATTTCCAGTGCAGTAGCATTCAGATAAACCGTAATATTATCTGATGCTTCCAGTTCACGGCGATAATCCGTGTAAAAGATGTTATTCCGGGCAAACTGAAAGACTGTTGTTTTCACCCTGTTTTTCCGGAAGGGAATTTTCTTAAGACCCAGCTTTTCCTCCCAAAAGTCTGCCTCATACTGATATGGGCCAATTTTGAATAGTTCATGAGCCTGCGAATAGTAAGGGTCCAAATCATCTTTGGATATTGGCCATCCGCTGTAGGGTACCCACTCTCTTTTTCTAAAGTCGATCGCATCCATTCCGCGAAGGCGAACAATTTCTTCGGGGAGTGACCCGGTATTTATCTGCCACTCTTTATCCACATGCCACATGTGGCTGCTGCCTCCAAAGGCCCTCTCTCTTGCTTCGTTCAGTTCATAATATGGTCGCCCTGTATTTTTGCCGGAATTCAGTTCTTGTGCTGAATCTTTGGGTTCTAACCCGCCGCTTTCAAGCAGTAATACTTCTTTTCCGGATTTCGCAATCTCTCTGGCAAATGCAATTCCGGCGATGCCGGCGCCCACAACACAGATATCAGTATGCAGATCTTTTTTTGTATTTTCAGATTCATTTGCATCGATAATCATTTCTCTCCCCTTTCGTTTAAGTAAAGTGAATTTCTGATAAACATCATATACCCATATTCGGATTCCTCTTATGTCGCTGCAAAATTACCTCTTAAACCAGAATCCTGTCATTATATATTTATGTGATTTCAAAAATTTTCAGCTGTTTTTCCCACAATTTATCGCATAATCGTTCCGGGGGAAATTGAACATCTTTTATTCTTATCACCTCATCTTTCGAAACGTCATTCACGAGTCTGCAGTCTTGTGATAAACCCATTGGAAGCAGATTTTCATTACGGGCTGTTTTGCTGTTTTCAATAGAGCCATAGCATGTAAATCCTCCAAGTCCATCAAGCATCTCTCCCGCTTTCAGATCTTTTTTTGCCTGCGTAATCACTTCACATACGGGTTTTCCTTTTGGTGCTATTGTAGCATCCCGGAAAAGGACGGCTCTTGCGGCTGTCAGCGGCACCTCAAGATGCGGCAGATGATAAGGCACATAAAAAACGTAAAATGGCCCGTCTCCCATTTTCAGGTAATTTGCGTATTCCTGCAGTATTGGATTATCATTATACCCGATAACAAATACCCCTGGGCCCGGCTCGGCACCAAGAATGTAATCCACCATACCGCCATCCATCATATCATCTTCAGAGAACAGATCGAGTGCCTCTTTCACATGTGTACATTCCGGCCCGTGCATCCCCCTTTTTTTACACTGAAAGCCAGTAGCATTTGCAACTACTGCCATTTCCATTGAAATCTTTGTCCCATCTGCAAAGGAGGTAACCATTCGTGGTTTTTGATTGTATTTTTCCGCAAATGCTTTTTGAGTTTCAGGTGTGCGATAGTGATCCTGCAGCCCCTTAATATTACCTGCAAGGACCGGTTTATATCCGATAAGATCTACAAACCTGTACAGATTCATGAGCACACCGGGCTGATCACCGTCGGTATTCGTAAAAATCACACCCTGTTTATCCGCTTCGTATTTCAGAATGGGACCGATTGTGGCATCCACCTCGGCATTCATGGACACCACATGAATGCCATTATTTATGGCTTCAAGGATTACCTGAGCTCCAAACTCAACCGCTCCAGTAGCCTCGATGATCACATCCAGATTTTTAGCATGGCATAACAATTCCGGTTCATCGGTTATCGTATATGCTCCGTCCTCAACCCTTTTATCCAGCTCTTTCTGGCTCCGGGTTTCTACATATTCGTGAACTCCTGCCTGCTCGTAGGCTTTTGCGGCCGTATGGATCGTACGGTTGCTAATTGCAGAAACTTTCATTCCGGGTATGGATTCTTCTATCGTAAGCACGGTACCTCTCCCGATAAAACCCGCGCCGATTATTCCAACTTTTACAGGGTTGCCTTCTTTTTCTCTTTTTTTTAGCGCATTATCAACAATAATCATTTGCTATATTTTTAATCTTATCGTTATCTCTTCACTGTAGTCGACTTTATTGTACTTTATGTAGTTTACTTTTCGAATTGGCACTAAAATTCTTTTGACCAATCAATGATCCAACATAAAGGGTTCCCAGAACTCTTTGTCGTATGTCTCCCAGGCATGGCAGCCAAATGGAATATTTTTTTGATTTCTTTCGAAACAGATACGGGGATTTGCCTCAAACCCGAACTTAAGCGCAACCTCAACCGGGGCTATGTTGAAATCCGGGTAATATTTAGTGGCGAATTCATGCAAAAAGCGATCATCATGTCCATCTTTTTCAATATGATATTTTATATGTGCATGGATATTGTTTCTTCCCGGAAACGGACTGGCTGCGAGATCTCCTGTTTGCTTTAACTTATCAGCGATAGTTTCTGAACGGACTACTTTGTTTAATTTAGACCTGGGCCCTTCCCATCGTACTTTTGAATTGAGCAGTTTTAGAAACGATTCAATTTTACGAAGTGAAAATCCGGTATTTCCAACCCCTTCTTCTTCCAGCCAGGGTAAATCCGGCCCTTTAATCCAGGGAGGTCCAATCAAATCATAATCCATATCGCACCACCAGTCCAGCCCGCTGTCAAAAACCAGGCAGTCGAGATGATACATCAGCATAAACTTATAGCCGGAAAAATTCTCATAAAATTCATTGGAAAGCGACAACCGCGTATGCGCGTTCAGGCTCCCAAAGTACTTGTCTGCCATACGGATAACAGGAATGCCTTCATATTCAACCTTGATATTCTCCGGAGCAATAAAAAACCTGTCATAATCAGACAGGTAATGCTCCAGGTGTTTTAACGAAATGAGTTCCGATTCTGAGAGGCCAGGCCTTGTAGACAGAGGGATTACGATCGCAACTTGATTTTTACTCATAATGTGAATTTTTAGTATTTCTCTAATTACCCGCTCATCTGTTTTTGAGACTGCAGGGACATACATTTGATATTTTATTGGTGTTGTGTCAAAAGTAAATAATCACCTTCATGTCATTGGATCTCCGTACGACATTTTTCCGATGACACCGCACCGGAACTCTACATGCTTCATTAATAACCTGAGTTCGACTCATAAAGTAATTTTTAATTGCGTAAAAGCGATACTATGCAAAAAAGGCGTCATTCCGCGCTCGATGCGCTCATTATTTGAACGCGAAGCAAGTTCTCTCATCCCTAAAACAGACAGGAGATACCACGCCGGTGCGTGGTATGACAGTACTGATAATACAGAACGCCTTGTTTGGACAGTATTAGCCATTATTACTATGTATCAGAATTGTATCCAGGTTAATTTGACAAACTTTCTGCAATATATTTTCCTCTGAGGACGCAATCATCGGTCCAGTAATACTTCCACTGGCCAAAACGACCGGCAAGAAGCAATTCCGCATTATTTTTTTGAACAGTTTCAAGTTTTGCATCCCAATCCGTTGTCGGTTCCAGGTCATCAGCTTCTCGTTTAAGGCCATATTTTTCCAGCCACGAGAGAATTTTGTGATGTGCTTCCTTTCGGTTCAGGTCAAATGTAACATTGGCCCATTTAATAAATTTTTTATGGGTATAGATTACATCTTCTTTAGAATGGACAAATCCCATTTCAACCAGTTCCTCAACTACTTTGTCAGCAATCTCATCTACAGGTTCATTCATCGGTTTTTCATCAGAAAAGTAGACTTCTACCTGAACCCCGGTTTTGCCATCAGGAGCATTATTTGGTGAAAGTTTTTCCGTACAGTTGATTCGGGTTGAAAATTTGTCTTTATCATACACATAAAACCAGTTTTCAGGGCGGGCTGTAGGATGGTCAGCCGCAACATTTACCAGCAGTACGGATGTACACAATAGTTTTTGAGCCGCTTTTTTCACCTCCCCGGGTGCGTCACTGATTGATATCAGGTAATCGAGGGGAAGTGTATTTATTAATGTATCGTAATGGAGCGTCTTTGAGTCATTTAGCGTAATTTTTTTCTCTTTAAAGCTGATGGCTGTAACTTCAGAGCCATATTCAATATTTGCGCCATTTTTAAAAATCTGGCCATAGGATTGATATCCACCGCTTTCCGGGTATCGTATTTTCTTAATGTAGTGAGTCTCTTCCGGCAGAGGGCCTTTTGCTCCATTTTCCACATCATCCACACTGGGGTAATACATTCGTTTTCCCACCCAGTCGGTATCCAGTTTTTCAGGTTCTATTGTCCAGTATTTCTCTGTGTATGCCGAGGGAAAGGTCTCTGCAAAGGTGTCACCATAGGCATATTTCAGCCATTCATCATAGTTTTTGGGAGCCGATTCACGATCTTTTTTTCGCTGTTTACGAAAATCTGCAAGGCACTCTTCTCTCAGTTTCTCCGGTACTGCAAACAGATTGGTTTGTGCCGGGTGTGGGATCCAGTGACCTTTATAATAATTGGCGGTTTTCACTTCATACTCAAGAAAATTTCCTTCCACACTTTTTTCAAATAGCTCTTTAACATAATCATATTTTGTAAATGAAAGATGGGGGCCTTCATCCCATGTAAACCCATCAATCTCCTCAGATTGAATATGTCCATAAGCTTTCTTTTTCTTTTCCAACAGTACACACCGATCGTGTCCGATGTGATATGATGTACTCAGGCCTGTGAGGCCGGCACCTAAAATAATTATTTTCTCGTCCATGCCATCTGTAATAGTTGTAACACGAATAATTTTATCCGGCTAAATAAAACTATCTGCATCTGTTTTATGATTTAATCCAATTGTAAAACAGCCGGTCTTTCAACTGTAAACTTGTTAAATAGCGTTTTTTAAAGCTTCATTGTCTAAATCTAAATGATCTTCCCACCATTGAATCGTTTGTTTTAATCCTTCGTCCAGGGTATAACCCGGATGCCAATTTAGTTCATGCGTCAGTCTCTGAGTATCTGCCTGAATCAGTTGCCTTTCATTTTGTCTTGTTGGAAGAGCTCCAAGTTCTACAAGGTGTTCTTTTCCGGTAAATGCGCCGATTTTTATTACGATATCCTTCACGGCAATGGCGTTTCCCGAACCAATATTCACTGCTCCAGTTAAATTACTTGACAGAAGTTCCACAAAGGCATCCGCGACATCATATACATGCAAAAAATCTTTCTTCTGTTCGCCGGCAGAACTTTTCGCCGGCTGATTCAGAATTAAACTCCGAATCACTGATGATACCAGCCGCCCCGGATTTTCATGCGGCCCGTAGAGGTAGAAAACCCGTCCCCATGCGCTGCTTAATCCTGTAAGTTCAGAATAGGAGGAAAGCATATTGTAAAGGCTCTTCTTCGATTCACCATATATAAGTTCGGGCTCCAGCGGTGTATCTGTTTCTGAAAGAGTTCCGTGATCAAGATTATACTCGAAACAGGTTCCTGCACATATAACTCTTTTCCCACCGTTTTTTCTGAATTCCCTGATTAAATGCAGGCTTGATGTCAGCCAGTCAATGTTTTTTTCAGAATGTCCGTACTTTCCGTGTTCAGCATACCAGGCTAAATGAAGCAGGTGAGTGGGGGCACATTCTTCAAATAGTGCACATGTCTCTTCATCGGAAAGAAGATCTGCTTCATGCCAGGTTAGATTATCATTTGCAACAGCCAAAGACTCATTTCTGTATACCGCGTACACGTGATCAAATCTATCACACAATTTTTTCAGAGTATGCCTTCCAATAAATCCTGTTGCTCCTGTAACCAGTACTTTATTCATAATAATCGGTAAATGCTTGATCCTTTTCAGAAATCTCAGTTACAGACAGCGGCCAGTCAATGTCAAACGCGGGGTCATTCCAGCGTACGCCCCTTTCTGATTGCTGGTTGTAATTTTCGGTTACCATGTAGAATATCACTGAGTTTTCTTCAAGGGTTTGAAAGCCGTGTGCGAGCCCTTTAGGTATATAGAGCATTTTATAGTCCTTATCTGTCAGTTTCACACCAAACCACTGTTTATAGGTAGGCGAATCTTTTCTAATATCCACAATCACATCGTAAATTGCACCGTTCAGACAACGTACCATTTTCACCTCCGCATGAGGGGGGGACTGGTAGTGCATTCCCCGAAGCGTGCCTTTCTTCACGCTTTTTGAAAAATTGCACTGCACAATTTCATGTTCCAGTCCATGTTCTTCGAACTCTTTTTTGCAAAAACCCCTGGCAAAAAAACCCCTGGCATCTTCATGTTTTTCGAGCTCAATAATCACAGCTCCTTCTATGGGTGTCTCGGTATATTTCATGTGCTATATAAATTAAATGCAGTTCAATTCTAATCTAATGTTGTGTACATACTGATTCAGCCAAAGAGTGATCATTGAGTCAGTTTTAGTTCCTCTTCAAATTTTTTGATTTGTTGCCGGGTGAATTCAACCATATCAGCGCCTTCGAAATATTTTTTATACCACAACGTCAGATACTCCAGTGCCTGCGGTAAATTAACCTGAGTAGACCAACGGAGTCTCATTCGTGACTTGGAACTATCAAGTTTTAAATATTTCGCTTCGTGCGGGTTCGCGGTTTTATCAAGCTTCCATGACGCTCCATCCCCCCACACTTTGATCATTTTGTCGGTAATAAATTCAACAGACTGCTCATCGCGTTCTGATGGACCAAAATTCCATGC
The DNA here is from genome assembly GCF_003390325.1 of Rhodohalobacter sp. SW132. Classification (NCBI taxonomy): domain Bacteria; kingdom Pseudomonadati; phylum Balneolota; class Balneolia; order Balneolales; family Balneolaceae; genus Rhodohalobacter; species Rhodohalobacter sp. SW132. The sequence goes on along the minus strand of NZ_QUOK01000014.1, from coordinate 78,741 downwards.
TTCAGAAAATGTTCCGGGATCATCATACAACTTTTCAGCCAGTATCATATATCCATTCAGCAGGTCCAGAATATACTGCCAGGGCCTTACGGCTGACGGATTTCTGATGATTACAGCTTTTCGTTCAGAGAAGGATCTCATAATATCGGGAATCAGTCTGTCTCTGCTCCAGTCTCCTCCGCCAATCACATTACCCGCCCGTACTGTTGCAATTCCGGTTTTTAATCCCCCGTCTGAATCATCATTAAAAAATGATCTTCTGAAAGATGAAGTTATCAGCTCGGCGCATCCTTTACTTGCCGAATAGGGATCACGCCCTCCAACCGGGTCAATTTCACGGTATTTCCAGTCCCATTCTTTGTTTTCATAACACTTATCACTGGTAACCGAAATAAGTGATCTCACGCCCGGAACGGAACGTACAGCTTCAAGCAGATTTGCTGTTCCCATGACATTCGATTCGAAAGTCTCCAGCGGATTTTCGTATGATTCACGCACGAGAGCCTGGGCTGCCATATGAAAAATGATTTCAGGTTCGAAATCCAACATCTCATTTTTCATTCGGTCAAAATCCCTGATATCTCCAAAAACAGATTGAATTCGCTGTTCCAGCTTTAAGGATTCAAACAGATTGGGTGTTTCTGCCGGTGGTAACGCATACCCTTTTACCTTAGCTCCCAGCTCTGTCAGCCAGAATGACAACCAGCTCCCTTTGAAACCGGTATGCCCTGTGATAAAAACTTTTTTCCCGTTCCAGAACGATCTGTTTATTTCCATATCCGCCAGGGAGCTCCCTCTTCCCACTTACTTTCAAGATACATTTTATCCCGCAGCGTATCCATGGGCTGCCAGAAACCGTGGTGCCTGTAAGCTCCAAGTTGTCCTTCATTTGCTAATCTCGTTAAAGGCTCCTGCTCCCAGACTGTTGAATCATCTGTTATATAATCAATCACCTTCGGTTCGAGTACAAAAAATCCTCCATTCACCCAGGCACTATCATCTTTAGGTTTTTCCCTGAAATTCTTTATAACCGTTTGCTCTTTTTTCAATGTAAATGTACCAAATCGTCCCGGTGGCTGTACTGCAGTTAATGTAGCCAGCATGTCGTTGGATTTGTGAAAGTCAACCAACTTACCGATATCAATATTGCTGACTCCATCCCCGTACGTCAGGTGAAAAGGTTCACCTCCGATGAGTTCTTTTACTCTTTTTATTCTTCCGCCGGTCATCGTATTCAGCCCAGTATTCACCAGAGTTACTTTCCATGGCTCAGCTTTATTATGGTGAACTTTCATCTCGTTATTCTCCATGTCAAACGTAACATCTGACTGGTGCAAATAGTAATTTGCAAAATACTCCTTAATGATCTCCCCCTTATATCCGCAGCAGATTATAAACTCATTCACTCCATGAAAGGAGTAAATCTTCATAATGTGCCAAAGGATAGGCTTATTACCGATTTCAACCATCGGTTTTGGCCTGACTTGTGTCTCCTCACTTAACCTTGTCCCGTGTCCGCCCGCTAATATTATAGCTTTCATAATTAAATAGTTTTGCAATATGATGATGAATTTATCTATCTCATACGTAAAGACTACTTTTTTTCAGACTGTTTGTAGTTAAAATTAATTAATAAAGAATATTATAATACACTGTTCCCCTTGCTCAAAAATGATAAAATCATACCCTGCAAAAGTGAATTAATTTTCAGGGTGCTGCATAGCCGTGGATCTTGCTCAGGGGTTATGGCATTGGTTGAGTACTTCGAAAAAATCGGGACATACCGTATCAACCTATTGCGAATGGGAACTCATCCAGTGCTTAACTCTCAGTGGATACTTAACCATTGATAAAAACCGGGGAAGGACTAAAACCATTTACAGCCCAACAGGTAACAAGATTTAGAAATAACCTGAAACCCCAATTCTAATGTTACTCAAACACGTGTTTTTTTTATATTCAAATTAAATTTATGATGGTTATAAAAATCCCAAATAGAAGGGGCAGAAATATATCATCTGTCAACAAATTAAATCCAAATGTTGAAAGGATTTATTTTGTTTATTAAGACAGGCTATTTGATATTTAATGTTTGAATGGAGCCTTCTGATATCAAAGTCTTCTGCACGCCTTAAATTTCGTGCTTCCAAGAAGTCTGTTTCACCCGTGAGATACATAATATTCAATGCGTTTTTTGTAACATATGTATCCTGAATTAAATACAAATTGCTCAATAGATATTATTGGAAACATCATGATACTGTCTATAAAGGAGGAACGTGTTCTGCCGATCTCCCCGCTGACAGGAAATTGCACGTTAGAGATGATAAATTCTCTAATTGAAGGCCCCTTCCGGACTTTACTTGCTCATTTTCCATTTTAATTTTTCTCTGAACGATTACGGTGTCACCGGAAGGTTTTATCGCAGGCAGAAATTATTCTAATTGAATGGAACATTATATAAATCTCAGCATACAACATTATTAACATACCTCAGCTATCACAGTAACACATTTTGTGCACTCTCATAGTGTATACAACCATTTAAGATCAGCTATCGATTTCTACCGGATTTTGCGTTTTTACTCAGGGTTTATTTGAGAAAAATGACTCAATCTGAATCTGACCACTTTTTGAATTTCTAAACTATACCATGAACCGGAATGCCAATTTAGTAAGTGTTATCATACCCTGCTACAATGATGGCAGGTTTATTCATGATGCCGTTGAGTGCATTCTGGAACAGACCTATCAAAATTTTGAAATTATTATTGTTGATGACGGGTCCGATGAGAAGTCTACTATCAAAAAGCTCGAAAAAATCGATCATCCAAAAGCCACTGTTCTAAAAAAAGAGAATGGCGGGCCAGCCTCTGCAAGAAATTATGGAATTGAACGGAGCAGCGGTGAGTATATTCTTACCCTGGATGCCGATGATAAGTTCGATCCGACATTTCTGGAAAAGAGTGTTGATATTTTAAACGAAAGGCCCCAGGTCGGAATGGTTACCTCTTATATCACCCGGATATATAAGGATCATCAAAAACGTGCGATAAAAGAGGGGGGTGATTCATCATCATTTATTATTGGTAATAAGGCCAATGCATCTCTGCTCTTCAGGTTTAAATGCTGGGAAGATGCAAGCGGCTATGATGAAGAGATCCCCGGATTTGAAGATTGGGAGTTTGCTATAAACGTGACCAAACAGGGTTGGATCGTATATTCAATCCCGGAATATCTTTTTTACTACAGAAATATTGAAAATTCTCAATACGACCGGGATGTTTGTATACGACCTGAAATCATGAAGTATCTCACAGAAAAGCATGAATCTCTTTTTAAAAATCATATCCGGGATGTCATTTACGAAAGAGAGAAACAGATTCAGCAGCATATGAGGACTATTTCGGTCTATAAGAACTCATACTCACACAAGTTAGGCAGTGCAATTCTGAAGCCTATGAAAGCTTTGAAAAATCTGCTCGTTTTTCTTACCTGATCGGGGTTTTCCCGTTTAATCTTATATGGTCTAATTCCGAGTCTGTTCAAAAAGTGGATACCCATTAATCAGCGCCTAACTAAATTAAGTTTATGAGTTGTATTTGAGCGCCCGGTCTTTTGACCCACCCCCGGCCCCTCCCTATGTCGCAAATACACTCCATATGGAGGGGAGCTCATTAATCCATTCATAGCCTGCTTAAGGTCTTTAGGTTTTGAGATTTCAGTGAATACATTTGGAACAGCCTCAAAGGATAACTCCCCCTTTGATAGGCTGTGAGAAAATTGTTTTCCAAAGAAATTGTGCCTAAGTAAATGAAGGTTTGTTGTACATTCAATGCTTCCAGCCATTCTGACCCACCCCTGTCCTCTTCCGCCGGGAGCTTCAATACAAGCTTTGACACCTTAAAAAATAAATAATGCCAACAAATGAGTACGTAAATTCTCACAGCCTCTCGATGGTAGAGTCACTAATATTATCACGAACTATAGTAACCATATCTAGCCAAATCCAGTCCTAATTTTTCAGATAGAGCCCGATTGCTGGCTTTGTATACATTAATTATCTCATTTCTCATCGATTCCTTCAAAACAATCACTTCAGGTTTCTTCAAAGTTTTCATTGAAAGTGAAATTTCCGATGGAAGTCCCAGAGCATTCCATATCCTGGCGGGCCGAAGGCGAATGGATGGAATGTCACTATGATTTTGGCGCAGTTCCCATGTGTTTTCAGATAAAGAACGCACATTTTTCTTTTGATTTTTACCTGACTTCAAAATTCTTCTCACTGATTCTGTTTCTGTATCGTATCCATTTTCATCTGAAATAAATTTTGAAATAGAGGTGAGAAACCCGGCCTTATCTTGCTGAAGCCATTCGTAGGGAACCATCAACAAATTGTATTTCCCAACTGCTTCTGTGAGTTGATGGCAGAGGCGGTTGTAGTCTAATACAATTCCGTCAGTGAAGTAACCGGCTGAACGACTCAAAGTATAGCGTATCCGTTCCTCAAAATGCTCTTGAGAAGCATGTTCCAGCCGATCAGATCTTTGTGCATATTTTGAGGCGATCCATTCATCTTGCCGCCTGAAAACAAGCAGAACCTGAACATTTGTGATCCCCCACCTTTTGGCTTCTTCTATAAAACATTTTAGATGATTTGCCAGCAGAAATGGATCTTTACGTTCTTTTTCCCAGTATGAACCTGTATACGGCTCATGTTCCGTCATTGCGGGTCCGGCTGATTGATCAGAAATAAGGATCTGTTCAGGTAAACTGCCAGGCTCCAGCCCGTCAAATAATTCACCGAATAGTTGATCCCCAATCTCATCCCAAATATAAGGGGATCGCTTAAATGCACGTGCCAGCAACCCCTGATAGGGACCGCCTTCGATAATATCGGTACGCGGCTGATTTTTAAAATTGACACTCTGCAGTTTCGGAAAGAATACCTTTTGCAAAAATGTAGTTCCGGTTTTTGACATTCCCAGGTGCAACGTAACCTGCCTCTTCCCCATACCAATCAAATATTCAATTCTTTTTATTGAATAGTGAAAGTAGTGATTCTAAAACAGAAAAGGCATATTCGCTGAGGAAATAATCAAAAACGAGAGCAATTTCAGCTCATGTTCCTCAATTTGGAGGTGTAGTGGCTACAAAATAAGTTTTATTAAAGTAATCCATGGCCGCCGCTTCGCAGTGTACTTGGCCTACGGATATGCCGCACCTAAGATGCTTGGTTTATTGTCTCTTACTCAGATATATTTTCGAACCGTTTTTCAGGCCCACATTGTTCAGTTCAGCATTATTTTAGAACCTTAGTTCGATTCATAATCTTTTCAAATTATTCAAGAAGAAGTCTCCCAAAAAGAAGGCGGGCTTTTATATTTATATTCAGATTTTACAAGCGAACTCAGATTTAAAGGTTCAAATTATTCGATTCATTCAATGGTGTTCACCTTTTCATGGGGTGTAACCAGCCCCGTTTCGGGGCGGCATATCCGTAAAAGCCCCACGGGAATGCGAAGCATTTTCGTGGGGTATACGGAGGCCTCATTAATAATAAGCGCCGTAGGTGCGGCATCATTCGAGCTCTGATTTCAATAAAATATATTTTGGGTAATGGTGGGTTGGTCGTCGTACTGGACTACGGATATAACGCACCTACGGCGCTCCCAATTTTCATATTAGCTCTTAACCCCAGGCCACCGCTACGCAGTGGCCTGGGGCTACGGATATGACGCACCGAGGGTGCTTGGATTTTAGCCTTTAACACAGATCTATTTACATACAGTTCTTTAGGCTACACATCGTGTGTGTTGAGCATTATTATTTTTTAGGTTCGGATTATTCAACGCAATCAAATGCATTCACCTTTTGATGGTTACAAGCCAGCCTCGTTCCGGGGCAGCATAAAAGCCCCAGAGGTTTACAAGGTGAATCCCTGAGGTGCAGGCAGGCCCATTTTTAAAGAAGCGCCATAGGCACGGCATCATTCGAACTCCGTAACTTTCACTTCTATAATTAAGCCATTAAACCCACTCTTTTTGCCCATTCACGATTATTAAAATCGAACAAGTGATGAAAATAGTTTTCTGCCTCCTCCTTGCCCCATACTCCTGTACGTACCTGGGGCCAGTATTCAATATCTTCCAGGGTGATGATCCATGGATCAAAAAATTTAGCCGGAACTGTTTTATGACCCAATGCAGCCATCGCCGCAGCTCTGTGGTACCCGCCCCCTTTGTTAATGAATCTGAATTCCTCTCCCCGCTTTAAAACCAGAACCTCTATATCTCCATGGGACCGATCGTACCCGCTTTCTGAAATAGACCGATATACATTAATCAGTCTATCGAACTCTAATTGTCCCTTTTCATCTGAAACAGGGCCGTAATCTCGGAATCCATGTTCCTCAATCGAAAAATGTGGCTTGCCATGTTCAATATCATCTCCCTTATGCCAGGATCTTACGATTTTATCCATTCGTTTCGGAGTGCGTGAACTCCACGGAGTGAGATAGACCAAGTGGGGAGGTAACCTTTTTAATACAACAGGAGCCGGTTCTATACCGACCAGTGCTTCTGCTGCTGACCGTGGCTGCCACCTTTCATAGAATTTTTTCAGAATGGAGTTTCCATATGTCAGATCATTATCTGTCTCATACTCCTTTAAAACCTCAACAAAAGGGTGCCAGCTTTTTTCAAAAAAATTTAACCCCGTTCTGTGTACGCACTTTTGAATCGGGCACGTAAAAGAAACCTGTGTGCCCCCACGCTGGCAGTGCAGTGCTTCAATAACATCATCGTACATAACAGGTAGAGAGCTCTTTCGCATGGTTTTGCTGCCGTTCCGCTGCTTTTGCTTCAGCTCATAGCCGATGATTTCAAACGAAGATTTTATTCCTTTTTTGATGGTTTTAATCATATTCAGAAATTATGAGATCCTGGAACATGCGGTTATAGGAGCAATTAATGATTCCTGGTAAAGTTGTTGTTTCAAATCATCGGAAAAGTTATTTCAAAATTGAGTCGCCATGAGTGAATATCTAATTCATGTGTGACTCATCCGATGATGTCAAACTGAACACCTGCTTTTGACACAATACTGCTGACTTTAGAATTCAAGGCGCGTAAGTTACGATTTGTAAGCTCTGATTCTCTATTTTCGCTCAGGGATCCATATGAACATCATGGACTTTGAGTATATAGGATATCAATATGGACTTTGAGTATATAGGATATCAATGGGTGCAGAACTACCGGTGATGATTGTCCAGACCTGATGTGCAGTCGTGTGCTCTACTGATCTTAAAAAAACAAATACCACACAGCTGAAATTTAAATTAATGCTGATCTAATTCTATTGTGTATGTACACTTAGAATTCAATAATAAATAAGATGTTCCATATTTTTTTATCCATGCCAAACTGTAAATGAGATGAGCAATTGCTTCTATCGGTTATAGAGCAGTTTGATCACTTTAGGGGAATTCTTGATCTCTCAGTAGGTTTGATAGTTCTGGGCAAATTGATCAATACCCGCCCTAATGCTACCGTATACTTCTCAAGCGTTAGGGGATGATTCAACTCAATATTTTATCGAAATTAAGATGTGCTGATCCGATTTTCGGACACGGGCCACTCCAATATAATTGAGGTTTCCACTGGCTAATTACAGTCCAATTTACTCTTCATGAAGGGAATTAAGCTTTGAGTATTGGCAAATCAGTAAAGTGACAAGATGCGCCCAGCTGTTAATGCGGTTAGAATTCTTACCTGTGCCAGGTTGGTTACCAGCTTCGTAAAATTAAACCGCTCTGCCATATGCATAATTTAGGCAAATAATGTTACATTCTTCACAGCCAGTAAAAGCTTAGGTTTAGGGTGATTCAACAGCATTTTTTTGTGATTTGGACAAGTGATACAGGCCTAATACACATTAAAGTATAATTATTTGCCATTGTACCCCATTCGCAATTAAGATGGCTTAAAATTAATGGGTGCACTCAGGATCAAAATCGGGTTCGGAAACTTATCAAGGTAATCTTTATATATAAATAGCTTAAATAAAATCAGTTTTTATTGATCCCGGGTAAAAAGATTGGCCGCAGTTAAAAGCTGGGCGGTATTATTTACCGCGCTTTTGCTGGAATCGATATTATATGCTTCAGCTATTTAAAACGTTTCACCGCCTATATCACTGGCTTGCTTGAGAAAAAATAGAAAATAAATTAAATAATTGTTGGCAAAAGAATGAAAAGTGTAGAGATTTTAGGACCAGTGTTAAAAAATAAAGGAGATGAGTTGACTCTTCGCTCAGTGGCGGAGCGAATTGAACCGCATTATGCACTCAGCATATCGACTGATCTAAAAATCAGAGGGCAAGAAAATTTACCCGAATTATTGCAGCTGACATCTCTGCCGGGTAAGGATGAGATTGGTGAAATATTCCATAGACGATCCCTGAGTAAATTTTTATCGGTGGCCAAACGTGGAATTTTTCTTTCCCTCTTGCCTCCATCTGTATTACGAAAAATCGGATATATCAATTCCAGCCATCAAGTGGCTCTTTTAGATTGTTCAGGGTATGCATATGGTGATAAGTGGTCCCCAAACCGGATGATTAAACGTGCTGAATACTATAAAACACTTCGTGAAAAAGGCATCAAACTGATACTAATGCCACAGGCACTTGGTCCATTCGAAGATCCTGAAGTTCGAAAACATGCAAAAAACCTTTTAGAACTATTTGACTTTGTATTTCCCCGGGAAGCTATTTCTGAAAACTACATATTAGAATTAGGAATTGATCCCGCTAAGATTGAAATATGCCCTGACGTAACCCATTTACTTGAGGGACCTACTCCATCAAATTCAGAAATATGGTCAAAAAGGGTTGCAGTAGTTCCAAATGCCCGAATGCAGGATAAAACGGATGCTACCATAGCCAATCAGTACATCGACTTTCTTGTAGAATGTATACAGACTGTAAGAGCGAACGACCTTGAACCGGTAATAATTCTACATGAAGTTAATGATGACAGATTAGTAAAAACCCTGCTTAGTCAGCTTGATAAGGATATCAAAGTATTTAATGAAGATGGAATAATAAGTAAGGGTTTTTTGGGCTCTTGTTACGCTAATATCGGTTTTCGCTATCACTCTCTTATCAGTTCATTGAGCCAGGCAACACCCTCACTGGCAAGTTCGTGGGCGCACAAATATGAAGAGCTTTTTGATGCATATGATTGTAAAGAATACCTCATATCACCAGGATTGAGCAGCCAGGAAATTACTGATAAGATTAATGAATTTCTTGCACCCGAAAAAAACAAACAGCTCCGTGATAAGCTTCAAATACATGCCACACGTCAAAAAAAGGAAGTTGAAAATATGTGGCAAAGGGTTGAATCCATTATTTCTACTTAAGATTATCTCAGGAGCAGGGAAAAATGTACTCTTCGATAAAACTTGTTTTAAGTAGCTTTTGATCGTTCCAGGAATTTTATTTTCGAGAAGTCTTTAAAATAACCATCTGTCGGCTACCCTTTTGGGGGGTTGTTCCGAAGGAATCCCGTGGTGCCGGCTGTCGGGTGTCCTTAACCTTCTTCGAATGCTTCAAGCAGCAAGTTGCAGATTTAATTCACAAGATTATTTTATGAACATTATTAAAAGAAAATTTAAAACGTTGATGCGCATTTTACGTGAAAATGCTCAAGATTTTAAAATGCAATTGGCAATTAAAAAACACCGTAAATCCAGTTTCACAAAATTAGCCATACTTTACCCGCAACGGGTCGGGAATGTACAATCATCCTGGATTTATCATTCAGAAAACTGGACGAAAGTTAAGAGCCGCTGGAAGGACAGACAGCAGTTAAAAGACGGCAGAAGTGTTACTATAATTGATAATTATGAGGCACCGGGTGATGATGTTGAAATGGATAATGCAGGAAACTTGAATGTTAATGTTTCAGCTACCGGAGATGATAAGTGGGTATACTACTATTTAAAGCCGGAAGAACATATTTGGCGGAATTTTGAATGGAAATTTTATGTAAAGCGAATATCAAATTTCAGGGAACTACAATTCGGCTTTCGATACCGTGATTTTTATAACCGATACAGATTCAGGCAAGAGAAAGGCAAAATTTTTTTTGATAAAGTATTAAACGGACAGTTTCAGAATGATATATGCAGTAAAGAATTTATAATGGAATTAAATAGAGAGTATGAATTCAAAATCATATGTTTTGACTATTATTTTGCACTCTTAATAGATGGAAGTGTATATCTTGAAATTTATGACTTTGAAAAAAGTTTTAAAGAGGGTTCTATAGCAATAATTCTGTGGGAAAACAATGGGAAAATTCCAATACAGGCAACAATCAGAGATCAACAATTACACGAATTATCTAAATGAGTATCAGTTAACTGAATATTACTGTTGCAGATAACAATGGATGCGTGTATAAAAATAAAGTATAGATTGATGGCGGTATAAGCAGATAAACTGACTTACGTGTATTCAAATATTCGCCTAAACAGTTGACCATTCTTTTGTTGATTAAATATCTGGTGATAAATATGGACTATACACATAACCAAAATACCGCGAAGACTAAAATTGTGTCACAAATAAAAATTCCGGATTTACGGAAGAATTGAAACTATTTGCTTTTGAAAAATTATAAGAGTGTTAAACCAAAACATGAATAAAGATAAAAACAGATCCGTGCTGAGAGGACAATCACAACATTCACCGTGGCTTGACACTAAATGGAAAAAACGAAAAAAAATCACCCTATCAGGGCACCATATCCCAAAAAGTGTCGCCAATTTCCCTTTGTTGATTGATCTTGGGAATGACCCTGAACTTGCACACCATGCTTCTCCCGATGGCCGGGATATTGTGTTTACCTCGGCTGACGGAACGACAAAGCTGACATCTGATCAGGTTGTTCATCAGCGATTACTACGCGACCAGGCGGTTTGGACGATCTGGAGCGGCCCGCGGGCTGTTCGTTACACCGGAGTACAGGATAAAACCTACGTCGCGTATTACACTACAAACCAGGGGTGGTGGATTAGTTCCTTTGACCATATTCATTCCACCTGGCAGCACTATCAGCTGCGATCTCACGAGCAGAGTGCAGAAGGTCGCTGGTGGGACGATCACAACAATCCGGCAATTACCATTCGTAATGATGGCCGTATTCTGGTTGTATATGGTGAACACAGCACGGACAGAAGCTGGTGCCGTATTTCTAAACACCCGGAAGATATCACGTCCTGGAACGATGAAATTTCTTTTACACAGGAGCAAAGCATTGCGAAACGAACTAATTTTAAGCCCTGGTTTTTCGCAAAGCGTGTCTGGGCTAAACTTACAAACACCGCCCGGCCGACCAGGTATGACCCGGCCTATTCATATGTGAATCTCTATTCCTTACCTGATGGCACAATATGGCGCCAGTACAGGCCGCTTACCACGTGGTCCGGTATAAGCCGGCAACCTTCATTTGTTGTATCCCGCGACGGCGGCAACACCTGGAGTAAGCCGGTTCGTTTTATCAAAGAAACAAACCGGTCTCCATACCTGGTAACTGCTCAGCAGGAAAATAAAATTCATTTCTTTTTCTCAGATGCACATCCGGACGAATGGAATAAAACATCCATCTATCATGCCTATTATAATCATTCCAAAGGCACGTATCACAAAAGTGACGGTGAGTTGATTGGAGACAAATCATGCCTGCCATTTACACCTGCCCAGGCAACAAAAATTTATGATGGGACCACGTCCGCCGGAGAGGCGTGGGTCTACGATATTACGGTTGATAAACAGGGCAATATTGCCGGGCTTTTCAATGTATACTCGGGTGAAAAAGAAAATTTGAAATCATACCAGGTTCACGAATACTGGTACGCTTTCTGGGATGGAAAAGGATGGAAGACAAATAAGATTGACTCAGAGTCCAATATTTACTCCACCGGCCAAAGAAGGTATTCAGGAGGATTTGTGGCAGATACGGTTGATATTTCGCAGGTATACATTTCACTTGTCGATCCGGATGGCACCGAAGATGGGCTTACACGTCACATCTGGCGTTATCAAACAGATGACAACGGCTCAACATGGAACAGAACACGCATCAGCCAAAAAGGTCAGGGTAAAGCTCACTCCAGGCCGGTTGTCCCGATCAATCGTCATCCGGATCTGCCTGTTTTCTGGCAGTATGGCCATTATGTTAACTACCTGGAATACTGGACCGCTCTGGCTGCAGGAGACCACGGAAACCTGAATGATTCCCAATTCTACGTACAGATTCCTCAACTTAATCCCGATGAAGATCTCACACTCTTTGTGTACTATGATCATACATCTGAAGAAAATCAACCCATACAATCTGAATCCAATAAAAAAGCCCGGCCCTCATCCTGTCTGCTTTCGTACAAAGGTACTCTGACCCAAAACGACATCGGTCAGCTTTCCATACAAAAACCCGGTACGGCCCTAACTTTTGAGATTTCAGCGGTATGGGCATCAGACAGAAAAGGGAAAGGAGAGACTGCTATTCTCGCAAGTGATCCGGGAGCAGAAACTCAATTCTTGATTGGCAAATCAGAAAACGAAACTCTGGAAATTCGTCTCTCGGCCCCTTCAGGAAAGGAATCAATAGTTTTTGATGATTTACTGTTTAAAACACGCTCATGGGAAGATGCAGATGCTAAGGCTGAACGGTCTGTCATTCAGTTCACCATTTTGGGAGATGGCTCTGTGATTGCCCGCTTAAATGGAAAAGAGAGTCAGGTTAAAAAAACACTGACCAGCTATTCGAACCTCTCACCTGCTGATCTGGGGAACCTCCATACTGCTCCTGAACCGGAAAATAATGAAATGCCATTCCAGGGCTGGATAGAAGCTATACATATTTATGAAGGGCGCCTGGATAGCAACTGGCTGGATATATCAGCCAAAGTTGAACAGATGGGAGCATCACTTATAGAAGTGGGTAAAGAAGAAGAGCTTGATGAGACTTACTAACGTGAGTTCGTTTCTAAAATCATGATCTCAAAAGTCCCCCTTAGAAAGGCTGTGAGAAAATAATGTATCAACACTTGATAAGAATTAGTGAATTCACCACGAAGGCACGAAAACACGAAGATTCACGAAGTGGATTTGCATGATTTTATTATACTTCGTGTGTCTTCGTGACTTTGTGCCTTCGTGGCAAAAAGTCCAGGCTCATATATTTGACTGTGTATTTCCTCACAGCTTCATTTGGGGAGACTTCATCAACGATGTTTGAAAGACATATCAAAACTGAGGTTGTTCTCAAATACTAAACACCCTTTCTTTTTCCGGCTGCTTTTTGACAGGCTTCCAGTCCGTACCTGATCTCTTCGCCAATGGCCGGTGATGCCTCATCAGACCTGACCTTCTGTTTTGCAGCACTATCCTTTGAATTCAAAGTATTTTTCAATCGTGATAATGCCTTTCGAACACCGGAAAGCCCGATTTTATTCAGCAAGCGGCCTGAACGGTTTAATCCTGCACGGACCTTTGCCTTGACCCGTGTTTTTATTTTTTTAGCAGAATGAAGATAACCGGGTTCTCCGAATCTCCGGATCAGCCGTCGGCACTCTTCCGCGAGATCCGGATATAAATCCTGGCAATGCAAACAGATTTTATTTAAAGTAATCGTTAAGGAGTGGCGATAGTCGTCCAGTTTATCCTGCTGTTCAAGCTTTTTTATAATTTTCAGGAGTACAAAAATCTGAGACTCCCGGCCAGCACGCGTAAACCGGCCCGCACTCTGGGAAGCATTCAGCTGATCTTCAGGCATACGTCTGTAGTATGCGGCTCCCCTGTCGGTAATTCGAAGATTAGTCCCATCTGCCATTGCCCTCATGATAAGATCGCCATCCTGATTTACAGTAACCTGCGGATCCCATCCCCCTGTTCGCTCATAGGCCGTGCAGGACCATAAAATAGAACACGGAGGGTGGTATATCTCCCTGATCCAGCCATCCAGGTAATCCTTTTCACCGCTGAGAGGAGGACAGGAACGCGGCCGTTTTACCCAGATACCATCCACTTTTTCCAGGCGGAACCACGGGCAGGCGGCAATTCCATCCGGATATTTTTCAAGGTATTCAGCCAGGGTTTCCAGTACGTGCGGCCCCATCACATCATCCGCATCAAAAAACATCAGCGCATTACCGGATGCGTATTCGGCCCCAAGATTCCGTGCCTTGGGAGCACCTCCGCCTCCGCTGGCCAGAACAGTTACACTCTTGCCAAAACTCCTGGCGATTTCAGGACTTCGGTCATCTGATCCGTCGTCTACCACAATAATTTCATCCGCCAGGTGGGTCTGTTCGATAATAGAGCCTATGGCCTGACCAATAAATTGCTCCTCATTATAACAAGGTATGATCACAGAAATCTTTATTTGCTGCACGTTATCCATGATTATTGTATGATTTTCTGAACAGCAGACTGAACTTCCTTCGGATCAATTTTTAAATCCTTCTCCAGCGGATGCATATCTCCCACACTTTCTGCATTGAGAATCCAATAGTGATGGCCCATAGCTGAGCAGAGCGCATAGAAGTTGGGATTGGGGAAATTTAAATCCGCAATTTCAACCACATGTGTGCCCGGTGAGCAAAATATAACATTCGTGATGGCTGCACCATGCGGGGCTACAACAATCTCAGCCTCTTGCATGGCGGTTATCTGATCGCGGAAACTCAGATCCTCCATGAAAATTTTCTCAAAACCCAATTTCTCAAGAAGAGGCCAGATCTCATCCTCATTGATGAGCAGCCGGCGCTTGGCTTTTGCCCTGCTAATGTAAAGTCTTCGGTGAGGAGTTCCCGGTGTTGCACAAAATGTATTCCGAACCGATTGTAAGAGTTCAGGACGAAACCGGTCTTTTTCCACTACAGTTAGCTCCTTCACTTTAAGGGGCCGGGTATAATCAAACGTACGATATTTATCCGGGTCAATATTCAGTATTTCAAAAGAACTTTCTATAACAGTTGTCCTGAGTTCCGGGGGCGGAAAAATAACATTTTCAAGCTGACCCCGCTCTTTCAGGAGAATAAGCTTGGGAAGGTGTGATGTAATCCAGTGAGAATGGTTGCGAAAAACACGCTCAAGAAACCATGTTGCCTTTTCAATCTCCACCGGGGGGTTTGCTGATCGAAGCAGCTCCATATTCCATGGCCGCAACGTAATTTGGTCCATCTCCAGAGACCGCTCATCTTTATTCAGAATGGTAACCCAGAATTGGTCATCGTCCGGGTTTATACATGGAACCACGCAACAGTCAGGCAGTGTAGCCAAGAATGTTTCACCACTTGTACGGGCCGGAACATCCCAAAATGAGTATCCCCACCATCCGCGATCATCCGGGAGTTCACTTCGTTTTTCAATATTTCGGGGCAGCGGATTTTTTACTGTTTCTGTCTTGTGGACTGTTTCATAGACTTCATCCTTTTTAACGTGCTTCGTCCGGCCCAGATAATCATGGACAGACTCTTTTTCAACCCATTTGTAACCAAACCAGGAAGGCGACAGAAGCCGGTCTCTGACAGCCTTTCTGGCAATTCTGTTACGAAAGTCACGGAGTTTATCCCAAAGCGTTTTTAGCATATAAATTATTTAATACTGTAATCTCTGTTAAACAACATTTCTGTACATGGGCTGCTCTCCGGTTTTATCGTCTGCAAAGCCTGTTTGCGTCGATGAAATTAGGATAAGTGATTATGAATCACAAATTATCGACCGGGCCTGGAGTATAACAAACCGAACAATGGCGTATAGTGTGATTCCAAAAAATCGTTCCTTTTAATTCTGTTTGCGAGAGTGCCTTCAGCCTGCCTCAAAAATATTAGAACAGGTTAATATCACTTGTTACCATTAACAGATTTACTTACAATACTTTCGAAAAATTTCCAGGTATTATAAACAAAGTGGATAGGGAAATTGCATACGAACAGAGGAAATCTATCCGATTTAATAAATAAAGTGTCAAAATCTTAAACATATTTTAGATGATCAGGAGAATTAACGGGAAACTGCAAAGAACCGCCTTTAGTTTGGCCGGAAATATTGGTTCATGTGCGATTGAAGATACTATAGTGTTGGCAGGTTCCCCCCGTTCAGGTACAACACTTTTACTGGAAGCGATGCATAAATTGCCAGGGTATAAAGCAATTAACGAACCTCTTCTAAAAAAGAAGATCCGGAAAAAACACGGGTTCAACCTGCGAAGCTATATCGCCCCCGGCCAGTCCGTACCAGATCAGAAGAAGTTTTTATCCGATGTACTTCAAGGACAAATGGATCAGTCTGCCCGCTGGTTATTTGAGGCACAATCAGTTCCCGGACGTATTTTTGAACATAGCCAGCGAGATAAGCTGCTTGTCAAGTTTTGCCGAATCAACCGGATGTTGCCCTGGTTTGCAGAACAGTTTGATGTTCGCGGGATTGTCTTCATCGTCCGACATCCATGCGCTGTGGTAAATTCAATGCTACGATTCGGACAATGGGATAAATGGACATGGGAATATGTTCAAAAGGATTCAGTAGCCTCACCTACAGTAAAAATTGACCATCTTCCCGATTCCGTTCAAGATACTTTTGCCCCGTTAATAGAGCGTATATCGACAAAAACTGAAGCCCTTACCCTGATGTGGTGCCTGGACCACTACCTGCCACTTCTCCATTCCAGTGAACATCCCTGGATACTTGTACCCTACGAAAAACTCATCACACATAACCATTCTGAGCTCAGAAGAATTTGTAATGCCCTTGGAGCTGAGGTAAATAACGACATATTACAAACGCTTGATAAGCCATCCTCTTCAGTAAAAGAAAAAGTAAAAGAAAATGCAGATGCACAGCTTCTGAAATGGAAGCAACAGCTTACGACAAAACAAATTGATGATATTCTCTACATGGTAGATGCAGTTAACCTTACCTCTATCTATACTGATGCCGCAGAGCCTAATTATGAATATCTGAATACATTGCAGCGACAAGAAATTACTGAAAAAGTTTCATGATCTTATTCTTTTTCATCCGCAGTAAAAATTTGGTTTTATCTCTGCGGTTTGATGCTCAAAGAATGTTATAAAAACCCTATAAAAACCACACTTTAGCCTTTCTGAGTTATAATCTCTTAACAGGTCTTCGGTTTATTGAGGATTACTGTATTTTTTTTAAAACTCAGCGCATTCAAGCTGAGGAATAAGAGACCTGTAATTGTATGCGCAATGTACTATTTAACAAATAAGTTATGCCGAAAGTAACCGTATTGATGCCGGTGTATAACGCCGAAAAATATTTGAGAGAGGCGATTGATAGTATTTTAAATCAATCATTCACTGACTTTGAATTCCTGATTATTGACGACGGGTCAACTGACAGCAGCCTAGATATCATTAATTCCTACACCGACGATCGAATACGGCTGGTTATAAATGACCAAAATATGGGTATAGGCGCAACCCTAAATAAAGGAATTGAACTAGCGTCTTCTGATCTTATTGCAAGGATGGACGCTGATGATATCAGCCTGCCCGATCGTCTGGAAAAACAGTATACGTACCTGGAAGCCCATCCGGAATGCAGCCTTCTGTCATCAAATGTGGAAGTCATCTCTGAAACTGGTGAGAGGCTTTATTTATATCAGAGAGACAGTAAACTATTTTACTTTAATCTTACCTTTTATTGCTGGATTTACCATCCAAGTGTTATGTACAAAAGGCGTCACGTTATAGATGCTGGAATGTATCCGTCAACATTTTCCGAGGATTATCGTTTATGGTCAAAACTTATAAGAAAATACCTGATCCATAATTTGGATGACATACTCATAAAATACCGCATAACCAATCAAAGTGTGTCAAATTCTGTTTTGGCTGAAGAGTACAGGGCAACTGCTATAGAACAGACTAAAGAAAACCTCAGGTACTTTGTAGGAGAAAATTATACTATACCTGATGATTGGCTGGAAGCTTATCGCAATCATTTCGATCCCCTTTGCAACCCTCCGAGGGTCAAAGATATGGCCTCATGTATCAACGAGCTGGACGTGATAACCCCTCACATTCTCAAAAAAGATAATATAAACAGAGATGAGAACTCCATAAAACTGGCGGCAAAAATGAAAAAAGAGCATCTTCTTAAGTCATTTCTGAAAAAAATTCCTACGAAAGATAAAGTTCCTTTGTTGATCCAAACCGGCAATTTCAACCAGCTGGCAAAATTTCTTTCGTCATGGAGCTCTAATAAATTAAAGGATTTATTTTAGTTCTGATTTACTGAGGTTAATTTCATTAGTAAATTTGAATTTATAACCGCAGTAAAAAGTTCAGTTTAATTATTTTGAGGCAACTGCCATCAATAAATTAAACATTTTAATTCCGAGTCATTGAAATGAAATTGAATTAAATGCCCATTTTCAATGGGTTTTCAATATTTAACCTTTCAAAAAGAATTATGATTAGCAGTTCTTTTTTGCTAGTAAATGGGTGTACCGAAATAATATTATGAATAGAAATTTTATATAGAATTGGTCGATGCTTTTTAGCATGAGTCTCATTTCAACTCTATATCTCCAAAAAATATAATTAACGATCAATGATTAAAAAAATCAGACAAGTTCTATCTGTTTCTGTGAAAAGAAAATTATTTCAGACAGGTCTTAGGAAAAACTTTATTCCCCCGACGGGTAGAGTATCCCTAGGTGACATGAACAGAACCACTCCATTCAGCAAAAAATTCGGCTACGACAGAGGAGGCCCTGTAGATCGTTACTATATAAAAAAGTTTCTAGAAATAGAATCGGGCAGTATTCGCGGCAGGGTATTGGAAGTTGGTGAGAATACATATACCCGCAAATACGGTGGTGATAAAGTGACTAAAATGGATGTATTGCATGTAGATGAAAGCAATGAATCGGCTACATTTATTGGAGATCTTAGTAACGCTCCACATATCCCGGATAGTACATTCGACTGTATTGTACTTCTTCAAACACTTCACCTGATTTACGATTTCAAGCAAGCTCTTAAAACGTGTCATCGAATTCTGAAACCCGGTGGAACTCTGTTGGTAACTGTACCTGGAATCACTCCAATCGATTACGAGGAGTGGGGATATACCTGGTATTGGTCATTTACCGACATGGCGATGAAAAAAATCATGACCGAGACTTTTCCTGATGGTACTTTTGAAGTTAATAATTATGGTAATGTTCTTTCCGCATCTGCTTTTTTATATGGAATGAGCGAGAATGAACTGACAACAGATCAACTAGATGAACATGATCCCAATATGCAGGTAACGGTCACTGTAAGGGCTGTTAAGAAAGGTAAAGTATGAGACTGCCGAAGTTTAGATATCTGTTCCAAAACCGTGCATTGGTTTTAATGTATCACAGGATCAATAACCCCTTAACCGATCCCTGGAATCTTTCTGTCAGCCCTGAAAATTTTAATGCCCAGCTTAAATTTTTGAAAGAACACTATTCAATAATCAGTACCCATGAATTAATACGGCAAATTGAATCTGGAAAAATTCAAAACGGAGCTGTGGCGCTGACATTTGATGATGGATACCTGGATAATTTCACCACAGCAAAACCACTTCTGGAAAAATATTCAGTGCCTGCAACATTCTTTATCACAGATAGCTATTTAGGCGGCCAGCCATTCTGGTGGGACGAGCTGGAAGCTATTATTGTGCATACTGATAAACTACCTTCTGTTCTCTCAGTCTCATTTAGAAACGAGACTATAAATTTTAATCTGGGAGAAGATTGTGAATTAAATGAAAAAATACGATCAAAGCAGGCCAATTTTGGAGCCAGTCAGCCACCTACATTACGTACCAAGTTATACGTAAAGCTTTGGAAATTATTCAGCCCTCTACAAAAAGATGACCAAATTAAGTTATTGAAGCTTGTCAAGGAATGGGCGGGACTTTCAGAAGATGATAGTCAGGTAGAGGGCACAATGTCAGTACAACAACTGAAACTGCTATCCGATAATCCACTTTTTACTATTGGGGGACATACTTCAACACATCCAGCTTTAGCAAAGCATACAAAAGATGTACAAAAAAAGGAAATAGTGGAGAACCAGAATTTTCTTGAAAACTGTTTAGATGAAAAAATCAGATCCTTTGCCTATCCATCCGGAAACTTTAATAGCTCAACAATTCAGATCTTAAAAGAGCGTGCCTTTTCGGCAGCCTTCACAACCACGTCCAAACCAGTCGTTAAAAAAACAGATCGTTATAAAATTGGCAGGTTTCAGGTTACAGACCTGAATCAGAAAAACTTTGAACGGAGTCTGAGTAATTGGCTCAGAAAGTAATGAAAAACTAACGAAACCGCATATTTATGAATCAGAAAACTCCATCTGTATCTGTTATCACTCCTTTTTATAATGAAGAGGAATTTATAGAGGAAACCATCCAAAGTGTTATTAAGCAACAGTATGAAAATTGGGAATTGATCCTTGTTGATGATGGATCAATTGATAACAGTACAAATGTAGCCAAGGAATACGCCAGCTCTTATGCAGATCAGATTAGATATATAGAACATGCAAATCACAGCAACAGAGGGGCAAGTGCCAGTCGAAATTTAGGAATCAAACATGCCAAAGGAAAACTAATTGCCTTTTTAGATGCAGACGATATATTCGAACCAAATTATTTAGACAACCAAGTGAAAAACTTCAATAATACTAAAGCAACAATGGTCTGTGAAGCGACCGTGTATTGGAACAGTTGGTATAATGAACAAAAAGATGATGAGATGAAATTAATAGGAGTTCCTCAGAACCAACTATATAAGCCAGGAGAACTAAGTGTCAAATTGTATCCACTAAAAAAAGGATCTGCTGCTCCCTGCATGTGTGGAATCATAGTTTTAAAAGATGCTGTTAAAAAATATGGAGGTTTTGTCGACTCTTTTCATAGCAATTATACAGATCAGGTGTTTTTAAGTAAAATGTATTATCACGAACCTGTTTATATTTCTTCTTCTTGTAATAATCATTATCGGCAAAGAGATGATTCAGCGTCAGCTAAAATAAAAGATAATACTTCATATATAAAAATAAGAACAGAGTTTTTAGAGTGGTTTAAAGGTTATTTAGAGCAGTGCGATTCGAAAAATAGCGAAGTATATAAACTTATAAAAAAGAACCTACTACCTTATACACATCCTATATACCACAAAATATTTTATGCTTTGCCCCGAAGGATTCTAAATAAAATACGAAGAGTTTTCACAAGCCAGTAAGCTATTGCTATTCCAGTGACGAGCACAAACGACGATTCGGGAATTCAATTGGTTGGTTAGGGGTAATGAAGCCTACTAATGATTTTGCTACAGTTTTTTTCGTTTTGTAAAGTCGAGGATAATCCCATCGCGGATTATTTCGGACTTTCTTGAAGGTACAACTTGAAGTATGCCTAAGAACTGGAGTTACTAAGGTTGAACTCAGAAATTGAAATGTACGTTATTGATTCATACTGACTTTCCAGACAAAACCTCTTGATAAATTTTCTCGTAGGATTGAATCATAGCTTCTACTGAAAATAAAGATTCAGCACGTAACTGGTTCGAGGCGCCAATATTTAATCGTTTTCCACGATCATCTAGTAAATTGATAATGATTTCCGATAATTGTAAATAGTCACCAGAATCGGCAAGCAGTCTTTCATTTGCAATGATTTCCGGTATTGCACCTACATCATAACCTACTACCGGAATTCCCATATTCATTGCCATTGGTGTAACCTGCCCAAAACTTTCCCTGTGGACAGGAGCAACAAATACACTCATCTTATTGTAGTATTGTGGAAGGTCATTATATGCAACATAACCAGTAAATGTAAAGGATTCACTTAGACCGGCATCATTCACAGCTTTTTTATAATTTTCTAACAGACTTCCACCTCCTACAATCAGTACATTTGTATCCTTTCTTTTTTTAACAACCTCTATGAATACTTTGATTGATTCTTCATTTATTTTATCACGCTCCAATCTGTACACCATTCCAATGCAATTATCAGGTATATCGGTTGGTTTTAACTTTTTGAAATGAGTAAAATCTGAGCCGGGATAAATCACTTTGTTTTGATGGTGAGGTTGTGCAAACTTTTCTCTTACAAAGTTACTTACATATACATAGTAGCTGACAATTTTATTTTCAAAAGGGTCTGTAGGAATATTCACATTTTCTATAACAGGACAGTCTAATTCCTCAATTATGTCAAAAATTTTGTTATACCACTCCCAGCTTTTCTTACCCCATTTATCCCTTTGATGGCCTAAGTAATGAATATGTACTAAATCAGGCTTAAAATTATTTAGTTTATTCAAAATTGAACCTGATTCCTTAGTATCCTCGTCAATTATCATAGGAAATCCTGTATATGCAGGAACATCCGGAATATCTTTAGTTAAAACTGTTTGTTCGTACACGTGGCCCATATTTTCAAACAAATCTACCACAAGCCTTGCAGAGCCACCGGTCCAAAAATTAACTATTACATGCAAAACTCTTTTTCTGTCAGCGACAGGCTGTTTCAGAATTGCTGCTTCATATGTTTTAAAATCAGCACTGTAATTATCCAAATTATTATTTCTTGAATCACTAAATAATTTCTTTTTTACTCTTTTTAAAAAGTTAAATATTTTGGGAAAATGAATTCTTAGTATACTTTTCACTGACTTGGCTTATTTGACAATATTTTAATTCACTAGGGATGACTGAACATACAGGTAAATTATTATAGAAACTTTATTTTAACGAGTTTTGCAACAATTCTTATTTTTCAATTTCTGTTGTTTTCAATAAGAATCTCCACCATATTGACCTAATTTTTCCACTCGCGGCACAATACTTAAGTTTTCACATCCTACTCAATCTGTCAGCTTCCCTATACATCGAAAATATCCGGTTATGGAATTCGCTCCGGCTTTAACCAAGAGCAAAACAACTGCATCACTATATATCTCAATAAAAATTGAAAAAATATAAATCAATTCTGAATTCTATTTTCTCTCCGGAGTATTACTGGAATACGTTGATGTGTAGGATTGAATGATTATAAGCTCACTAAAAAGCCTCACTTTCATTTTTGAACCAATCATTAATTAACAATTTCAAATTTTGATTCTCTTCGTTTAGCAATATTTTCATTATACAAAGTATTTAAAAGGTGTATCATCAACATCAGCTAATGACCATCCCATGCGTCGAGATCCTAATTTAGTAAGTGTAATCATTCCCTGCTACAATCATGGTATGTATATACATGAAGCAATAGACAGTATATTAAATCAAACCTATCAGAACTTTGAAATTATTATTGTGGATGATGGATCTGATGATGAGAAAACTCGTACGGTTCTAAAGGAAATAGACACCCGTAACACAAGGGTTTATTATAAAGAAAACGGGGATGTTGCATCTGCAAGAAATTACGGCATTAAAAGAAGCAAAGGTGAATATATTCTCACACTCGATTCTGATGATAAATTTGCTCCCACTTTTATTGAAAAAGCCCTCCATGCTTTAGATTCACAGCCAGAAACCGGAATGGTTACTTGCTATGTTAAAAGGTTTGGAGATAATGAAGTTAGCACCAATCAATTTACCGGTGGAGACGTTGCGGATTTTCTGGTAAAAAATAATGCCGTTTCTTGTTTATTATTCAGATATGAATGCTGGATAGATGCCGGGGGCTATGATGAAGGTATCCCAGGATATGAGGATTGGGAATTCGCTATCAATGTTACAAAACAGGGCTGGACTGTTTATTCCATTCCGGAATATCTTTTTTACTATCGCCAAACAAAAGGTTCTATGTATGACAGAGTCTATCATAAAAGACCAGAGATCATAAAATATATGGTCCAGAAACACAGAGACCTTTTTAAAGAATACACTGAACATGTAATTTACACAAAAGAAAAAGAGATAAAAGAGCTCAAAGAAACCGTAGAACTTTTTAAAAACTCTGCAGCAGTTAAGATTGGCTCGTTTTTATTAGCCCCATTGAGATGGTTTAAAAGCCCGAAGAAACACACTAAGAATAATCCTGAAGATTTTAAACCAGCACACCAAAAATCTGCAAAGTCTGACGTGACATCCAATCCTATACCTGTCCCCGAACATCAAGCGGTTTAATACATCGCATTTGATTCCTGATACAGAAATGTTTTTTGATGAACATCCCCCTATATTAAGGTTGTGAGGAAACTGTTTTCCAAAGAAAATGCACTTAAATAAATTAAGATTTCAGCCATTTTCTCAGCTCCCTGGAGTTTCTGACCCTCCCCCGCCCCCTCCCTATCGTGCCCTAACAGGACTTGATAGGGAGAGGAGCTTTAATACAAGCTTTCATACCTTAAAAAATAATGAATGCCTCAAATGAGAGGGTAAATTCTCACAGCCTCTATTGAGGGGACTTTTACGATCATGATTTAACAATCGGACTCAGGTTAATACTCTACACTTACACTGCCGCCGGAGGTTGTTGCCGCTATTTTTGGGCCTCCGTTGCCCATCCGGCCGTTGACACGGTTTCTTTCGGAGTTCCCGCTGAAGTTATTGAGATCAATATTCACTCTGCTGCCACGCAAATCTACATCAAAATGTTCGGTAGTCGGTATCTGAACACTGATACTTCCCCCGCTCGTTCTGAAATCGAGATCGTTATCGAACTCCAGCATATGCGCACGAATGCTGCCTCCGCTTGTCCGTGCCGACACGCTTCCCTTGATGTTTTCGAGACGGATGCTACCGCCGGAGGTGGCCAGTTCGGAGCTGCCAGAAAGTCCGTCAGCACGGATTGAACCGCCGCTGGTTCGGGCAACAAGTGTTCCTTCAATGTCATTGAGTGTTATACTGCCGCCGGAAGTTCGCAAATCTGCATTCCCGGAGATCGCCTCGGCCGTTACACTCCCGCCGCTGGTTCTCATATCAACACTGTTGGATATATTCTTAACCGTTACCGAACCCCCGCTGGTGCTTCCTTTCACTTCTGAATCGTGCGGCGCATGAATCACAAAGTTAACCGAAATATTTGAACCACCGCCAAACCATCGGCTGATTCCGCCACTCCGTTTTGCCGACGCTTCCACCCTGTCATTTTCCTGGTGAATCGTTATCTCAAAATCACTTAAATCGGTATCCGATGGGGATAACACCCGGTTACCGCGCCGCACAATCATATCCACCCTCACCTCATCCGCATCATGACCCTGAACTTCAATAAAACCTCCGCTTGTTTCGATCGTTACCGATGGGGATGCGCTGGTTTGAAAAAGCTCTGACCGATAAGCATCCGGATGTTCCTGTGCTGTCAGCGTAGAAAAAAACGCCAAAATCATTGCTAAAAAAGTTCCTGTTATAGCTTTTATTTTATCCATCATCATACCTGTTTATTATTTTCGTTTAACCAGCCCGTTTATCAACTGATTACGGCCATCCTCAAAATAATGTTACACTGGAATCGAACCGATAATAAAAAATGTTGCAATTCTATAGTGAGAATCCGGCATCAGTTTTGTAATATCATCCCAAAATTTTCAACCCTTTGCGTTCTATTATGAAATTACCTTTTGTACTTGCAAAACGATTTGTTGCGGGA
The DNA here is from genome assembly GCF_003390325.1 of Rhodohalobacter sp. SW132. Classification (NCBI taxonomy): domain Bacteria; kingdom Pseudomonadati; phylum Balneolota; class Balneolia; order Balneolales; family Balneolaceae; genus Rhodohalobacter; species Rhodohalobacter sp. SW132. Next base: position 53,040 of record NZ_QUOK01000014.1, on the reverse strand, counting down.
GAAACATTTGATCAGTCTATTCCTAAGGTGCGCCATTTAAATAGCCACGGCATCAAAGTCACCCTTGATCTGCTTGGGGAGAATGTAAAGGATCGTCAAATGGCTGACGATACCGTCGAAAGCTATATCCAGCTTATTAAAAATATTCATACCGCCGGCCTGAAAAGCACCATTTCGATTAAACTCACCATGCTTGGCCTCGATATCGACGAAAGCTACTGTATGAATAATCTTTCAAAGCTGCTTGATTGCGCCCGCGAGCACGACACTTTTGTGCGGATTGACATGGAAGGGTCTGATAACACCCAGATAACCATCGACCTTTTCAAAGAAGCGTTTAAGGAGTACGGAAAACATGTGGGTATTGTCATCCAGGCGTACCTGCACCGATCCAAGGACGACATTCCCGATCTGGCCTCGATCGGAGCCGATGTACGTCTCTGCAAGGGAGCCTACAGCGAACCGGAGCGAATTGCACTACAGAACATGCCGGCTATCCGGGAAGCTTTCAAAGAGTACGCCCGAATTTTACTCGATAAAACCACCTACCCACGCATTGCCACCCATGATGATGAACTGGTGGATTGGGTAAAAACGTATGTGCTTGAGCAAAATCTTGGCAAATCCCGGTTTGAATTCCAGATGCTGTACGGGCTTCGGGAAGAGACGATGATTGAACTGACTGATGAAGGGTATAATACACGAGTCTACGTTCCTTACGGCACAATGTGGTTCCCTTATTTCAAACGCAGGCTCCTGGAACGAAAAGAGAATATTTTCTTTGTGGCATCTACGATGTTTAAGAAGTAAGAGCTGAAGCTCTTTAATAGTTTTTAGTGTTTAGTGATGAGTTGACACTGTCAAAACATTTAGAAAATTGATCAAATATCTTCGTTTCTGTTAATTCGGAATAGATATTTTTTTAGACCGAAAATCGATCCCTTTTTTTTATCTCAGAGTTACGAGGATGAATTCGCTGATTCCCGAAGATTTTCTGCGCATATCTGCGATAAACTCAGCGATAATCTGCGAAAAGAAGAACAGATCGTATTCAGGGTTTCAAACTTCTTTTAAATTATTTTATCGTTTTGTACAGTTGTGATTCTGTTTATTTAACCTGATAAATATTTTGGGCAGCTATTTATCATCTATTGATTATCTGGCTTAATCAATCACCTGCAGCGGACCATCCCCATCCATCACATCCAGTTTTTCCCGGTCGATTTCCGCAAGGTAGTGCAGGTCACTCAGTGAGTCGTATCGCAAATGAAAAAGTCTGTTTTCGCTGACCAGGTCGATGTTTCCGGTTATGCGTGTGCTATCCACGGAAAGTGTGATCACACCTTCATAGGGCTCCTGGATTGTTGCAGAAAGATTGCGTATTCGCTGGCCCATCGCCTGGTTTCTGTTGATTCTTGCTGAAATCCGAAGATCCTCATCCAGTGAAAGTTCTACAACCCTGCCGCTTTCATACTGCCTGATTTGGTCGAGGCTGTCGTTAGGCTGAACAAATATGAAGGAACGAACGGCATCGCGGTCAATATGTTCAGGCGTTCGAAACTCTTCCGTCAAATGGCCGACAGGGATAAATAAGAATTCTGTTCCGGACTGCATCATCAATCTTGGGAGATCTTTTATAACATGATTTTGTTCAAACTCTTGCGATTCGACCTCTGAACGCTGCGGTTCGTCACTGCAGGAAAAAACCGAAAGGCTTATGAGAAGTACAAGGAGGAGTTGTAGGATTTGTTTCATCTGCTATATTTTTATTTCACAAGGATCATCTGTCTCGTCAGGGATTCTTTTGGTGTTTGAAGCCGGTAAAAATAGACACCGCTTGACAGCCCGGATGCATTGAATGTCTGCTCGTGTGATCCGGCACTCATCATGCCATCTACCAGCGTAGCAACCCTCTGTCCGGCAACGTTAAACACATCAAGGCGAACATCTGAAGATTCGTTCAATCTGAACTGAATTCGGGTGCTTGGGTTAAACGGATTGGGATAATTTTGTTTCAGTGATATCCTATTTGGTAAATCAGTTTCTGTTTGCGCTGAAGTGGCCATTTCAATCTCGGCAGATATCGGCAGTTCAAACACCGGGTTGTTCGGATCGTTACTTCTCAGCAGTAAAACCGTTTCGTATGATCCTGATTCCACATCCACAGCGTTGAACACCAGATCTACCGACTGGGTCGAACCGGGCTGAACCACTCCCTCAAACCGGGGCACACTCATCCAGTTAAACGGTGTGAATTCCCTGCGAACTTCAATATTATCAATATCTATATAAGACCCGGAAACTTCATTTCTGTTCCCAATATACATGTAATCGGGAGTCCTTCCCGGTGCATATGAACTGGAGGCTGCTTGCACCCCGTTCACCGAATAATCAATGGTTCGGTTGTTTGGATTGTAATGAATTTCAAACGAATGATACTTGTCGTTTTCTGTGATGGAGCCGATAAAACTTGAAAACGCGCCCTGCCCATCTTCACCTGCACCCCATCCCCACACATTTTCGGAGTCTATGATTACACCTGATGAGAGCGAACCTGTGGAAGCGTCATAAAAATAGATATCAAATATTTCTCCTGAACTGCCAAACGACAGGTTCCTGATGGCAACATCAAACGAGATGCGAAATTCGCCGGTCGGCTGGGTTCCAAAAAACGGGGAGCGGGCACCCACAGAATTTGAAGTGCCCGATCGCCTGGGCAGCCGAAGATTATATGTTCCTCCTGATGGATTTTCATCCGAAATTTCAAATAGAGCGGATTCGGAAGAGGCCCGCCATCCCGCCAGTGCAAGGTGATCCCCGGTTGTAAAACCTTCTCCGGCTTCAAAACCAGCCGAAAAGAGAACACCCGGACCATCACTGTATGTAAGCATTCCGCCGCCCGAACCGGACAAATCCACAGATGCCGGCTGCACAGCATCTTCAAACCCATTCGTGGGTTGCCGTTTGGCAATCGTGCTGCTGGCGATGTCAAAATCGATATCCCAAATCAAATCTGAATCCCCGGTATTGCTGATCGTGATCGGAACAGTTGCCGTGCTGTTCTCCTGATTGAGCTCAACAGAAACAGAAACATCCGCAAAATCTGCCACGGGTGGATCGGTTCGGGTCGGACGGTAAGATGCAATGACACGCCGCAACTGGTTCATACTCAAAGCACTGTTGGACGGTCCCGCTTCACCGGTATGAAAAATTGATGTTCCCGTACCTATTCCGGAAACCAGAACATCGGGATTTGAGAAATTCGGGATACCCTGAAATCCATCCTGATCATACGCCATTACCGTAGCGTAATCATTTGAACTTCCAGAGAACCGATTTCCGGTTGAGTAGACAAAAATCCCTCCAAATTCGCCCGCTTCTGCCTGATTTTGATTGCGCGCATGTGCATTTCCCATGTTGTGGCCTATTTCATGGATCAGCGTGTAGTTGTTTGCGACTTGCTGAATACGGTTCACAGAAAATCCATATTGAGGCAGCCCAGTTACTGATGTGCTTCGCCATGCAATGCCACCGGTGTTGGGTTCGCTTAAAAATGCCGCAACCAGATCGGCCCCATACTGATCCCTAAGCTGATGTACCTCATCAAAATAGCCATCGAAGTCACTTTCGCTGCAGTTTGATCGTCGACCACAGAGATCGAACGGGTTTTCGGAATCACGTGTGAGCCGCCTCAGGTGATCACCGGGCGCTACATAGTTCGGATCATCTTCATCAAGGTTTTCGATGGAATCATCCGAATATCCCGTTTCGTAGTAGTGAACTACCCGCAGATTGATATGAATTTCGCTTACATCAAGAGCTGATTGAGATAAATTTAACGACTGTGCAATGACTGCGTCAATCGAATAAAAATTGGTATCCGCCTCTGCCCAAATTCTGGCATTCTCTGTGTAGGGAATCAGCAAATCGATCGTCACTTCATCATCTGAGACCGCGCCGGGTGCATTCAAATGTGGAATCTGGCGTCCGTCAACAGAAACAGCCTTTTGTTTCGCAGATGAATGGGTAAAACCAGTAAGAAGATCATCTGCAATCTCATGAACAGAACAGTGCTGCGGATCATCCTGAAAGGGAGTTCCTGTTGCGATATAGTGGCGTTCCATTGCCGGATCATACTCAAAAAAGAAAGCTTCTTCGTGAGATTGATGATAAAGCCCGTGGATCCGTCCATCGGAGTAGGTAAACACAAACATCTCATCGGGATTCTCTTCTGAACGAGCAATATAAGAGACCGTATTTTCTGTAAACTGTTCCGTTCGTGTAATTTTAAGTATTGAGCCGTGCGATTCGCGTAACTGCACCTTCATGTAATCTCCAACATTCATTTCACGCTCCTGAAGCGGCTCCCTGTTCAAAGAAAAATAGGATCGTTCATGGGTTAATCCCGAGTGTGTTTCGGACACCATCTGTTTCTGAGCCCCGTCAAATGTGTTCAGCAAATACGTATTCTGCCCGAAAAGGCTCGACGGGAATATCAATAAAACGGTAAACAGAACAGCAGGAAAAAGCGTATAAATTGACTTCATATGGATATATTTCGCTTCAGTTTTTGGCACATAAACGGTTTACTTTTTCTATTGTAATAACATGGTTAGTACAGTTGAAATACCCATTTGCGATTTAATCGGGGTAAACCACGTATTGACAAATTTATGCCTAATCAAATGATATAGCCGATTTATTAGTTCAAATCATGCTTATTGCAGAACAAACGAATATAAGTCCAAAGAAATATGAACAACAGCACCCGACACCGTTTTTTATCGGCAGGAGTTCTCATAACCTTTATTTTAATCTGTTTCGGGGTCGCATGGACCGGGGCGCAGGTATCTCCCGGAATTGCTTCATCGGAGTGGTACGATCAGCTCAATAAGCCCAGCTGGAATCCTCCCGGATGGCTATTTGGTCCGGTCTGGACCTTCCTTTACACCCTGATGGCCCTTGCAGCGTGGCGAATCTGGCTGGTTGATGGGTTTTCAGGCAGTAAAAAAGAACTCTCCTTTTTCGGAATTCAGCTGTTTCTGAACGGCCTTTGGTCGCAGTTATTTTTTAACGCTCAAAATCCCGGCCTTGCATTTGCTGAGATCATTCTGCTGCTCGCAGCCATTATCTATACCACCTGGCTTTTTTATCAAAAAGATAGAATGGCCGGCTGGCTGATGGTGCCGTACATTCTGTGGGTTTCATTCGCAACTGTTCTCAATGGTACTATTTGGATGATAAACTGATGAAAAGTGAGAAGTGAGAAGTGAGAAGTGAAACTCTAAAATCTCTCATCTCACATCTAATATCTATCATGAAAATCTGTCTGCCAGCCGGTTGATCAGGTATCCGCTTTCTTTCAGTGCCTGAGTTGCAAATCGTCCAAAATAATCGGTGACTGCTTCAAATTCTTTTACAAAACCGCGTTTATCATCTTTTTCAACCATTTCAATCAGGCTTTTGTGGTGGTTAAAAAACTGCACCAGAAGTTCGCGGCGCTCTTTATTGGCAAATACAATATCGGCATACAGTTCAGCATCCTGAGCGAAAATCCGGCCTGTCATCATCAATTCAGCCCGGTAAACGGGGCTTGAATACTCAAGCATTTCATGTGGATTCAGGTTAAAATCCTTCATGAATGAACCGTGCAGCAGGGCCACAAAATGGCGCAGTCCCTGTACCAGGTTCATCACGTGATCGTGGTTATCCGGCTCGGCATCAATGATCCGCATACCCCATAGCCGGCACTGCTCCTTGAACCATTGCGATTTTTCCGGTGATCTCCCATCACAGAAAACCATCAGCTGCTTTGAAAGATTCGGCACATCGGGGCCGTGCATTGGATGGAGTCCTACAACCGGACCACAGTGTGCGTTCATCATCACTTTGAGCGGCTCCGATTTATTGCTGGTAAAATCAGCCAGAATTGTATGATCGCTCAGCCTGCCGCCAAGGCGTTCAATCACCGAAATCGTAACGTTGATCGGCACTGTTACGATTACCAAATCGAGTGCAGGGGCAATTTCCTCCAGTTCATACCAGTTTCCCTTATCAATGCTGTAGGTGGTATGGCCGCTCTGTTCCGCAACCTGCCGGTAAAGCGCACCCATGCCGCCTTCTCCGCCTACGAACAGTATCTTTTTCGGCTCATCCGTTGCGCGCGGAAAGGTATTGGTCGACTGTGTCGCGCGCGATGCAGACATAATCATCCGAAGAAAATCCTCAGCCCAATCAGGATCGAGATCCCGTTTGCGTGCCATATCCCTGAACCGTTCGGTTTTTTCTTCTTCCCGTGCGGCGACAAAAACCGGAAGCTGATTCTCAATTTTATACTCAATTACATCCCGCGACACATGGTTGCGCTCTTTCAGTAAATCCAGAATTTTCTGATCAATTTCGTCAATTCGCTTCCGCTGTGCGGTCAGATCGGAGTTATTAGCCATCTTTATTAGTTGATAGATCCGTGGTTAATAAAAAGATGAAACGGGTTTTTAATGAGTTCATCCATTCCCGTTTCAGTCAGACACAAAAGTAGCTTAAAATTGTGGAGCTTGTCCAATCTCTTTTTAAAAGGCATTAAGAAAATTTTGCCGAATTTAACTGATTAGGAAGCCACACTTTTCCTAAAATTCTGTTATTTTACCTTATTGAATTCAACTCTACGATTATTTATGAAAAAGAACGCATTTTACATCATCGCCGGATTTATCCTCTTTGCAGCACTTTCACGGCTGCTGCCCCATGCTACTAATTTCACTCCGCTTGGTGCAATTGCTCTTTTTGGAGCGGCATATTTCCCAAAAAAGAAGTGGGCATTTATCATTCCTATCCTTGCGTTATGGCTTAGTGATCTTTTCCTGAATAATTTTGTTTATGCTGCTTTTTATGATGGTTTTTCGCTCTTCACTCCCGGTTTTTTATATATCTATGGCGCATTTGCGATGATTGTCATTCTCGGTATTTACCTTTTTGATAAAATTACGCTTCCGCGTGTTCTTAGCGGTGCAATTGGCGGATCGGTCATTTTTTATGTGATCAGCAACTTCGGAGTCTGGCTCGCCAGCCCGATGTATCCGCTCACGTTTGAGGGCTTAATTCTCTGCTATACCGCAGCTATTCCGTTTTTTCACTATACGCTCGCCGGCAACCTGGTTTACTGTGGTGTCCTTTTCGGCGGATATGAGTTTATGAAACTGAAATATCCTGAATTATCATTCGCTCAAGCCTGAAAGAGAAAAACTCCGGCAACCTGAAAACACCGGATTCGATTGCATCACTCCTTCCCGGATTAACAGAACTTGTATGTGCATTAGGTTTGGAATCCCGTCTTTCCGGGCGTTCTCATGAGTGTGATTTCCCTGAATCTGTGACTTCTTTACCGGTGCTCACATCACCCCGTTATAACGTTTCTCCCGATCAGGATAATGCAGAAATTCATCAATCGGTAACTGAACTGCTCAAGCAGGCGCTCTCAATTTATGAAGTGGATGATGAAAAACTTCTGAAAATTAAACCGGATGCTGTTCTCACACAGGATCACTGCGAAGTCTGTGCTGTTTCGCTGTCCGATCTGTCTGATTCCCTGCGCCGGGAGCTTGGGAAAAACTGCAATATCATTTCCCCTTCGCCGATCGATCTGAACTCTATGCTGGAATCATTTCAAATCGTGGCCGGACATCTTGGCGTGCCGGAGAGAGGCGAAGAGCTTATTCAATCGATTCAATCCCGGTTTTCAAAGTTGAGAGAACGAACGGGATCACTCCCAAAACCGGATGTGGTTGCCATTGAATGGATCGATCCGCTGATGACGGGGGGAAACTGGATTCCGGAACTGATTGAGATCGCTGGCGGAACAAACAGACTTGCCACGGCCGGTAAGCACTCTCCGTTTATCGAATGGAATAAAATTTGCGCGGTAAATCCCGACTTCCTTTTAATTTTACCGTGCGGTTATCCTATCAGCAGAACCCTTTCCGAAATGCAAACGCTCGAATCCAGACCTGGCTGGCAAAAACTAAGCGCTGTACGGACAGGCAATGTCTACATTCTGGATGGAAACCACTATTTTAACCGGCCCGGTCCAAGGGTGGCCGACTCAGCAGAAATTCTGGCTCATATTTTCCATCCGGAGTTTTTCAACTCTGTAGATACATACCGCGATTCGGGCTGGATCCGTTACAGCTCATAAACTTAAAACTTATAAAGCTGAGTTCGATTTATACTCTTTTTGAATTAGCCATTAAGAAGTCTCCCCTAACAAGGGGAGATTTAGAGGGGTGTCCATTGGTTTTTACCAAGATTTGGTGAACATCCCCCTCAATCCCCCTTTTTTAAGGGGGACTTTTACATTCATAATTTAACAATCGAACTCAGGTTAAAACTTATAATTTCTACCGCTCAGGCCTAAGCATCTGTACATATGTCAAAAAAAATAATCATTATCGGCGCTACATCCGGAATTGGCGAAGAACTCGCGCGGCAATGTGTTGAAAAGGAGTATCATGTGGGCGGAACCGGCAGGCGGGTGGAACGCCTGGAGGATCTAAAAAAGGAGTTGGGCAACTATTTCAGCTTTGCCGAAATGGATGTTACTCAGTTTGATGATGCAAAAATACAGCTCAATAAATTGATTGAACAGATGGGCGGCATGGATGTGATCGTGCTGAACGCCGGGATTTCAAACTTTCCAGCATCGTCGATTACCGCGATGGAACAGAAAGTGATCGACGTGAATGTAAGCGGATTTGTTCAGTTATTTGGCGAAGCGTTTCAATATTTCAGGAAACAGGGTCACGGTCAGATTGTTGGTGTTTCTTCCATTGCATCTCTATTCGGATCATCCCGGGCTGCTCCGTACAGTTCATCAAAAGCATTTATTTCTACCTACATGCAGGCTTATCGACAGCGTTGTAACAATATCAGCGAAGATATTACCATCACGGATGTGAAGCCGGGATTTGTTGAGAGCGAGATGATCGAAGGAAAGAAAGGACTTTTCTGGGTTGGGGAGACGAAAAAAGCGGTGAAGCAGATGTTAAAAGATATCGAGAAGAAAAAATCGTACTCGTACGTTACGCGACGCTGGCGGCTTGTTGCATGGCTGATTAAGCTTACGCCCAACTGGGTTCTGGATCGTATTTGAGTACAGTTATCCCAGCATCAGATATAGAATCATGATGATGAACGGCAGGGCAAAAACCCAATCCCAGTTCTGTTTTTCATATGTTGGCTGATCTCTCATAATAGGTCAAACCACGAACTCAGCGGTTTGTTCCGATTTTAGCGATCCCCCATTCGCGGTATTATGCTGCGTACTATCCCAGCCATCCTTCGCGGTCGAGACTCCGGTACTGTATCGCCTCGGCAATATGGTTGGAACGGATCATTTCAGAGTAATCGAGATCAGCAATTGTTCGTGATACTTTCAAAATTCGGTCGTACGCCCGTGCCGACAATCCCAGTGAATTCATCGCTTTTTTCAGCATCTGTTCACTGCTCTCATCCAGCGGACAGATTTTGCGCGCCAGTTTCGTATTCATCTGTGCGTTACAGTATACATCTTTCACGCCCATAAACCGCTGGTTTTGAATTTCACGTGCTGCCACCACCCTCTGCCTGATATCGGCAGATGTTTCTCCTTTTGCTTTAGATGAAAGTTCTTCATAACCAACTTTGTCAACATCAACATGCAGGTCGATTCTGTCGAGCAGCGGGCCGCTGATTTTCCCAAGATACCGCTGCATCTGGATTCCGGTTGCGCTATCCGGGTTATCGGGATCGTGCCAGTCGCCGGTTGGAGATGGATTCATCGATGCGATCAGCATAATTCGGCTCGGATAGTTTACGCTCATTCGTGCCCGGGAAATACTCACCGATCCATCCTCAAGAGGCTGACGCATTACCTCCAGGGCACTTCGCTTGAATTCAGGCAGTTCATCCAGAAAGAGGACACCGTTGTGTGCCATCGAAATTTCGCCGGGCATGGGGATGCTTCCTCCTCCCACCAGTGCCACATCAGAAACCGTGTGATGGGGACTCCGGAACGGGCGATTTGTAACGAGCGCTTTGCCGGATTTCAACAACCCCGCTACAGAATGAATTTTCGTGGTTTCAAGTGCTTCATCGAGTGTGAGGGGAGGTAAAATTGTGGGAAGACGCCGAGCCATCATCGTTTTACCGGAACCGGGAGGACCGACCATAATAACATTGTGTCCGCCTGCGGCAGCTACTTCCAGCGCACGTTTTACATTTTCCTGTCCGCGCACATCCACAAAATCGAGAATCTCCTGCTGTCCATTCTGGTGGAACAGCGATTCCGGATCGATCTGCACGGGGCTTTGTGTTGAGCTGTCATCAAACCAGCGCATTACATCTTCAAGGCATTCAAATGCCATCACGTCTACTCCGTCGACAACGCCGGCCTCGGCGCCGTTTGCTTTGGGAACAATCAGGTACTCAATGCCCCGGTTGCGTGCTTCAACCGCAATTGGCAGCACACCTTTTACCGGACGCAATTTTCCATCGAGTGCCAGCTCGCCAAGTACGAGCGATTTCGGCATTTTCTCTGTATTGATCTGATCGGAAACCGCCAGCAGACTCAGCGCGATCGGCAGATCAAAGGCGCTTCCCTCTTTTGGAAGATCAGCCGGCGCAAGATTTACGGTAATTCTTCCGCGCGGAAAATGTGCCCCGGCATTCTTCAAAGCCGCATCAATCCGGTCCTTCGATTCACTTACCGCACGATCCGGCAGCCCCACCAGGTAATATTTCGGAACTCCGCCGCTCATATTCACTTCAACTTCTATTAACCGTGCATCCACACCGATAGTGGAGGCGCAATATACTTTTGATAACATAACTCTGAATCTTTATTAACCCTCTTTCGTAGTAAGAGGTGTAAATCGCAGTTTCCTTACACTTTTTTTTAAAATAAATCCGAACGGTCATGACATCATCAGAAAACACAATGTATACAGAGATCACCGGTACGATTGATGAAATTATCCGGGAAGTTCGAAAGTTGATCCGTGCCGGAAATGCACGCAGTCTCATTATTAAAAACAAAGAGGGACGGATTCTTTTCCAGACTCAGCTCACCGTGGGTGTGGCCGGCACAGCACTTTTTACGGCTATGGCGCCCATCATATCCGCCATCACCATGCTGATAATGTTTGCCAACGACGTTCAGGTTATCGTGGAGAAAGTTGAAGATGATTCCGATCCGCAAGACGATGAATATGAGGTAGACGGTGAGATCATCGATATTGAGGATGGTGATGAGAATGAGGGTGAGGGTGAGGAAAAAGATAAAAATTGAATCATTCCCGAAATCAGATATTTGTTTCAGGAATTCAGAGTCATTTTATCCCTGATTTAGAAAGAAAAAAGCTAAAAAAAAGTCCGGCAACTTTTACGGTGCCGGACTTTTTTAATTTTGTATTACGATTTTTGATCACTTCCAGTGTGATTGCGCAATCGCCTCTTCGCTTTGAGCATCAGCAAGGAATCTTTCGGCGTCGAGAGCCGCGCGGCAGCCGGTTCCTGCAGCAGTAACAGCCTGGCGATAGATCGGGTCCATCGCATCTCCGCTGGCAAAAATCCCGGGCAGATCTGTTTCTGTGGATTGTCCTTTGGTTTGAATATATCCCACATCATCCATTGTTAGCACACCTTTAAACAGATCGGTATTCGGTTTGTGGCCGATGGCAACAAATACGCCGGTTACATCATCGAGTGTCGTTTCTTCGCCTGTCTTGCGATTTTTTACTTTTACGCCTTCAACAACCTTGTCACCCAGCACCTCGGCCAGTTCTGAATTCCAGATAAACTCAATTTTATCGTTTTTAAATGCGCGGTTTTGCATCGCTTTAGAGGCACGGAGTTCATCACGCCGGTGGATGACCGATACCTTGCTGGCAAATTTTGTAAGAAACGTTGCCTCTTCCATAGCTGTATCACCGCCGCCAACAATCACAACGTGCTCATTTCTGAAAAAAGCTCCGTCACATGTAGCGCAGGCACTCACACCTTTGCCGCGAAGTTTCTGCTCGCTCTCAATTCCCAGCCATTTGGCTGATGCACCTGTTGCAATGATGATCGACTTGGCATATACCGTGGTCTCTTCATCAACCGTAAGTTTATATGGGCGATCGCCGAATTCGATTTGATTCACAAACCCGTAGCGGCAGTCTGCACCAAAACGTCTGGCCTGCTCACGAAAATCTTCCATCATTTTTGGTCCCATTACACCTTCGGGATACCCGGGATAATTTTCCACATCGGTTGTCTGCATAAGCTGGCCTCCAGGCTCAGGACCTTCAAAAACAATAGGGTTGAGGTCTGCTCTTGCGGCATAAAGAGCTGCCGTTAAACCGGCAGGACCGCTGCCGATAATCACTACATCGAATGTTTTTCCTTCTATATCTTTCATTTATCGCATGATTGATTTTTTTATTTTTTCCGCTCTAAGTTACAAATTTTTATTGCCTGTTTTAGTTGATCTTTTCTATTGAAATCATAGGTTTTGGCAACATTTTTCAAATTTTTTGTTATGGAAACGTTTCCAAATTAAAGTTTGAGTTGCAAAACGTTCAAAATTCCCTAAGTTTGTGCGAATACTCATGTTATAGGAGCTAAAAAATGATTGGGGTCTGTAAAGAAACGGAACAAAACGAAAAACGTGTAACCATCACGCCTGAAGGGGTTAAAAAACTAACCGGTGAAGGTCAGGAAATCGTGGTTGAATCAGGGGCCGGGGTAGATTCCAGCTACAGCGATGAAGCGTACACCGAAGCCGGTGCAACCATAGAACCATCGCGCGAGAAAATTTTATCCGAATGCGACATTCTGCTTGCTGTACAGGCACCTGCTGTGGAGGATTTGAAAAAAATGAAACCGGGCAGTGTGCTGATCTCTTTTATCTGGCCGCTTCAGAACAGCGACTATGTGGACGTTTTGAAGGAGCTTAATATTTCCGGTTTGGCGATGGATACGATTCCGCGCATCAGCCGGGCGCAGTCGATGGATGCACTCTCATCCATGAGCAATATAGCTGGTTATAAAGCCGCACTGCTGGGTGCAAATCAGCTGGATAAATATCTGCCGATGATGATGACCGCGGCAGGAACCATCCCCCCGGCGAAGGTTCTTGTTCTGGGTGCAGGTGTTGCCGGCCTCCAGGCCATTGCAACGGCAAAACGACTTGGAGCAGTCGTTGAAGCGTTTGATATCCGTTCAGCCGTTAAAGAACAGATTGAAAGTCTCGGTGCCAGTTTTATTGAGGCGGAAGAAGATGCAGGCGAAGATTCCGAAACCAAAGGCGGTTATGCCAAAGAACAGACGGAAAGCGACAAAGAGAAGCAGCAGCAGCTCGTGCACGATCACGTTGCAAAATCTGATATTGTGATCACCACAGCGCTGGTTCCCGGCCGGCCGGCACCGAAACTGATCCCCAAAGCGATGGTCGATGACATGAAAGCCGGTTCCGTGATTGTGGATATTGCAGCCGAGCAGGGCGGAAACTGTGAGCTCACAAAAGCCGGAGAAACCGTTCTGCATAACGGCGTGTCCATTATGGGGCCGCTCAATATTCCGTCGATGCTCGCTTTTCACGCCAGTAAGCTGTATTCAAAAAATCAGCTCTCTCTGCTCGATTTACTTTTAGAGAATGGCAAACCCAATTTTAATTTTGATGATGAAATCATTGTAAACGCCACAGTTACGCATAATGGCGAGCTGATTTCTCCATTTGTAAAAGAGAATATGCAGTAGAACCGGGAACTGTCTGATTCTATAACCACCGGGGATCGATCGAATTGACGGATAGACCTGGTCTTTCGGCAGCAAAAGATTCGCAACACTTCAGAAAAATTTCAGAGCTATAAAATCACAACCTGAGTTTACCGGTTTTTCAGTTATTGAAACCGATACCAACTCATGACTCACGACAAATAAATCATGGAAGATCTCATATTTAACCTTTTCATTTTTGTGCTTGCCGCCTTTGTAGGGTTTGAGTTGATCACAAAAGTGCCTCCTACTCTTCACACTCCGCTGATGTCGGGTGCCAACGCCATCTCGGGGATCACCCTGATCGGTGCCCTGATTATTGCAGGCGGTTCGGAATCGGTATACGCACAGTGGATCGGTTTTGCGGCCATTGTTTTCGCTACCATCAATGTGATTGGCGGTTTTATGGTGACCGACCGCATGCTGGAGATGTTCAAAAAAAAGGAGGATAAAGGATGAGCGAATTCTTACCAGATATGCATATTGTTATCCAGCTCATCTATCTCATTGCAACCGGCTTTTTCATTGTAGGGATTAAGCGTCTCGGTTCGCCCGCTACAGCCCGGTCGGGAAATCAACTCGCCTCCTTTGGTATGTTTTTGGGTGTTGTGGTTACTCTTTTTAATCGCGAGATCATTAGCTTTGAGTTTATCGTTGCCGGTGTGGTTCTCGGCGGTTTAATCGGCATATTTTTAGCTAAAAAAGTTCAGATGACCGCCATGCCTGAGTTGGTTGCTATCTTTAACGGTTTTGGCGGAGGCGCATCTGCTCTTGTAGCGTGGGGAGAGTTCGCCCGGCTTGAACCCGCACTGATCCCAACAGACGGATTGGTGACTACAGGTCTAAGTATCTTAATCGGTTCGATCACATTTTCCGGCAGCTTCATCGCTTTTGGAAAACTGAAAGGGTTTATTGGGGGCGGACGCATTGCACTTCCCGGGCAGAATATCATCAACCTGGTTCTCACTGCTGTTGCACTCGGCCTGGTTGGCTGGTTCACGTTTGACCCGGAATACCAGGTTGTATTCTGGAGCCTGTTCGGCCTCGCCCTGCTGATCGGTGTTTTAACCGTACTCCCTATTGGCGGCGCAGATATGCCCGTTGTGATCTCTCTTTTAAACTCCTATTCCGGTATCGCAGCTTCGATGGCCGGATTTGTACTGGATAATAACCTGCTCATCATCAGTGGTGCGCTGGTGGGTGCTGCCGGACTGATTCTGACCAATGTGATGTGTAAAGCGATGAACCGAACCCTGCTGAGTGTGCTCTTTGGTTCATTTGGCGGCGGAGATGATACAACCGTGTCTGCAGATGGCGGCGACAAAAGCGTTCAGAAAACATTTGCTGATGATGTAGCCATTCAGTGCTCCTATGCTAAAAAAGTGGTTGTGGTACCGGGTTACGGACTTGCTGTTGCCCAGGCGCAGCACGTCATCAAAGAGGTGGCAAATCTTTTAGAAGAAAAAGGCGTTACAGTGAAGTATGGCATTCACCCGGTGGCCGGACGTATGCCGGGACACATGAATGTTCTGCTCGCCGAAGCGGATGTTCCCTACGATCAGCTCTATGATATGGATGAAATCAATCCGGAATTTAAATCAACAGATGTTGTGCTGATTATCGGGGCGAATGATGTTGTGAATCCCGCCGCCAAAACAACTGCAGGCAGCCCGATTTACGGTATGCCGATTATGAATGTAGATGAAGCTAAGCGCACAATTGTGTTTAAGCGAAGTTTGAGTTACGGTTACGCAGGAATTGACAATGATCTTTTCTATGCTGATAAAAACCAAATGTTCTTTGGTGACGCCAAAAAATCTCTCCAGGAACTTGCTTCTGCCATCAAAGATCTGGATTAACACCCATTTAAACCTCTTCATTTTATGAACCGGGATGTATTCTAAGTCATCCCGGTATTTCTTCTTTTGCTCTGAAATTCCGCATAATTGATGTTGACTGCAGATCCGTGTAATTTATCGGTATTAAACGATTAACATAACCCCTAATCTTATGCCGAAAGTGAGCAATATCAGCATGGATGACCCGGCGATAGAACGTTCAGCGGTGATTGCAAAAGCCCTCGGCCACCCGGCCCGTATCGCCATTCTTAAAATTCTGGCGGATCGCTCTACCTGTTTTTGCGGAGATATCACGGAAATTTTACCGCTTGCGCAATCTACAGTTTCCCAGCACCTGAAAGCCCTGAAAAATGCCGGGCTGATAACGGGTGAGGTGGAAGGTGTGCGTACCTGCTATTGCCTGAATCCCGATGGCATCAAAGAGCTGAACTCCCTGCTATCCGAATTCACAACTCAACTGGTGAAAACCTGCTGCTGAGCTGGCAAAGATTATTGGATTCCTAAAATGGATACGCATCATCATATCAAACTGAATAGACATACTCATCAGGCGCATAATTTCCGATCAATTTTAAAAGCGCTTCCAATCTGTATTTACAAGGAGCCCTAAGCGCTTTACAGTGACTTATACCGAAACTATTTGCTCTCACTCATTATTTTGATCTAAACCCGATTATTCTGATCTTTCAAGTCTTGAAATTGAATCCAAACATCAGGTTTCTGATAACACGTTAAAGCAATTAAATACCATGGCAAAGGTCGAAGTGGTGATGCCCCAAATGGGCGAATCAGTAATGGAAGGAACAATTATTGAATGGGTGAAAAAAGTTGGGGATTCCGTGGAAGTGGATGAAACACTATTGGAGATTGCCACCGACAAGGTTGACACCGAAGTGCCGTCACCCGAGGCCGGAACGCTTGTGGAAATCCTGGTGGAAGCCGACGAAACAGTTGAAGTAGGCCAGGCGATCGCCATTATCGACACCGAGGGCGGGGCGCCCGAATCATCTTCGGATAACGGTGAAGAGTCAGACGAATCAGAAAACGAAGCTGAAGAAGCATCCGAAGATAAAGAAGAGCCGGAAGAATCAGAAGAAAAACAGGAAGCGGCTGAAGAAAAGACCACATCCGAAGATGACTCATCCGATGATACCGGTGATGGAGAGCGCATTGAGGTTGTGATGCCGCAGATGGGCGAATCGGTTATGGAAGGTGAAGTGATCGAATGGATCAAGCAGGTCGGTGATACTGTTGAAGTGGATGAACCGCTTCTCGAAATTGCCACCGATAAAGTTGACACTGAGGTTCCGTCACCCGAAGCCGGAACCCTCGCAGAAATTCTTGTAGAAGCCGGTGATACCATTGAAGTCGGCCAGCCGATCGCCATCATCACAACCGGAAAAGCAGCATCCGGGGGAACATCCAAAGAGAAAGAAAAGCCCGCAAAAGCAGAAAAAAAGGAAACTGCCCAGGCTTCATCCGGAAAAGCGGAGCAAACAAAATCAGCGTCTGACGCAAATGGCTCAGAACCTCAGCGTGTGGGAAGTGACGGCCGCTTTTTCTCACCTCTCGTTCGATCTATCGCTAAAGAAGAAGGAATTTCGCAGGAAGAACTTGAATCGATTGAAGGCAGCGGCAAAGATGGCCGGGTTTCCAAAGAGGATATTCTCTCATTTCTTGAAGATCGCAAAGCCGGCAAAACATCGAAACCTGCTGCCAATGGCGGCCTCTCCAAGCCCACATCACAGCCGACAGAAAAATCCAAAGGTGATGGAAAAATTTCAGCCGGTGAGCTGAACGTTACGCGTCCGCATGAGAATGTTGAGGTGATCAAGATGGATCGCATGCGAAAGATGATTGCCGAGCACATGGTGCGCTCCAAGCAGACATCTGCTCATGTTACGACATTCAGCGAAGTGGATGTAACGAATATCGTGAAATGGAGAAACGCCAATAAAAATAAATTCCAGGAGCAAACAGGTATCAAACTTACCTTTACTCCAATTTTTATTGAGGCTTTTATTAAAGCGATCGGTGAATTTCCACTGATCAACAGTTCAGTGGATGGTGATGAAATTCATCTGAAGAAAGATATCAATTTCGGCCTGGCTGTTGCGCTGGGTGAAGGTGGCCAGGGTGGACTGATTGTGCCCGTAATTAAACAGGCGCAGGATAAAAACCTTGCCGGCATCGCCAAAGCGGTTAACGACCTTGCTTACAAAGCAAGAAATAAAGAGCTCAGCCCTGACGATCTTGTTGGTGGTACCATCACCCTCACCAACTACGGAAGTGTGGGCAACCTGATGGGTACCCCGATCATTAACCAGCCCCAGGTTGCTATTCTTGGCACCGGCGTGATTGAAAAAAAACCGGTTGTTCGGGAAACACCAGAGGGAGATGTGATTGCCATTCGCCACATCATGTACCTGTCTATGAGCTACGATCACCGCATTATCGACGGAGCACACGGCGGGGCATTTACCAGCCGGGTAAAAGAGCTTCTTGAAGATTTTGACCCAAACCGGGCAATCTGAAAGTAAATTCGCTGTAATTTTAAAAAGCGGCGGGAGCAGATTCCGCCGCTTCTTTTTTCTGGAGCCCCATGAGTGATTCTACCATAAGTGTTTCTGCCTCCGATGAGCTTACAGTCTGTCGCGAAGTGCACGAGCTCAAGTCCTGCCTGAATGAACTACGCACCAACCGGAAGACCGCTGCACTTGTTCCTACCATGGGTGCTCTGCATGAAGGCCATCTCTCTCTGATTGAGATTGCAAAAGAACAGGCGGACATTGTTATCGTTTCAATATTTGTGAATCCTACCCAGTTCGGCCCCAATGAGGATTACGAAACCTATCCCCGCCAGTTTGATAAGGATGTTGAGAAGTGCCGGGATGCCGGGGTTGACGTTGTGTTTTCGCCCGACAGAGAAGAGGTGTACAGTGATGAAAACTTCTTTCAGATTAAGATTTCGACACTTAACGAGCATATGTGCGGCGGGAGCCGGCCCGGTTTTTTTGAAGGGATTGTTCAGGTAGTGAATAAACTCTTTAATATGGTTGAACCGGATGTAGCTGTGTTTGGTCAGAAAGATATTCAGCAGGTTCAGATATTGCGCCAGATGGTCCGGGAGTTTAATCATGGGGTTAAGATTGTCACCGCACCCATTCGCCGGGCCAACGACGGCCTTGCCCTCAGCAGCCGGAATACTTATCTCTCTGATGATGAACGAGTTACAGCGCCAGGACTATTTCGATCGCTCCAGTACATTGAAACTCAAATTCGTTCGGGTGTACACACTCCTAAACTACTCATCCGGCACCAGGAAAGTGAGCTTGAAGCAAAAGGTTTTGAAATTGATTATCTTAATGTGTTTGCTCTCAAAACGCTTTCACCCGTTGAATCGTTAGAGAAAGGACAAACATATATCATTGCGGGTGCAGCTTATCTTGGCAAGACCCGGCTGATCGACAACATATTGATAGAATTATAAGTATCCGAGTTATGAAACTGACCATGTTCAAATCGAAGCTCCATCAGATGCGCGTCACCGAAGCAAACCTGATGTACGAAGGCAGCATCACCATTGATGAAGAACTGCTGGAAATGGCAAATCTTTTGCCGTACGAAAAGGTCCAGGTAGTGAATATCACCAATGGTTCAAGGCTCGAAACGTACACCATACCGGGCGAACGCGGCAGCCGTATCTGTTGTATGAACGGCGCTGCCGCACGGCTCACACAAGTTGACGATCGTGTGATTATCATGTCATACGCGGAAATGGAGCCTGAGGAAGCAAAAAATCACACGCCTACCGTAGTTGTTGTTGATGAGGATAATAATCCAAAAGATATCCTGGATAATATCTCTCACGGCCAGAAGTACGGGCTCGAAAATGGACTTGTAGAAGAGGCTGAATAACGGCTCCCTTTTTTCAACTGATTGATATGAAAAAACCTCATGGTTAACTCCATGCGGTTTTTTTTATTCTTCCCCGCCCCCCTTTCGCCAGTGGTGGGATAGGCTTCTATGTCGCAAATACACTCCATGTAGAAGGTAATGTCACTAAAATTAGCCAATTATGGATTATTCTCCTGATACTTTTGAGCGGTCAAAAGTATCCAAAACCCGCCGGGCTGGTGATTCCTTCAGTCGGGATTTGCGGTCCGTTTTGCGATGTAAAAACAAAGGTCCATATCACTTCGTGACAGTAATCTAAGATTTGGCCGGTAGTTTTTACAAGCATCGCATGCACTCCCCGCAAATCAAGCACCTCCTTCAGTAATCAAAGGCCGGAAGAATTACAAAATCGACACAAGATCTATTGTGCAAAAGTATATCAGATTTCGTTTGAAAGATAGTTATCAAAGTTTGTGACATTGAAATGGAAGGGGGCAGGACAAAACTTTCATAGTCTACTTAAGATATTTGGACTTTTGAATCCAGTCAATGCATTGAAGGCCCCTCATCTCCTTGATTGATACAGTCATACCTCACTTGTTACAGGATCTTTCATCCCGGTTTGAGCGATTAATACTGCCATTATTCAATCTTTATTCTTTGAAAAAAACAGGAGATCGCGGGTCAGGCCCGCGATGACGTGCTTTTTGGACAGCCACTGCCAAATGATTCTAATCTGATCAACTATATTCCGGAAGAAGTTCCAAAAATCGGGCTGAGGTTTTAATTCCGCGATGAAAATCTTTCAGTGAAAAACTTTCGTTGGGCGAATGGAGTGCATCTTTAGTGAGCCCAAAACCCATCAGGATAGAATTTACACCGAGAATTTTCTGAAAATCTGCCACAATCGGAATACTGCCGCCTTCCCGTGAATAGAGTGCTTCTTTTTCATACACATCTTCAAACGCCTGTGCAGCGGCTTTCAGACCGTAGTAATCGAGGTCGATAACCACAGGGTGTCCGCCGTGGTGTGCTTCAACGTTTACCGTCACGCTGTCAGGAGCCAGAGAAAGCACCTGCTTCTCAAACAGTTTTGCAATTTTATCCGGGTGCTGGTCAGGCACAAGCCGCATGCTGATTTTCGCGCTCGCTTTTGCCGGAAGAACCGTTTTCGCACCCTCTTTCTGATAACCACTCCAAAGTCCGTTCACATCAAGCGTGGGACGTGCGGATGCACGTTCGAGGGTGCTGTACCCTTTCTCGCCAAAAACTTCTTTCAGGTCAAGGTCTTTTTTATACGCTTCTTCATCATGCGGAAGTTTGCTGTAAGCCTCACGCATTTCGGGCGTAAGCGGCTCCACATCGTCGTAGAATCCGTCAATCTGGATCACGCCGTCCTCGTCCTTTAATTTAGAAATGATGTCAGCCAGAACATTAGCGGGATTATTCACCGCACCGCCATATACGCCGGAATGCAGATCACGATTCGGCCCTTGTACATGAACCTCCATATAAGCCAGACCGCGAAGTCCGTAGGTGATCGACGGCTGATCTTCGCCGAACATTGCGGTATCGGAAATCAGCACCATATCACAGGAGAGAAGATCTTTATTCTCTTTGATAAACGGCACCAGGTTTGGAGACCCGATCTCCTCCTCCCCTTCAAGAATGAATTTCACATTAACCGGCAGTTCGGTTCCGGTTTGAAGGTAAGATTCCACCGATTTGATATGTGTGAAGGATTGACCTTTGTCATCGGATGCACCGCGGGCGTACACACGTCCGTTTTTAATGGTCGGCTCAAACGGGGGCGTATCCCACAGCTCCTCGGGGTCCGGCGGCTGAACATCGTAATGTCCGTAGATCAGCACCGTCGGGCGATTTTCGTTCACAATTTTTTCGGCAGTGATGATGGGATGACCCGGAGTCTCGTGCACCGTAACCTTATCCAGACCGATCTCTTTGAGTTGTGTTGAGAGAAACCCGGCGGCTTTTTGCACATCACTTTTGCGGGATGAATCGGTACTAACACTGGGAATCCGAAGCAGTTCAAACAACTGACCCTGAAACGTTTCGATATTTTTATCAATATAATCTTGAACAGTAGACATAATTTATTTCTGGATTAAAAAATTAGATCAAAGAGTGTTTTGCATAACCAACCCTTTGATCAAGGTTTCATTTTAAAATTTCATCTTGTAAACAGTATATAAAGGGATCTCATTCAATAGAGGTTTTATCCTAAACTCCCTGAAAGGTAGGTGTTCAAATGTAGAAAGGCTACCGGTAATCAGTTCAGTGAATCACCTAAAAAACAGAAAAGCCCCCCGGTTTATATTCCGGGAGGCTTTTTTTAAAAAATTCCTAAAACAGGAGAATGGCTTATTTGATAAGCGTCATTTTTCTGGTCTGGATAAAGTTTCCAGCCTGGATTCTGTAGAGATACATACCGCTGGCAAGATTACTTGCGTCGAATGATACGGTGTGATATCCGGCAGACTGCTGTTCGTTGTTCACCAGGAGTGCCACACGCTGACCCACAACATTGTATATCGAGATTTGCACGTCGGATGCCTGCGGCAGCGCGTACTCAATCTGTGTGGTTGGGTTGAATGGGTTCGGGTAGTTCTGATTCAGCTCAAACTGCTGCGGAAGATCAGAAATCGCCTCATCGAGGCTGGTTACCACGCCACGCTCGAGTGATACAGTCCATACCTGGTTGGCGTACTGGATTCCATTCTCTGTTCGCGCAACAACGGTCCACTGCAGCGGGATTGATCCACCCACTTCAACACCGAACTGTGCCAGAAGGCCATCAATGGCTTCATTTGAAAGTGTAAGGCTTGGAGTAGCTGATGGCAGCTCAAGTGATGGAATTGCATAGGTCGTCAGCGGGCTGGCTGCGATCCATGAATACGTCACCTCATCCTCAGATTCAGCTTCAGTCCAGCCAATTGTGATGGTATCTGAACCTTCACCTTCTACAACCAGAGTTGTCTCATTTTCCGGGCTTTCCAGATCAAACTCTGCAATCGCATCTGCAGGAGTGATGTCGCTTGCAATACGCGGTACGATTTGCAGTGAGTTGAACTGGGTCATATATCCTACGATGTTGACAGGTCCGTCAGGAATTTGAGTTCCAATAAACGGAGCTTCACCCTGGTAATAAATTGCTTCATCCCCATCCGGATCAAGACGATCGGTTCGCAGATTCAGCGTGTTTCCGTCTTCATCTTCCAGTACGTATGTGGATTGATTTGACCATTCACCGGATTCTTGTACGGTTACATTTTTAAGAATCACAAGCTGCCCTGTTACTGATGACACTTCCTCTTCGAAGTCAAGATCACCAATGTTCACTTTGATTGGATACACTGAGTTATCCGTTGATGAAGCCTCACCCGGATCTTCGGATGGCTCAAATTGAATCAGGCCGTTAAATACGGCAAGCGAACCTGTGATCCCGGTGATTCCGTCGTAACGGTTGTATTCGGTTTCAATCACACGCGAAAAATCATCAAAGACAATTCCTGCTGTTGCATCAGATACAGCTTTTCTGCCGCGGAAGTCACTGTTGAACGTAAGAACAACTTCGTTGTTTACTCTGTAGATCGTGCCGCCAATTTCTCCGGCGCGCAGTTCTGCCAGGTTTTCAACTTCAACCGGAGTAACGGTCATAACGCCTGAAACATTTGTTTCACCGTCCCAGAAGCCACCGCCATCTTCGCTGAAACCGCCGTAAACCGGGTCATCAAATCCAAGCTGGAATTTTGATGCATAGTAGTAGGTTCCAGGTTCGGTCATGCTCAATGCGGCATAATATTCATCGTTATTATCAGAGCTAATATTAAAATCAGCTTCCTGCCATGCACTTTCAGGCCAGTCTGCAGGATCGATATCTTCCTCATAAACACCGAACCATGCGGTTAATTCTTCCTGGTCTTCACCGCTGCCGGTGAAATCTTCGATCCAAATCTGAGCATAAGCCGTATCTGCCTGGTTTGATCCAAGTTCCATCTCTCCGGGCCACTGAAGATTTGCCCAACCGATGGTTCCATCAAACGGTTCACTTAAAAGAATTGTGGACCCATCTGCAAGCACGGCAAGCAGGGCAAAACTATTCTCACCATCTGCATTTTCTGCATCAAAGAATCCTGAGGCTAGAACCGTGATAGCTGCTCCAGCTGCATCAAGTGTTGCAAAAGGTGCAGCGAATTCTACTATAACTTCTCCTCCCGCACCAGCAATTCCGACAACTTCATTCACCGGATCCAGAGATACGTAATCTGAGAACGATGGATATTCCAGACCTTCAATAGCGGCAGTTTCCCCAGTTTGCGTCAGGTAAATATCTACAGCCGGAGCGTCTGGTGATCCGTGATGGATAACTACATCCACATCTTCTTCACTTTCAGCAGATGTTCTTGCATTTGCAAGTAGTTCCAGACTAAATCCTGCTGCGTCTGTGAAATCGTCCGGATCTATCACACCGGATGCTACTGCAATATAGTAACCGTCTTCATCAAGGTTGATGGTTACCGGACCAACTGCGTTTTCGATTCCGGCTTCTGCTGGTGCTACCTGAATATCGAGATCAACTCCTGCAGGTACACTCAGAAATTCGGTTGCTGAGCGAAAATCAACACCGGTAAGAAACTCTTCGCCATTCACATAAATATCAACAGACGATACAGCTGGATCCGGTGAGTTATGAATGATTTGAAGATTGGCCATCGCTTCTGGTTCTTGTACAATTACATCACGCAACCTTTTAGCTGAAGGACTATCAGTTCTGATAAAACGAATCATCACATCCTCTTCACCTAAAACGGATTCATCAAATTCCATCTCAGCTGCGAGATAGTCTGAGCTTGTGGGGACAGGAG
The DNA here is from genome assembly GCF_003390325.1 of Rhodohalobacter sp. SW132. Lineage (NCBI taxonomy): Bacteria > Pseudomonadati > Balneolota > Balneolia > Balneolales > Balneolaceae > Rhodohalobacter > Rhodohalobacter sp. SW132. The sequence goes on along the minus strand of NZ_QUOK01000014.1, from coordinate 28,607 downwards.
ATTCGTATGATTGGGCACTCCATGTATTTCCTCCGTCTACTGAGACCTCAACCGTGAGTGGGCCGTCATCACCAGATCCAAATTTTGCTACCTGGAATGTAAGAACGGCTTCGGTTAAGCCACTTAAATCAAAGGATGGAGTCCAGAGTTCCGATCCCTCTTCTTCGAAAAGTGCGTATCCACCGGCTCCGGTTCTGAAATCCATATTAACTTCAGTCCACCCGTCCGGCAAGGCTCCATCGCGTAACTCTTCATCTATAACATTTTGTCCGATTGCAGCTGTATTTGTGAATGCAAATAGCAAAAGCATTCCCAAAAATAGCTTACTGATCGTAGCTAAATATTTCATATAGTAATTGTTTAATTGTGATTAGTTTAGGTTTAGCGACTGTACTCTTTTAGATTTTCTGCAGTCGTTTTGCAACCATTGAGCTTAAGGGTACTAAAAAAGCGCTTCAATTTCATTATGGTATTGTTAAACCTCGATATATTTTCTTCTATAATTCTGCGATTTAAGCTTTTGCAACTTTTTATGGCGCAATCCATTCGCTTTGCCACTCCTCTTCCGAATTCAGGCGCTGGCTTTTCACCGCAAGGTGCCCATCCTTGGTTAATTGAAGCACTCTCACCTGGTAAGCCCTACAGATGATCACAGCGAAATTCGTATTATCCTTCTCATTTTCCCATTGGTGGCCCTGCTCCGGTCCGTTCAATTTCTGACCCGGTGGAATCACAGCCGCATACTCTTTTCGGCTATGGGCCGGTACATCCTCCCACCGGTCATCAGCTACCCGGTTTCTGTAATGTACTTCAGTTTTAGCATCCACCCGAACCTGCAGCCCGTTTTCTGCATCCCAAAACAGAGCCGATATATTTGGAAATTTTTGAATCTGTTGCACTTTTGGGGATCTGAAATCGGTATAAAACTCAAATTCCCACCCCGCACGGAACGCCCGAAGCACCACCATACGGCTGTCTGCAGATCGGCCGCCGGTTTTCACCGAAGACAGGTTGAAAATCCTGAAAGGGTGCCCCTCCACTTTGCCAGCTTTGATAAAATCATCATTTAACTGTTTTAGTATATCGTCGGGGGATTGTGTTGAACGTATTGGCATGATATTTACGTGAACTGTTATGGAACTGTTGACTCTTATTTAAGTATCTTGATTCAGGCAAAAACTCTGTTAATTTACAGCAGCCATCATACTTTTGATATTAATACAATAATCCGGGTTTGCAACCATGAAACACATTCTGACCTCCGCAATTCTGCTCATTTTTCTTTCAAGCTGCGCAGCATTGCGTGATGCAACCGACGTAAGAGAACCGAGTGTTCAGTTTTCTGATATGTCCATTCAGTCAATCACCTTCGACGGCGTAACCCTGCTGTTCGACTTTGATGTAACCAACCCAAACCGGATGGGAGTTTCGGCTGACAGCTATAACTACGAATTCTTTATTAATGATGAATCGTTTATCTCCGGTTCGCAAACCGAACGCATTGAGGTGGGCAGGGAATCTACCACCACTGTTCAGGTTCCTGTTTCGCTGTCGTTTACAAATGTATATGATTCATTTCGGTCTTTGCTGAACCAGGATGAATTTTCCTATAAAATAGACACCGACGTAACCTTCTCACTTCCCGTAATCGGCTCCAGAACGGTTCCGGCTGAAGCATCAGGCACCCTTCCGATACCCCGGGTTCCGCAAATTTCGTTTGGAGGTTTTGATATGAAAAGTATGTCGTTTTCAGGTGCAGAGGCGGAAGTTACGTTTCGGGTAAGAAATCCCAATGCATTTGGTATTGTGCTCGCCGGGGCCGATTATGCACTGCAGGTTAACGGCCGAAACTGGCTTGATACCGAATTGGGTGAATCGATTCGCGTCGCTGCATCCGAAAGCCGCGATATCACCATACCAATCCGCCTGAGTTCATCCCAAATGGGATCTGCCCTGGTTGAAATGATTGGCGGGCGAAAAGAGTTCGAATATAAACTGACAGGAACGGCAGAAATAGCGGCCGACCTCGAAGGATTTGTAGACGGCCAGACCATTCCATTCGACCTTGAAGGAATTTTCAATATCGACGATTTTTAATCACACCTCTAACTGAACCATCCTTTAAATGAAAACACTTTTCCTATTTCTGTTTACATCGCTACTGCTCGCAGGGTGCAGTTCTGATGCGCCAAGCGCCCAGAATCAACAGACTGAAATTCCCGATAACCATTACTTTGCTGAACCAGACTTAAGCGGAGATGAAATTGAAACTGAGTTGCACACCATCATCATTGAAGATGTTGTTGAAGGCCTGAGCACACCCTGGGGCATGGCATTTCTCCCCGATGGAAAAGTGCTGATCACAGAACGTGGCGGTACCATCCGGGTTGTGGAAGACGGTCAGCTTCGCAGTGACCCTTTGTCCGGTGTGCCTGATGTGGTTGCCAGGGGTCAGGGCGGTTTACTCGACATTAACCTGCATCCTGATTACGAAGAGAACGGCTGGATCTACTACAGTTACTCCAAACCGGGCTCAGGAGGCACCACCACATCCATTGAACGTGCACAGCTGGACGGCTATGAACTTGTAAATCACGAAGAGATCTATACCGGAAATCAATTTACCAATGCCGGACACCATTTCGGCAGCCGTATTGAATTCGACGGTGAAGGGTATCTATATTTCTCGATAGGCGACCGTGGAGATATGGACACGGCACAGGATATCTCAAACTCCAACGGAAATCTTTTCAGGCTGCATGATGACGGCTCAGTACCTGACGACAATCCGTTTGTCGGAGAAGATGGCCTCGATGAAATTTTCGCGTATGGCCTCCGGAATATCCAGGGAATGACGGTTCATCCCGAAACCGGTGTGATCTGGACCAACAAACACGGTCCGCGCGGAGGGGATGAAATTAACGTGCATGATAAACCGGGAGCAAATTACGGCTGGCCCGAAATCACACACGGTGTTAATTATAATGGCTCCATCATAACAGAAGATACTACCCGCGCCGGAATGGAACAGCCTGTGATGCACTGGACCCCGTCTATCGCCCCATCCGGAATGGATTTTGTGACCGGTGACCGATATCCAAACTGGACTGGAAATATTATGAACGGAGCGCTTGCTGGTCAGCTTATTGCCCGAACCGAACTTGATGGTGACCAGTTTGTGCGGGAAGAAAGAATCCTGGAAGGAATCGGGCGCATTCGTGATGTTCACATGGCCCCTGATGGTTACATCTATTTCGCCAACGAATCGGAAGGAAAAATAAGCCGGATTGTACCAGTTGATTGATGATATTTGATTTCGTCCAGGCCTCAATTGCCGAATCGATATCCAAAAGTTGAGATATATTCTCGTCATGCCGTGCCCCGACTCGGCATCTCCCATTTACGATCCATCGGACGAATCAGCAATTAAGGAATAATTCCATTCGCAGATGGGAGATCGCGGGGTTAATTCCCGCCAAGACAATTCACCTGAAATTTTTAAACTACTATAAGTCATCCCGCCCGGGATGACTTATTTTTTGCAAAACCCTGCACCCTGCACCCTGCACCCTGCACCCTGCACCCTGCACCCTGCACCCTGCACCCTGCACCCTGCACCCTGCACCCTGCACCCTGCACCCTGCACCCTGCACCCTGCACCCTGCACCCTGCACTACTCCTTCATCGCATGATCCAGATCTTCAAGGATATCATCCACGTGCTCAAGTCCCACGCTGATGCGAATAAGTGTATCGGGCGTGATTGACCCTTCGCCTTCACTGCTAACCCGGTGCTCCCATGTGCTCTCCACGCCGCCCAGGCTCGTCGCGCGTTTGATCAGTTTTGACCGACCAACGATTCGTATCGCCTCATGCGCATCACCCTCAATCAGAAACGAAATCATACCTCCATAAGCGGACATCTGCTTTTCAGCAATTTCGTGTCCGGGATGAGATTCCAGTCCGGGATAATACACATCCGCAACTTTAGAGTGATTTTGCAGAAAATCCGCAACTTTTGCCGCGTGTTCGTTATGCCCTTTCATCCGGTAGGCGAGTGTTCGAGTACTCCGGCTCAGCATCCAGCAATCCTGGGGAGAGGGCACGGCACCTCCAATCTTTTGAATCAGGCGGATCTGATCGAATAAGTCATCATCTTCAGCAGAAACGAGCGCACCGCCAAGGATATCGCTGTGCCCGCCAAAATATTTTGAGGTGGAATGAAGCACCAGGTCTGCTCCCAGCCGAAGCGGAAGCTGATTCACCGGGCTCGGCCAGGTATTATCTACCAGGGTAAATATTTTCTGTGAACCGGAATGCGCTTTTGCCAACTCAGCAACTGCTTCGATATCGGTGATCCTCATCATCGGGTTGGATGGTGTTTCAATCCAGATCAGCCGGGTTTCCGGTTTGATATGTTCTTCAATCCGGTTCAAATCTGTCATTTTAATAAAATCTGCTTTCAGGCCCCATCGCAGCATGATGTCGGTGACCATTTTTCGGTTTCCGGCATACACATCTTCCGGAATGATGATGTGATCTCCCGGTTTAAGCGCCTGCAAAACCGCACTGGCGGCAGCGATTCCGGATGAAAATGCGGCAGCAGCTTTTCCTTCTTCAAGAGTTTCGATCAGCTTTTCAAACTGAAGGCGGTTCGGGTTGCCGAGCCTGGTGTAATGTAAATCGTTTACATTTCTCCCATCGGCATCGATTTCAAAAATGGTACTTGGAGATATAGGAGGAATAACCGCTTTTGATGGGTTGCCGATATCCAGGCCGGTGTGAATCGCTTTGGTTTCGAATCGCATAAGAAGAATTTAGTAAACGTGAATTCAGAGTTAGTGTGAGTCAGAGTTGAATTGATGTTGTAGAATTCAAATCCGACAGAACAAAATGTAACGAAAAGATGCAGACCTCTGCAGAAATATCTTTAAATGGAACCTTTTTTCGATTACACGCTCAAAATGGAGTAATTCTTTCTTAATATTTTTATAAATCAAGCTAATAATCAATCATTAAACATATGATACTATGCATTATAGAGTCCATATATGATAAAAAAATGATTCCTGAACATTCCATTATTATTTCCGTAACCCGTTTTAATGTTATATAGTGGCGCATAAGAGGGTGTCCTGAGGTTGTTTAGGAATCTGTCAATCATCTGTTAAAAGATTATAACCGTTCATGTGGGCTTTGTTGTGAATTGTTTTGCTATTTTTCTGTGAGTAAAAATTCTATAGTTCTGGAAAATATAAAAAAGCAAATGTACGCCTGAGATCAGAACATTCCCCATTTGGGAATGTAACCGGATCAGAAATAACAGGCATATGACCCAAAGGCAGAGAGTTTATTTATGTCTAAATCAACATACAGTAGCACAAAAAAATCAAAGCAGATGTACAGAAAAAATACATTTTACACTATTCTTGCCCTCCTGGTTATGGTGACGATCGCGTCGTGTGAGAACGATATGTCGATCAATTCCGGTGAGATGAACGGGGAGAATCTCCAGCCTGAACTGAGCATGGTGAACGGTGGCGAAAATGCATCGATCACATTAAATCGCAGCGATAATGCTTATTATATATTAAACGTAAATAGCACGGGGCATAATGCACATCTTTCAACTGGCACGAGGAACGGCTGGCTGCATTCAATAACTAATGATTTTGAAGATGAAGTAACCCTGGAAAATGTAGCGCTCTTTACCACATATAACGAAGAGTACTGGAAACCAGTAAATTACTTACTGAATGAACGGCAAAAAATGAAAGCCTCAGACACTGAACTCACCTATCGTGACTTTCAGGCTGCAATTTGGTCGCTAATCGGCCATAGTGGGTTTAATATAGATGATGCCAGCCCAGATCAGCTTCCCGAGGGGATGAAAGAAAATGGCGCTGCGGGATATGATACAGAGAGAGTTAAAAACCTGGTTCAAAAAGCAGAATCGGGTGCGAATAGTTTTCATTACAGTTCGGATACACATTATGCCATTATCGCTACATCAGAAAATGAGGGAGACTTTGTTCTGATTGAGGAGGTTCCCATCGCAGTGGGCCTGGTAAATCTGTCAGATGAATATAATTTAACAGTTGCCTGGGATATTAATGATCACGGACAGATTGTCGGAGGAAATCATTTTTGGGATAATGAAAACGGACTCACCGTTATGGGGAATATTTTTGCTCGTGCGATGAATAACAATGGAGAAGTTGTGGGAACCCGTGGCAGAAATGCAGTGTATTGGCAAGCGGGCACCGGAGTACAGGATCTTTCAGGTCTTGGAGGAGACTCAAGTGAGGCAAATGATATCAACGAAGATGGCCAGGTTGTCGGTGAGATTACGACTGAAACACTGCTCTATTACGATGAGGATTTCGGCGAAGAGTACGATTATGAATTACAGGCTTTTGTATGGAGCAATGGTGACGATTCTAAAACCATTGGATCAGACGGCTGGGCAACAGGCATCAACAACGGCAGCTATGTTGTGGGAACGGATTATAACGTAAGCAACCGTGGATTTATCTGGAGTGAAGAAAACGGAATTCAGAGTCTCGGCTCATTCCATGGATTTAGTGCCGCACGGGCACACGCCATAAACAATCATAATGAAGTAGTCGGGTCCGTACTGGTATCCCAAAACGATAACAGCCGGTTTGCTTCATCCTCAGCTGATGCAGAACAGGCCATCACCAAAATTGAGCGAATTTTAAAGCGTGCCGGTGCGGGTGGTTCTTACGATTACGCCCATGTGATGGAAATGGTTCAAAACTCCACATTTCAGCGGGAGGCTTTTCCATGGAAGGAGAGCCTGGATCAATCTGTGTCGATCGAACTATCACAAATGGATCAAGCTATTCGCGGTAAAGCTGGTGCGGCAATGCAGAGTAGTTTCAGGTCAGAGGCGTTTATCTGGCATGAAGTTGATGGCATGATGAACCTGGGAACACTCGGCGGTTCATGGAGCACTGCTTGGGACATAAATGACAATGGACAGGTTGTTGGTTACGGCGATATTGGAAACGGACAGAACCGGGCGTTTTACTGGGATGAAGAGAACGGTATGATTGAACTGCCAACACTCGGCGGAAACAGCCTCGCTCGTGCCATCAACAACGAAGGTGAAATTGTAGGGTACAGCTATGATGATAACGGAAATTTCTACCCCGCAAAATGGAAGGTATCCATCAGGCAGAACTCATAAGAAAACAGTTTAAGTAGTGGTGACTGAAGGCGGGCAAAGCATGGATTATTTCACGCTTTGCCCGCCTTTTATATTTTCGCACCGCTTCAATGTTCTGTGTTAAAATATAACCGTGGCTGGTGCTTCCCATCTTGGCGATTTTCAAAGTAGAACGATGCGTGCAGCGGTCCCAGCGGATAGAGCGCAATTCCTTTGGTTTTCCCCTCTACCATTCTCTGCAGTACAGGTCGCGGAATATGAATTTGCACAGGTTGATCCATGGTTTCGGGCAGATCTATATCAATGATCATCTGCGGGTTTAAAACTCGATTCAGAGGCTGGCCGTGTGTAAAACTGTCGAATGTCACCTCATCTCTGTTCCAGGATGAATCACCGCCGAGAACTTCCACCAGGCGGACCTGGTCGTATTCTGGGATATCTGCTCCAACGGTTTTAGCAGTATGAAATGGCGTTAGTTCCAGCATTCCGTAACCCGACACATTCTTGTCTTTATATTCATCTAGCTCCCAGCGCATCAGAATCATTTTGGTGGCATCTGTGGTCAGTACTGAACGATTCCCAAAACGCCAGCCGCTCATATTTATACCGGGGAATTGACGGTCGATCATGCCGGCATCTGCTACCGGAACGGTATGCTCAAATTGGTCCGGTTCCGGCTCGGGCGGCGGGTAGACCACCTGTTCACCGTGATCGGGTTCCGCCTCATCGGTATTCACTATGTCTACTCTAAAATATTCCACTTCCAGCCGATAGATCTCATTGCCCCAATCCATCAGCGCAATGTGACCGTTTACCGTATCACCCGGGCGGCCGTCAAATCCGCTGGTGGTCATGCTTACGGTGTGCCACTTTGTTGTGTCTGGCAGATCAAACTCCACCAGGTGTGAATGAAAATCTGTGGTTCTTTGCGTGTTCAGGTGAAGGTTGATTCGCCTCGGGGCGTGGCTGGTTCGCACCCTTGCTTCAATCCGGAGTTCATAACTTGGGTCGGCAAGCTGTTCAAGATCAAGCTGCTCGGATACGGTGGTCTGCATAATAGCCCACCAGATATTGCGTCGGTCATTTGTGGCGTCTACAACAAAGGTAGCCGATCCGTTCTCAAATAAAAGATCGCTTTCCGCTTCACCATCGCCGGTTGGTGTTCTCCATTCGGTTGACGGGCTCGAATCAAACGTTTCCAGAAACTGTCCTGTTACAGGTGGATTTACAAGAAGGCAGGTAAAGGTGGTTAGAAACAGGAATTTTAGAAATGATGAACCCATGGAGAAGATTTAGTTAAGGTTGGAAGCGGTACCACAATTTATATATATTCAAATCGATTTATTAATTCAAATCTTATTGGAGATGGAATGATGAGGAAAACAGGTACAATTGCATTTTTATCGGTGGTTTTAACGATAACCGGGATGTTTAGTTCTGATATATTAGCGCAAGAAGGGCAGGATGTGTCTGATGAGGTGTTGCTGGAGCTTTATGACGGTGCTCGCGTGGCTGATGTTGTGGACGGCATGGTAACGGTTGGCTATATGGATGTGGGTGTGATGGACCCGATGATAGCGCCACTTTGGAAAGATGTACAGCAGATGAGCCACAGGATTTCCGGGATTGCGGTTACCGTACGATATGCGCCAACAAACCGGCCAAAGCATCCGGGGGCGGATCTTACAGACCCTGAAAACTACGAGGAGTACAGAAACTGGCGCGGCATGTGGTATAATGAGCTTTCCGACGAGCCTTTCCACGATTATATTAAAGAAGGTTCTGTTGTAGTGATCGATAACCGCGACGACAACGACACCGGTTCGGTTGGGTCGAAAAACATTATGGACTGGCAGAATATGGGATCGAGGGGAGTGATATCTGCCGGAGGAATTCGTGATATTGATGAGATTATCCTGCAGAAAAATCCCGTCTACACGAACTACTATGAGCGGGGAAGAGGTGAGCGAATCGGCAGAAATGAAGTGATTGATGTGCAGCGTCCGGTTGTAATTGGAGGCGCGCTGATCTACCCGGGAGATATGATTGTTGCTGATAGCGACGGCGTGGTTGTGGTTCCCCGGCGGGTAGCCGTGAGAGTGGGGCAGATTGCCTACCAGGAGCTTGTGGATGATATTGAGGGCAGAAGAACATTTTATGAAGACCTCGGCCTTCCACTTGACGATACCGTTCGGATTCGAGAGGAGCCCGAAGAGTTTTTCGAGCGCCTCGGACTGCCCCGTGACCCGAATCATCCACGGGATTAAGGAGTTACTCCTCTTCCGGCTTCACAACTTGAAATGGATCGTCTCCTACAACGGTGTGCCAGGGGCGGACTTCCCATCTTGTTACGACCCCGTGAATCACATACGGATCTTTTTTTGCAAACGATTCCGCGCTCTCGGGCGATTCTCCCTTGAATAGCAATATTGCGTTATCAGATGGATCTTTCAGCGCGCCGCCCAGGATTAAATCACCGCTTTCGTGTGAATCCCACGCAAGTTTCAAATGTTCATCGCGATGTTTTTCACGGCTTTCGAGATAGTCAGGGGCCAGTTCGTAAATCAGAAGGTAGTGCATGAATAAAGCTTCGTTAATTAAAATTCGTCATAACCTGAGTTCTATTCTTAAATTAGACGGATATCAAAAATCAGTCAAACAAGTGCGTTATCTCGCACTTGATGCGTGATCTACTGTCTTTAACAAAGGCAGGAGATGCCGGATCTAAGTCCGGCATGACATAAATGTTGACGAATTAACTTAAATAACGCCCTTGTTGGACTGATTTTGCAATTTTTTTAAATCGAATTCAGGTTCATAAAAGTACAAAACCACCGGCGATATTGATAAGCAAATTGTTCAGTGATTGGGAGAGAGCTCTGCGAAAGTTTTTTAACACCTCTGAAATGTATTTATACCGAAAAAAAGGATAGATTTACCCGGTAAAAAATAATCAGTCAAAACAATTTTATGCTTGTATATCTGAACGGTACCTATGTGGATCACACTGAAGCCAACGTTTCTGTCGGCGACCGCGGTTTTGTTTTTGGGGATGGAATCTATGAAGTGGTACGCGTGGTGGAAGGAAATTTTATCATGGAAGATGAGCATCTTTCCCGAATGGATGAAGGGCTTGAAGGATTGAAGATCACCCTGAGGGAAAGCCTGAAACGTGAGATTCCTGAAATCAGCCGTACGCTGATTGAAAAGAACTCGCTGCAAACCGGTGAAGCGAAAGTCTATATCCAGATAACGCGGGGCTCTGCATGGCCGCGAACGCACACCTTTCCGGAGCCAGAGGTTGAGCCAACGGTATATCTCTCTGCTGAATCTTTCAGTCCGCACACAGAGCTTCATAAAACGGGTGTGGATGCCATAACCGTATCTGATGTTCGATGGAGCCGCTGCAATCTGAAAACGGTGAATCTGCTGCCAAATACCCTTGCCAAACAGCAGGCAACAGAGGCCGGAGTAAACAGCGCCGTTATGATACGTGACGGAGCGATTACCGAAAGTCCTAATGCGAATATTTTCGGGGTTAAAGACGGAACACTCTATACCTATCCGGCCACACACTATATTCTGAGCGGCATCACACGAAATGCAGTCATCGGATTTGCTGATGAGCTGGGAATTCCGGTCAAATTTATGCCGATCCGTCTGGATGATCTTTTTGAGCTGGATGAGCTCTTTTTTTCAGGTACAACAACCGATATCCAGCCGGTGACGGAAGTTGACGGGAAAAAAATTGGCGGTGGAAAACCTGGCCCGGTTGTGAGAAAAATTCAGAAGGCATACAAAGAAATGCTTTACGGCAGTTAACAGTGTGTCAGAAATCAGTGTGTCAGTTTACAGTAATTTCTGACACACTGAACCCTGACCCACTGTAAAACTGATCAGCAAACGTTGCCGGATTCCGGATCGATGTAGCATCCGTCACCGCTGAGGCTTCGCTGCCATTTGAGTTCATCCTCAAGTTTTATAAGCCATTGTTCAATTTCCTTTTCTCCTGATATTCGCCGGTCACCATCCTCAATTTGCGGCAGAGTTTTATCGGTTTGATCTGATGTGTACATTTTGGATTGATAGGATAAAACCAAATCCTGGAACCGATCTTCAATGGCATCAGCATAGGAATCTTGACTCATTCGGTGAAGCGTAATCATGCCGGATTGAACTCAGGTTATCGTGATATTTGTGTAGACTTTATAATACGTCTCATTCACCAATAATATAATAGGTAGGTGCTTCGGGACCAACAGGGAGGCCAAGCCCAAATACCCAGAGGTAGAAGATTGCAATCCATCCGATTAGGAAAAAGATACTGTAAGGAAGCATCATCGCGATGATTGTCCCGATTCCAAGATCCCTATCGTATTTATTCGCAAAAGCGAGGATCAAACCGAAATAACTCATCATCGGGGTGATAATGTTGGTTACTGAATCGCCGATACGGTATGCGGCCTGGATCACCTCCGGGCTGTAGCCGATCAGCATCAGCATTGGGACGAAGATTGGGGCGGTTACGGCCCACTGCGCAGAAGCTGAGCCGAGCATCAGGTTTACCGATCCGGATACAAAAATAAATCCTATAAAAATAATCGGGCCGGTCATCCCGATATCCTGCAGAAAGTTGGCGCCTTTTACAGCAAAAATTTGCCCGAGATTACTCCATCCGAAATAGGCCACAAACTGAGCTGCAAAAAAGACGATTACTATATAAAGCCCGAGCGTTGACATCGCGTTCGACATGCCTTCAATTACGTCGCGGTCATCCTTCATGGTGCCGACCAGTCTCCCGTACACAAATCCCGGGATAAGAAAGCAGATGAAGATAAACGTTACGATTCCGTTAAGGAATGGAGAGCGGAGAATATCGCCTGTTTCCGGGTTGCGCAGAACTCCCCACTCGGGAACAATCGTAAGGGCAAGCAGCGTAAACATCACGAAAACACTAACGCCGGTCCAGGCGAGGGCGCGGAGTTCTTTTTTAGAAAGCGGATCCATCGAAACTTCATCAGACAGATCTTCCATCGCCATGCTTTCATCGTACGTGCCAAGTTTTGGCTCCACGATTTTGAGGGTAACAAACGTGCCCACAGCGGTTATTAAAAACGTGCTGATGAACATAAAGTAGTAGTTGACGGCGGCGTGAACCGTATAGTCCTCATCGATCAGCATCGCAGCTTCCTGCGTGAGTCCGGCCAGAAGCGGATCGATGGTCCCGATGAGAAGGTTTGCGCTGTATCCGCCGGAAACGCAGGCAAATGCGCAGGCAAGTCCGGCCAGCGGATGCCGGCCCATCGAATGAAAAATAACAGCGGCAAGGGGCACGAGCACAACATATCCCATTTCTGAGGCTGTGTTGGAGATGACCGCAGCGAAACAGATGGCAACGGTCACGAGGTTTTTAGGAATCAGGATAAAATTGAGCATCGGGCGGATCGGCACCATCAGAAGATGGTACACAAATCGAAAAGGCACCAGCACAATGTCGAGTGCTTTCAGAAGTGGGTTTGATGACTCAAAAATGCTTATTTGAAATCCGGATACCTTTTTTTTCGGTTTGAAAGATGCCGCTTTCAGTACGATTCCGCGAATACAGGCGCTGATCAGCCCGGAGTGTTCTGCCACCCCAACTCCCAGCAGTGCCACGAGTACCACACCAAGCGGGGCAAAACTCGTGAAGTTGGTGACCATATTCTCTACAATCATCCGGAAACCGTCGGCATTCATCAAACTGACCGGTTCGATGATGGTGTTGCCTTCGGGGTCGCGGGGATCAACGGCCGTCCAGTTAAGCCACTCTGCAAGGCCGCTGGCAAATACAACACCAATGGCAAAAATTGCAAACAGGGTAACGGGGTGCGGAAGCAGGTTTCCAAGCCATTCAACAAAATCTAAAAACCGGGTGAAAAGTGTCTTTTTTTCCTTTTCCGGACCCGGTGGATTGGGATCTTCAACTTTAGGATATTCGCTCATATGAAATCAAACTGAATGAGAATAAATGAATTTGAATATAATCAGGTTGCCGATTGGGGCCTGTTTTTTGGCTGAAATAAGATTCTGAACCGGTTGCCGAGAAGGGTTCCGCACCCGCAAACGAGTCCGCCAATAAGTGCGGTAATCAAAAGCACCAGCCAGCTGCTTCCGGCGCCCAGCATTTCTGCTATTCTGTTAGACAATATCGAAGCGTTCATGATATCGATATAAATCACCTGAACACCCCAGGCAGTTGCACCTGCAAGAAATCCTGTGAAAAATGCGCGAAGACTTTTATAAAAAAGTACTGCACCAAACAATATTGCGGGGATCAGCAGGGCGTACCAGGGCAGAAATAGAGTGGTAATCCAAAAAATGAAAAGCAGTATGAAGAAATCCCGCATGTAATGATAATCGTGGTTTGGTTATAGCGACTTCCGAACCATTTTTCGGATTGTATCTACTGAGTATAAAGGATTACAGGCTTTTCTGAAATTAAAAAAAATGGTTTAAGGTAATATCAGCCGCCGAGTGGCGAAGTTTTAAAGTATTGCCTTAAAAAGAGAACAATTATTTTTCGATTAAGTAAACGAAACAGCTATTTGATCAGTTGTAAGAGGTGAAATCATTCCACATTAAACAATAATTAAAAAAAGAAGTACAATGAGTGTAAAAGAAAAGATTAAAGATGTTTATAACCATGTCCAAAACGGAACGGCATTGGATGCCTTTGAGAAATATTACGCAGAGAACGTAGATATGATTCTCGAAGATGGAACTGTAGTGTCCGGAAAAGATGCCAACCGTGACAGAGAGAACGAATTTTTTGGCAGTGTTGAATCCTTTAACGGCATGGAAGTCGTTTCAATCACAGCCAATGAGGAAGAAGAAACCACAGCTGTTGAGAGCTGGATGGATGTAACCTTTAAAGGTGCAGATGAATCCACCAAACTCGAGCAGGTTGCCACCCAGCAGTGGGAAGACGGCAAAATCGTGAGAGAACGATTTTACGGAACCCAGCAGGGATAATTCTTTTTGTCTTTTGGGAAAAAATCAAAGCCCTCCGGAAACGGAGGGCTTTTTTAGTTTTTACCTAATATCTGCCATCTATCATCTAAAATCTACCCCGCCCACTCCTTAGGATTCTTCAACACATCCACCAGTTCAGCCTCTTTCGTCCCCGGTTCAGGGTGATGGTCGTAATCCCATCGTACCCTTGGTGGCAGACTCATCAGGATCGATTCAATTCTTCCGTTGGTTTTCAGGCCAAAAAGTGTACCGCGATCGTGAATCAGATTGAACTCCACGTAACGTCCTCGGCGAATCTCCTGCCAGTAGCGTTGTGCAGGATTGTACGGCTCTGATTTCCGTTTTTCAGCAATCGGCCGGTACGCTTCAATAAATGAACTTCCCACATCGGTTGTGAACGCGTACCAATCTTCAAGGCTCATGGAGTCATCTGCCCGCAGGTAGTCAAAAAAGAGTCCCCCGATACCGCGGCCCTCACCGCGATGCGCGTTATGGAAGTACTCATCGCACTCCTTTTTATAGTTAGGATAAAGCTCTTCTCCGTGCCGGTCGCATGCAGATTTAAACACTTTATGAAAGTGGACGGCGTCTTCTTCGAACAGGTAGTATGGCGTCAGATCCGCACCACCACCAAACCAGCCGTCAACAGCGTTCTCCATTGCTTCATCGTCATAGAGCTCGAAGTAGCGGAAATTGGCGTGAACGGTGGGCACCATCGGGTTTTCCGGGTGGATCACCAGGGAAAGACCGCCGGCCCAGAACCATCCGCTCTTCACATTGAAGTGTTTCTTGATCGGATCAGGCAGTTCGCCCCAGACCCTCGAAATATTCACTCCGCCTTTTTCGAACAGATCGCCTTTTTCAATCACGCGGGTCCGACCGCCGCCGCCGCCATCCCGCTCCCAGTTATCCTCGTGAAACCGGCCGCTGCCGTCGGTCTCTTCCATTGCGGCACAGATTTCATCCTGGAGGTTGTCGATGTAGTTTGAGAAGTTTTGTTTGATTTGTGACATGTTGGGAGAAATATGTTTTTGGATATATTAAATCCCCTCTACAGAGGGGAAAAGTGAATGAAAACAGCACAGCTGCTTTTCATGATCGAGGGGTGTGTTTACGGAGTGTTGATACAGTTCCTGAGTTCACTTCCGGTCTCCAGCCGCACCAACACACCCCTGATCAAAGTCGCTGTACGCGGTTTGATCTGTCCCCTCTCAAGCCAAACCTGGTCCCGATTTTTCGGGGAGGGGATTGACACCTTCTCACTTCTCACTTTTGCCCTTTCACTTTTTCTAAAATCTATTATCTCACATCTAATATCTATCCCCCATACCCCTTCACCGTATCCACAAACGCGCGGGCGTGATCAACGGGAATGTGTGGCAGAATTCCGTGACCGAGGTTGGCGATGTATCTCTGTGTGCCAAAACGGTCGATCATTCGTTTGGTCTGGCGTTCAATTTCAGGGATCGGGGAGAGGAGTCTGACGGGATCAAAATTTCCCTGCAGTGTTATATCATTGCGGGTTTTTTCGCGGGCAAACTCCGGACTGATGGTCCAGTCAATTCCAAGAGCAGCAGCACCGCTTTTGTAGCTCAGCCGCTCCAGTGCGTACCACGATCCTTTCGCAAAAAGAATGACCGGCACATCCTTGATCGACTGCGTGATCTCCATCAAGTAGGGCATCGCCCATTCGTTAAAATCGTCTGGACTCAGAAGTCCGCTCCATGAATCAAACACCTGGATCGCCTGGGCGCCCGCCTCCACCTGCGCCTGCAGGTAGTCGATGGTAGCTTTTGTCAGCTCTTTCATCACATGTCGCGCAGCATCTGGATGCTGATAGAGAAACGCCTTGGCTTTGTCGAATGTCTTTGAGCCTTCGCCCTGAACCATGTAGCAGAAAAGGGTCCACGGTGCTCCGCCAAAGCCAATTAACGGAACACGACCGTTGAGTTCATGACGGGTAAGCGTGATCGCCTTCATAACGTGATCCAGCTTTTGAGGCACATCCTCAGCCAGAATGGAAAACGCATCATCAACCGTTTTGATGTTGTTTTCCAGGACAGGTCCTTTTCCTTTTACAAGATCCACATCAATCCCAAGCGCCTGCGGGATGGTGAGAATATCGGAGAAAATAATGGCCGCATCCGGCTCCAGTTCATCAATCGGCTGCAGGGTGATTTCACACGCCAGCTCAGGAGTTTCCACCCGTTCAAAGAACGTGTATTTCCGGCGAAGAACCATATACTGCGGTAAATACCGCCCGGCCTGACGCATCATCCATACTGGCGGGCGTTCTACCTCTTCACCTTTCAGTGCGCGGAGGAATAGGTCGTTTTTAAGTTTTGGGAAGTTGTGGGGCATGAGACAAATTTAAGTTTTGTAATTAATTTCGAAGTGTCCCCCTTGGAAGGGGGCAATGGGGGATGATAATCGGAGCGGTGAATCTAAATGGAAATTGTTAAAGGGTTTAAGACCTTGCTGGTCATCCCCCTGCACCTTGGGTGCTTTCCCCCTTCAAAGGGGGACTAGAATCATCACCTTTATTAGATTCAAGCTTTTCAATCCAGTGCATTATTTCACTTTCTACATTTCTTAAGTCTTTCATCACTTCATCATCAGAAAACTTGAGGATTTTGAAACCAGCATCTTCAAGCTCAGTCTGTCTCTTTTTATCCTTTTTCCACTGTTGTTCAAACTCGTGTGAAAACCCATCTAATTCAATGATCAGTTTTAAATCTTTACAAAGAAAATCTGCTATATAATTAAGTACGGGCCGCTGACGCAGAATTGTGTATCCGGTTTGTTTACCTCGGAACAGTTCGGTCCATAGCCGAATTTCTGCTTTTGTGGAGTTGTTTCGGAGTTTTTGGGCCAGTTCTTTGAGGCTTTTGTTGTAGTGGAGATTTGTGTCATCCCCCATTGCCCCCTTCAAAGGGGTACACTCCTCAACTGGCTTATTGCCAGTTTCCCCCAAAACCCTTGCCACAAACCTTAAAAAAACCACCGTATCCGGTTCAGGGCTGATGTGTACGTGACGGCCTGATTCGATGCTTAGCTCCTCTGCCGTGGTCGAGCCAATGGCGAAGAGTTCCGGAAGTTCAGGCTGGCGAAACCCGCCGCTTTGGCGAAAGGCCTGTACGGAACTTGGGCTGTAGAACAAGATTCCGTCGACAGGTTCTGATGGAAGCTTCATTTGATTCAGCTTAGTTGCATATACAACAATATCTTTTATATCGATTTCCGATTCTGTGAGATAGTGACGAAGTTCATCCCGCCTTTTGTCTCCGCAAAAATGAAGTACCGTGGTATCTTTTAGTTCAGGCATCTTCAAAAAATCATCAATGATTAGATGAGCAAGCCCGACTCCATCCTGTTGATCGGGGACAGACACATCATCGAAACCGATATCTTTCAGCGTCTCGGCTGTCTTTCCGCCAACCGCGTAAACTGGTGTATTTTCTGGAAACCGTACACCAGCCTGCCTGAACTGATCAAATCCTTTTACACCATTCCGGCTGGTGAAAGCAAACACTACTTTTTTTGATTCATCCAGAATACGCTGCACAGAGAGCCAGTTGCTTCTGAATTCAATTGTGAGAGCAGGTTCTTCGGTAACGCTCAACCCAAGATCATCAGCAAGAGAACGCTGCGAATTGGTCAGCTCACGGGTAATCAATATGTTGCGGGTGTTTGGCAAGATCAGATCCTGTTTATAACGACTGGTTCTACTTTCGTAAATCTTCCACCAGCTTGTCTGCTCCCTGGTCCAGAAGCTTTTGGGCGGCTTTACGGCCCAGTCCTTTGGCTTCATGTACCGGTGCTGTCATTTCAATATCGTACTGCAGAGAGCCGTCAATTTTCAAAGCCACGGCCTGGAAAATCAGCTGTTTCTCTTCAATCCAGGCGTAGGCACCGACGGGAGCGCTGCAGCCAGCTTCCATTTCATTGAGCAGCTCGCGTTCAATACCGGTACAGAGTGCCGTTTCAGAATGATTCAGCTCTGAGGTGATATTTATCAACTTATCGTCATCTTCGCGGACCATCACCGCCATCGCCCCTTGCGCAGGAGCGGGGATCATCCAGTTGAGGTAAGCAGAAATGTTATGATCCAGATTGATTCGTTTGAGTCCGGCTGCGGCGAAAATTGCCCCGTGCCAGCCGTTTTCACTCACTTTCCGCAGGCGGGTATTTACATTTCCGCGGATGTTGGTGATTTTATGATTCGGATATCGGTGCAGCCACTGCGCCCGGCGGCGATTGCTGCTGGTGGCGACGGTCGCCTGGACGGTTGGATCATCTAAAAAGTCGGTTCCTTTTGGCGCTACGAGAGAGTCGCGAGGATCTTCCCGTTCCATCACAGCAGAAACAATAAGAGGCAGAGGGTTTTCAGTAGGAAGATCTTTGTAGGAGTGTACGGCAAGATCAATCCGGTCTTCAAGAAGCGCGTCATCCAGTGCTTTGGTGAAAACGCCTTTTCCACCCATCTCCGTAAGTGGTGTAGTGAGATCCAGATCCCCCTCCGATTTCACAAAAATAAGCTCTGTTTGATGTCCGCTGTTTTGAAGTTCTGCAGCTACTTTTTTGGCCTGCCAGGTGGCAAGTTCACTGTCGCGGGTACCAATTCGAATCGGTTGACCAGCCATTTATTTCTCTTCGGTTTCCAGCTTAAACATATCTTCCACCATTTTGGCAACGTCATCACTTTGATGGTGATCGCGAAGGTGTTCGATGCTATAGGCTGCAATTTTGTTGACAATCCGGCGGGTTAGATTATCAATTTTTTGTTGATCCTTTGAACTGATTTTATTTCTGAAAAACTGGAATTCATCCTCACGGATCGCTTCAAATTTTCGGGTCAGTGCTTTAATTGTAGGCACTACGCGCTGTTCGCTGATCCATAGCTGGTAGTCGGAGAGTTCCTGTTCTATAATTTTTTTCACCAGTGGAACTTCCTCTTCCCGCTTGCTGTACGCCTCATCGGTAACATCACCCAGCATATCCATATTGGCTACATCTACAAAATCGAGTGTCGCCACATTCGGGTCGATGTTCCTGGGAACGGATAGATCAAGCATGATCTTGAACTTTGGATTTTCCATTGATGGCTGCATATGCTCGGGGCGGATTACCGGTTCGCTCGCACCGGTAGCAACAATCACGAGATCGGCATCGGCGATCTGTTCCGGCAGTCGTTCCATATCGGCTACTTCAAGATTAAATTTGTCAGCCACAAATTCGGCACGGTCCCGGGTACGGTTGATCAGCGTGAGTTTGCTGGCACCAAGATTAATTAGATTTTTGCAGGTCACTTTTCCGATTTTACCGGTACCCACGAGTAAAATATTCTTATCGTGCAGATTTTCGAACGTCTGAACAGCAAATTTCACGGCAGCATAAGCAACAGTTGCGGCACCCTGACCGAGCGACGTTTCATTACGTGATCGTTTGTGCGCTCGGAAAACGTGCTGCATCAGGCGGTGCATTTCGCCGGAAATCATCCCTTCGGAGCCGGAAAGTTCATACCCCTCTTTCACCTGTTTTACGATTTGAAGGTCACCCAGGATTTGGGAATCGAGACCGGTAGCAACCTTGAAAAGATGTTCAATGGCACGTGGTCCTTCGAGTTCAAACCCGTATTTGTGGAACTCATCCAGGTTTCCGCTGGAATATGTTGTGAGCAGACGGATGAGCTCACGGGTTGTGGCTCCGTTGGCAATCACTTCGGTACGGTTACAGGTAGAGATCACGAAAATACTTTCGATCCCCTCCCGTTTTGCTCCGTCAAGAAAAAGCCTTTTCCTCTCGCCGATCAGGCTGAATTTCTCCCTGATTTCTACAGGAGCATCCCAGTGATTGATTCCGATTAAAGTAAAATTATTTAGACTTGGATGAACCATCCTGATTATGCCGTAACTGCTTTAGTTGAATTTTTCTGATCCCATTGAACGGTTGAACGATCGATTTCATGTGATAACACGCGCAAAGTTTCCTCGGCGAGTGCTTTCAGGTACAGCGGGTGGTCGTTCAAGCCACTCATTACTTTTAAACTTTCGAACTCAAAACCTTCTTCTTCCAGGTCTTCCTTAAGTTCAACGCCCAGTTCAAAAAGTGTTTCGATGTGGTCGGTCACAAACGCGACCGGTATCATCAAAAAGTTTTTGATACCATATTCCAGATGCCGTCTTACCAGGTCTTCTGTATTAGGCTGAGTCCATTTTTGTGGGCCCACTTTAGATTGGAAACCGAGCCAGTAGGAGTGTTTTTCCTCCCGGCGTTCCATCACCGCTTCCATCGTTTCTTTAACCTCTACAGTATATGGATCACCGCTTTTTACTTCAAGGATCGGTGTTCCATGAGCGCTGAAAATCAAATGTGTTTTCTGGCGTGTCTCTTCATCGAGCTCAGCAAGCGATTCATCAATCCTGTCATTAATTGCCTGAAGGTACGACTCGTTCCGGTGATAATTTTTTACATGAAACTGTTTCCAGGGAGCACCTGTCTTGCCAAATTTCTCTTTTTCAACATCTTCCCAGTCCCGGAAACTGCTACCGGTTGTAGTCCAGGAAAATTGAGGGTAGAGCGGCATCAGAACCGTATGAGTAATTTCATCTTCCAGCATATCATCCATAATCTGGTCTGCAAACGGCAGCCAGTAGCGCATGCAGGTATAAACTTTTACTTCGGTTTCGGGTAACAAATTTCTGAAATATTTTTCGAGACCTCTGCGCTGCGCTTCTGTGAGACCATTAATAGGTGAGCAGCATTCCGAGATAACTTTATTCTGTCTGTTGAAACAATGCTTGTTTCCCGTACATCCTTTCGGGCATCCATTAATCTCCTTATAATCCTCTGCTACAGAAGGAGCCCGGAATTTAGAGATAATTTTCGCGAACAGGTTCTGGCTAAACCCACCTCCAAGTTTGATGATATCTTCATCACTGAATAGATTCTTCAAAAATATCCTGACATTATCCTCGTGGGTAGGCCCGCCAAGGTTCATTAGTACAATTCCAAGCTTCATGTCGTGTGGGGTTATTATCGCTTATGTGTTTCCATAGTTTGAGCCGCGTGAAAATAACTCTTTTTTTGTGAAGGCGTGGTGAAGATTGAATGGTTAGACAGGTTCTAAATAAGAAAAGCGGACTCATTCTATACTGTTTCTTTTAGATATAGGCAGAAATGCCGATAAGTAACCTCACTCATAATGAATTGAGTGTAACATTCACTTTAGGTTTACGTGAAGTAATGATATTGCCATTAAGCTGTTATATACGAACTGAAGTACAATAGATTGCATTAAAGCAATATGCTCAAAATTACAATTGAAGCCATTGGAACCCTGGCTCTTGTGCTGGCACTCGGAGTAACGGCCGACCCTGTTACCGCCGGGTTGGTTCTGATGGTCTTGCTCTATATCGGTTTTTCTGTCACCGGGGTACATTTCAATCCCGCGGTATCATTGGGAGTGTGGACACTTGGAAAGGAAAGTTCGGGTACACTGGCTCTGAGACTATTCGGGCAGTTTATCGGCGCTTCCGTGGGGGCTTTTCTGGCAGATCGTATTACCCGTATTACCTACAT
Source organism: Rhodohalobacter sp. SW132 (assembly GCF_003390325.1). Taxonomy (NCBI): domain Bacteria; kingdom Pseudomonadati; phylum Balneolota; class Balneolia; order Balneolales; family Balneolaceae; genus Rhodohalobacter; species Rhodohalobacter sp. SW132. The sequence goes on along the minus strand of NZ_QUOK01000014.1, from coordinate 6,824 downwards.
TCCCGGTCCGGCACCATCAAGCAGTGTGGCCGAATTTATTTTTCTTGAATTTCTTTTCTCGTTCATTTTTGTACTGCTTTTTTTGATTATGATCTACCCGGCGTCGGTTCAGAAACGGTCTCTGGTTGGGATCGTGGCAGGTGCCGGTTTTGCCGGCTGCCTGATGGCGGCTGAACCGGTAAACGGATTTGGTCTGCACCCCGCATTCAGTTCAGCGTTCTCCCTTATCGATTATCTGCAAGACGGCAACAGCTATCGGCACCTGCCGGTTTATTTTTTTACACCGCTTATTGCTGCGTTGATAGCGGGTGTCATCCACAGAAAACTATTCTCAAACCGGGATAACGATCCCGAAATTGAAGCCGCAAAAGAAGTTTAGTTTAGCTGATATTAACAAAGGAATACGCAGGTCAGCCGATGCCTTTTTTTATGTGGGTTTTTGAAGGGTAAACCAAAAAGCAGAACCTTTACCCGGTGTGCTTTTTACTTTAATTTCTGTTTTATGGGCTGTTAAAATACTTTTTACAACGGCAAGGCCGAGCCCGGTGCCGCCCTTATCACGGGAGCGGGCTTTATCCGTTCGGTAGAACCGGTCGAACAGGCGGGAGAGATGGTTTTCTGATATGCCAATTCCCGAATCGCTAACCTCCACCGAAAGGTGATCGTCAAATTCTTCTATCGATACTTTTATAAATCCCTCGTTTGTATATTTCACAGCATTGGAGACAAGGTTTTCAAGCACCTGTTCAATTTTATTAGGATCCGCATATACCGATACCGACTGTTTATCCACCTCGAACTGGAGTCCTTTTTTTGCCGCCCTGTTTTTATAAAGTTCTTCTATATCATCCAGTATAAGCTGAATGTCGAATGGTTTTTTCTCAATAAAATAGCTGTCACTGTCGTACCGCTGCAGCGTCATCAAATCTTTAAACAGCTGGTTGATACGTCCGGTTTGCCGGGCAGCAGTTTCTATATATCTTTCTTTTTTCTCGTCAGACAGGTTTTTCAGCTGCAGCATTTCAAGCGAGCCTGAGATTGTGTGCAGCGGATTTCTGATTTCGTGGGTGATATCTGCGAAGAATTGCCGCTGTTTTTCATACATCGCCTTCAGGGTTTCGTTGTCAGCACGGAGCCGTTCAGCCATCTGGTTCAGCGATTTTGCGAGTGTGCCAAATTCATCTTTACGATCAAGTTTCAGTGTGCGATTTACGTTTCCGTCTGCAATGTCGCGGGCAGCAGATTCAAGCTGAATGATCGGTTTGGAAATAGAACGGGAAAAGAGAACGCTCACCAGGATCACAAGCCCCATGGAGATAAACATGCCGGTATAAATAATCCATCGAATCGTTCGAATCGGCTCATAAATCTGATCTTTATTAATACTAACGCGAATATAACGCGCCGGGTTGTTTCCCCCGCTGATAGCCATATAAGCCACTAAATCATCACTGTCAGGCTCATTTTCCAGGAGAACGATTCCGGAATTTTCAAGGCTGTTTTGCCGGTTTTGTTCCAGCTTGGTATCTTCATTCGCTTCTTCGTAATAGGGCACGCTCGCAAACAAAATTCCATCGCCATCATATATCGATATTCTGTAGCCTGATGTACGCGCCGCTTCATTGAGGTTGGTTTCGAACTGCTCATCAGACTGAAGATTTTGAATGGTGATGGCAAGCCACTCTGTATCGTTCAAAATCTGCTCTTCGCCTTCGTTGAGCAGATAATTACGGATGAAAAGAATCGAATAACTGCTGATGGCAGTGATACCGAAGATCAGCAGCAGAATAAAGGTCCAGGCTAATTTCGCACGAATACTCATGTTTGAAAAAGATCACGATTTAAACCGTAACCCAGCCCGCGATACGTTTTAATGACGTCTGACGAATCGCCCATTTTCAGGCGTAGATTTTTCACATGAACGTCAACCGTGCGGTCGAATACAAATTTATCATCATCGCCAATATGCTCAAGAATCTGTTGACGGCTATAAACCATTTTAGGATTCTGGAAAAAAAGTTCTGCCAGAGCATACTCGGTTGAAGTTAGATCGATACGTTTCTCTTTTTGATACAGATCTTTTCCGATGGTATCGAGGTAAAGATCGCCATATTGTAACCATTTACTGTTTTGTGGCTGCTGTCTGCGCAGGAGTGACTCCACGTGCGCTTTTACCAGTTTCAGGCTGGCGGGTTTTGGGATGTAATCGTCGGCACCAAGCTCAAGCCCTTCAATTTCATCCTTTTCTTGATCGCGAGCGGTGAGAAAAATAACGGGGATTCCGGAAAGGACCGGGTGTTTACGGATTCTCCTGCAGATCTCTTTTCCATCCACATGCGGCACCATGATGTCGAGAATGGCAACATCAATTTCATCCGCCCGCTTGTCAATCAGAGCGAGAGCCTCTTTACCGTCGTATGCAACAAGCACGTTAAAATTTTCAATCTCTAAAAAATTGGCCAGCATGTCTGCGGGCTCTTTTTCATCTTCGACTAAAAGAATGGTGTGTTTATGGTGCATAAGTGGTTGTCATACATTATCATTTGAGCAGGAAAATAGGGAAAAGCTACAAGTTTTTTTAATCCGTTCAGATTTGTTTTTAAAATAGAATCAAAATCACCAGGTCTAAATTATGTACTACCAAAATAAAGTTGTTTGGATCACCGGTGCTTCATCCGGGATCGGGGAAGCATTAGCGTATGCTTTAAACAAAAAGGGGGCGCGCTTAATTCTATCTGCGCGAAGAGAACAAGAGCTGGAACGGGTGAAAAAGAACTGCAGCGGTAACCCCGAAGATATCCTGGTTCTGCCCCTCGATTTGACTGAATCAGATCTGTTTTCTGAAAAAACAGCCGAGGCAAAAACTCACTTTGGGGGGGTGGATATCCTGATAAATAATGGCGGGATCAGCCAGCGGGCGTATGCACTCGAGGCGGATATGGCGTCTATTCGTCACCTGATGGAGATTAACTTTTTTGGTGCTATCGCTCTCACGAAGGCTGTTGTGCCGGCGATGATTGAACGCGGTCACGGCCACGTTGTGGTGATCAGCAGCGTGATGGGGAAGTTTGGAACGCGTTATCGATCTGCGTACGCCGCATCGAAACATGCACTGCACGGCTGGTTCGATTGCCTGCGGCAGGAGGTTCAGAAGGATGGTATTGATGTGTCCATCGTCTGTCCCGGTTATGTGAAAACCAACGTTACGAAAAATGCGCTGAAAGCTGACGGCACCAAATTGAACGAAATGGGAGATGCCCATAAAAAAGCGATGAGCCCGGATGAATTTGCAGAAAAACTGCTGCCGAAACTATCAGCCGGCAAACAGGAAATTTACATCGGCGGAAAAGAGATTGCTGCCGTCTATCTGAAGCGTTTTTTCCCAAAACTGCTCAACAAAATTTTGATGAGAAGTAAGGTCACATAGAATTTAAATTATATCATGTGTTTTTAGTCAGGTCTTTAATAAACAGCGGTTTTCTCAATTTATGGATGCCGGGGATAGACCCGCAACTAAACTCAGTTTTTGGGTGATTCTATGTTGCAGACTACGAAATTTTCGTTTAGCCACGGCCAAATCAGAGGGCCAAATCATTTGTCTCTTGTCCACACAGTAAACAGGTTTTCCAGAGATTTTTACAATCTCTTTTGCCTGAGTGTATGAACTTTCAATAAATAGCGTAGAATTTCTCTGATTAGCAAAAATTTCACCTTTAAATTTTCCATAGTCAACTGCCTGACGCGATCCTTTTTGGCTTGAAAAATTTCTCATAATTAAATGATCAAATGTGATGCCGTGGCGAGCCAGCCAAGCTTCGGTTTGTGGCCGGTATTTTTCCAGTCGGTCTGTTACCAGAATTCCGACATTATAATCTGTACGGAGTAACGGTTGTGCATTAGCAAGAAAATGCAGATAATTTTTTTCGTCTTTATTCTCCTCAAATGTTGGGCTCTTACACAGAACACCATCAATATCAACACATGATTTATTAATTATCGAGTGGTTCATCATATTCCACTCGAAAACACGAGGAATGGCGCATTCCTCAAGAAATATGTCTACTTTGTGGGTCATACCTGGTTTAAGATAAGCAACAGCAAATTGAATTGACTTATCGGGATAAGATCCCTGAATTTTTTGTATCGTCTTCTCCATTGCAGCTCCAGTTGAAAGGCTATCATCGACAACAAGAATATTCTTCATTGATTCAAATGACTTATTCGTATCGTTCATTCGACTACCAGAAGAGAGAATTTTTCCGTTCAGAAAGCTGTTCACATCGGTTAATGGTAGATGCAGATGAAGAGCGATAATATTTGCAGCCATTAATCCGCTTCGGGGTACCCCCACAACAAGGTCTGTATTGGGTGGAAATTTATGCAAATTCTTGGCAATAGTGTGATTTAAATCGCTCAGGGAACGATATTGTAGCTCTTTCTTTCTCATAAGAATATTACTGTATTTATAAGTAGATGATATTACAAAGATCAATTAACATTGAATTAGTTGTAATACTACGAAAGTGCTTTTTTAAAAGTGGTTAGTTTAGGTTAACAGAGTAGATTTAAATGGTATTTCGGATTAATATTTTCATATATACCGAATTCAGAAGAGTTACAATGAGTAGTTTTTGTATGAAAAAGGAAAACCTCAGATAGGGGATGCAATTAGGGTATTGGTTAGAAACGGTGTAATTGTAGGAACATGCTGAGTTATAAAAAAGATTATTTAAAACCTACATCAGCCGTTTACGTTTATTCAGATATGCCAGCAGTGCCAGGTCAAACGGCTTTTGAGTATCGATCTCTTCAAAATCGACCAGCGCTTTGCTGCACGCGATTTTGAATTCGTGAGTGTATTCAGCCACTTTTTTCTTGTAATCTTCTTTTATTTGGGAAGGCACGACTTCAATTTCAGACCCGGTTTCCATATCCTCGAACAGAAATTTACCATCGCTGAAATCAAGCTCCCGTTCGCTTTGATGCTCTAACACATTAAAAAGGAGCACCTCATGCTTTTGATGCCGTAAATGCCGCAGGGCAGAGATGAGCGCTTCGTGGTTCTCTCTGTTCTCAAAAAGATCGGTGAGAATAACAACCAGGCTGCGGCGTTTCAGGCTTTCAGCAAGAGAGTGGAGTGCGTCAGCCGATGCAGAAACCCGCTGTTCTTTCGATTTCTCTTTTTCTTGTTTAAGCTCTTTTTCGAGGTGCCTGAAAAGAAGCCTCAGATGACTTTGGGTTGATTTTGGGGGAAGTTGAAACTGAATTTTTTCATCAAACAGTGTGAGCCCGGTGGCGTCGCGCTGACGATTCATCATATACGCTAGTGCCGATGCAAAGTGGATCGCATACCGCAATTTGCTCCAGTCTGCAAAATGTTTGAAATACATCGAACTGCTGGTGTCGAGGGCGATATGTGCACGAAGATTCGTCTCTGCTTCATACTGCTTCACGTAAAAACGCTCCGACTTTCCATACACTTTCCAGTCGATATGCTTAAAATCATCACCCTGGTTATAGGGTCTGTGTTCAGCAAACTCCACACTGAACCCGTGATACGGACTCCGGTGCAGACCGGAGACAAATCCCTCAATAATTTTTCTTGCTTTCAGCTCAAGGGGTGCAAGCTGGTTGAGAAGGTCGGATTGTAAAATCATATGGGAAGCTACCGGTTTAAATATGCTACAGCAAGATGAAAAATTTCCAACGTACCATTTTGGCCAATCATTACATATTTTTTACTCTTACATTTGGAGCCCGGCGGGTATCTGCACAAAATCTACAGAGAAAAATCTGCCGAACCTTTCTATCAATCTAAATTTATTCAGATGTCTACCATAATTACTTCTGCAAACCAGTTGAGTTTCCAACGTTCCGATCTGCGAACTATGCCGTTACCTGACCAGGTGATGATGGTGAAACCGACCTACTTTGATGTTGAATATGTGATTAATCCCCATATGGCAAACCAGGTTGGGCGGGTTGACACAATGCAGGCTGAAAATGAATGGGGATATCTGCGTGACGGCTACAAAGAGCTGGGCTACAAACTGCACATTCTTGACGGAGTGAAGGGATACCCGGATATGGTTTTCAGCGCAAATCAAAGCCTGCCTTATATCGCACCGGATGGGGAACGACACGTACTGATGGGAGTGATGAACAGTGATCAGCGCAAAGGTGAAGTGCCTTACATCGAGGAATTTTTTAAAAAACAGGGATATACCATCCACCATGTGGAATCAGAAAAAGTGGAGTCTTTTGAAGGAATGGGAGATGCGCTCTGGCATTTCAAACGCGGATTGATTTGGGGAGCATACGGTTTCCGGAGTTCACTCGAAGTGTATGATCAGATTTCCGAGTTGTTTGATGTCCCCGTAATTGCACTCGAGCTGCAGGATGATAAGTTCTACCATCTTGATACCTGTATGTGTATCCTGAACGAATCGACAGCATTGATCTATTCCGATGCCTTTAACGAGGAGGGAATTGAACTGATCCGGTCGGTTTTTGATACGGTGATTGAGGCCTCATCCTATGAAGCGGAAAAACTGTTTGCGGTCAACGCGGTTTGCCCCGATGGCAAAAATGTGATGATTCAGCAGGGATGCACCGATGTGAACCAAAAACTTCGCGATGCCGGATTTTACGTGCACGAATTCAGTACGTACGAATTCATCAAAAGCGGAGGCAGTGTATTCTGCATGAAAATGCTTCTCTGGTAGAATAGAGATTTAAGATGAAGTGGAGTGCAAGATTGCCAAAGTAGTAAGTAGTTGGGCGGTAGTAGTTTTGAGTGTTGGATAATTAGTGATTTGACATGC